>NZ_JBICJO010000057.1:0-179522 GCF_043103185.1 Shewanella sp. YQ_9
GTGCTGAAGACCCAGAGCCACAAGGGCGAGGGCAGCAACGAGCTGAGGTTTGAGGATGAAGCGGGGGAAGAGGAAATCTACCTGCATGCGCAGAAAGACCTGAACCTACTGACCGAGAATGACAGGCACGAGCATATCAAGCACGACAGCCACCTGGATGTGGACAATGAAAGGCGCAGCCGCATCGGCGGCAACGACCACCTGACGGTGTTGGGCGAGTCCCGCCAGCAGGTAACCGGCGACAAGAGCCTGATAGTGGATGGCAGCCAACAGATCAAGGTTGCAGACAAATACCTGCTGCAGGCCGGGCCGGAAATTCAACTGAAAGCCGGTGCCAAGATAGTGATCGAGTCCGGTGCCGAAGTAACGCTTAAGGCCGGTGGCAGTTTTGTCAAGGTCGATCCGGCCGGGGTGCATCTTTCCGGCCCAGGGATCAACCTCAACTCAGGGGGCAGCCCAGGCAGTGCCAGTGGTTTCAGCGGTTTGGCACCTGTGTTACCCGGCGCGGTTGAACAGGCAATATTGCCTCAGGGGGGAAGTGTTCCCCTATCTGCGCTGTTGGTTGCCGAGGAGTTCGCCGCGCCTGCGGTGCAGGTGTGCCCGCTGACCGAAGAGGAGGCTCAATCTCAGCCTCAAGCTCAGGCGCAAAGCGCTGCTGAGACTTCAGCTGAAGCCGATACGGCAGAAACAGCAGACACTGCGGCCAGTGGCGGAGCGGCTTCTGCAGTGGCGCCCGGCGCCGCAGATAGTCAACAAGCTGAGACCCAGCCACAGACAGAAGAAACTGAAGCCGAGCGTTTTCGCCGTGAAGTGATCCGGCCAACGCTGGCAAAACTCGATGTGGTCGATGAAGATGCCGAAATTCTATTGCTGGGGACGGCTGCTCATGAGAGCCATCTGACCATGAGAGATCAGATGGGTAAAGGACCCGCCAAGGGGCTGTACCAGATGGAACCGGCGACCCACAATGATATCTGGGACAACTTCCTGAAGTATAAGTCGAAATTGGCGAAGAAGGTTTCGGCACTGCAAGGCTCGGATGACAGACTATCCGAGCTGCGCAACAATGATGAATACGCCACCGCCATGGCTTATGTGCACTATGCCAGAGCCAGATTCAGAACCGGAGAGGCCTTCCCTGATGGTCAGGATATCAAGGCGGTAGCCAAATATTGGAAGCAATACTACAACACTGTGCTTGGCAAAGGCACAGTGGAGAAATTTGAACAGGACTGGTGGCGTATCACCGGTAAGGCAGACAAATAATGAGGCAGTTGGTATTAGCTTGGGTGTTGCTGTGTTGCGGTGCGATTCCGGCTTGGGCAACAACAGCAGAAAACGGTTTTTCCCAGAAGTCAGCGGAGGCGAGTTTAACGTTTGAGTTGCGGACTATCGCCAGAGTGGATGTCTCCGCCCTCTGGTTTGCCGATAGCGAAGGCGATCGCATGCCCACCGCGGAGCTTTATCTGACGCAATATAATCGCCAGGGTTATCCGCGGATCATCGACGGTTTCACAGGCCATACCCCCCAATTGCAAGCGGTTGATCTCGACGGAGATGGACAAGTTGAGATTCTGCTTAGATACAAGGCAGGCGGGCATCAGACCCTGATGAATGTTTATCGGCTCGAGGGCAATCTGCTGCGGCGACTGCCTTCCGATGACTTGGTATCGGATAGAGATGGAATAGAACTGCAGTACACCTCCGCCGGAGAGCCAAGAATCAGAGTCATCAGCAGCAGAGATACAAATGCTGATAAGGCTTTGCTGGTTACCACAGATTACCGCTTGCAAGATGGCAAGCTGGTTGAAGCCAAGGATTGATTGCTGCCGGAGTCGCCGCGCGGCTTTGGTTATCAAGGAGTGGAAATGTTTGTGCAACGGAATGACACCCTGAGTGAATTAGGCTACTGGCTGCTTAATCCCCTGGCCAATGAAAAGCTGCTGCCCGCTTATTATCAACAGGGCGGCGTGGATGCCGTGCCTCTGTTTCAGGGCACCTTGCTCGAGTCCCATAAGGATAAGGGGCCATGGTTGGTGCCGGCACGGCCGGAATTGTTGCAGCAAGCGCCATTTGCCGATTGCCCTATTCTGGCGCTGGAGAGTCATTTGCCCAGGCCGCAACTGCTTGCCCACTTGAAGAGCCTGCTTCTGGCGGCATGTGATGGTGAACGAGTGGTATTCCGCTTCTATGACCCCAGAGTGCTGCAACCTATGCTGCCGCGCTTTAGCCAAGTTGAGTTGGGGGCTTTTCTGGGGCCGATAACCCGTTTGAGCTTTGTCGGCAAGCCGCTGCCAAGCGGCAACAGCGACGACCCTATGGATGAGGCGCAGTATCTTGATCCCGCCAGCCCGGTTAAGGCCCAGCATGGCAGCATTGTGGTGCAGCACCCGGGCGAGCCCGGTTATACCGAGCATGCGGATATCTGGTGGCAGATGAAACCCGAGCATCTGGCCGGACAAAGCGACATCCAGCGCCATATCTATATTGTTGAGCGCCAGTTATGGCGAGAGTTGCATCCCTTGATGAGTCAGCAACCCAAGCGGCGGGAGATCATTAAGGCGGCGATTCTTCGGGGTCGTGAACAAGGGGTAGATGAAGAGGATATCCCTGTCTTTGCTGCCGCGCGTCTGGGGCGCAGTGTCAGCTATCCTATGCCGGCGATCGCCCAAGGAATGAGATTGAATCAACAGGACTTTTTGAATTTGGCTAAATGGATGGAGCATGCATGAGTCAGCACACTATCCCCTGCGAAACTTTAACCGACTGGATTGAAATCGACTTTCGTGATGAAAGCAATCAGCCCTTATCCGGGTTAACAGCCACTGTTACCGATGCCGCCGGCAACAGTCGACAGCTCAAGTTGACGGGGGGGCCGCAACTGATCACCTGCTTGGCGCCGGGGGCGGTGACGCTGACTTTTGATACCGACAGCTGGCTCAAGGCTGTGATGTCCAGGCGTCCCCTGAATGCTGCCGAAACCTCCGCCGTGCCTGAATATGTTAAGGCGGCCAAGGGCTTCAACAATACGGTTAAACAGCATTTGCAGGCAACGGTTGGTGATTTTTGGCAACAGCCGCCTACAGCAGCCGTGGCTGAGCGCCATCAAGCCGGGAAAGGCAAGAGTGGTGCCGTAGAGCTGCTCAGCCGCAACGCCTATGTGGTGGAGATCCAGGCATTCAAATGGTTAACCGTGCGTATGGGGCTGTTTTTCGATGGCACAGCCAACAACACCTATAACGTTGATTGGGGCCGGCAACAGCAGGAGCGGGCGGCGCATTACTGTATGAACCGCTTCTCGGTGGAGTCACAGGAGCAGGCCCTGGAACTGGCGGCTCAGTGTCAGGCACCCATGCCCAAGGCGATGGAGAATCTCAGTGCCACCAATGAATACACCAATGTGCAGAAACTTGAGTGGCTTTACGCCAATCAACTCTATGGCGCTGGCCTTTTGCAGTTTGGCTTGTATGTCAAAGGGATAGGTACGTCTCTGGAAGAGCCGGCGAACGGTATAGATGATGATGATGCCTTTGCCGGGGTGGCAGCCGGACGCGGGGATAACGGTGTTGAGTCTCGGGTGGAGCAGGCATTGAATGATGTCTGTCAGAACAAGCTCAAGTCGCAGTGGGGCCGCCTTGCCAACCAGTATGATGGCGTAGGTAAGTTTGAGTTTGATCTCTTTGGTTTCAGTCGTGGTGCAGCGGCGGCACGTCATTGCGCCAACATGGTGCTCAGGGAAAAAGATAACCTGTTCCAGGCCGCGCTGGCGAAGCATTGCAGCGATGTACCGCTGCGCTCGGATATGGATTGGCAAAACAATGAGCATTGTCAGATCCACTTCGTCGGTATTTACGATACCGTCGCCGCAATTGCGACCCTGTGGGACGGCATAGATCCCCATGATGAACATAATGGTGATGTGAAGCTCTGGCTGGATCCCAAGCGGGTGAAGAAGGTGGTGCATCTCACTGCCAATCCAAGGGATGAGTTCAGGTATAACTTCTCGCTCAATAGCCTCAACAACGCCTCTCGAAACCCAACGGCCCCCTTCTTTGAGGCTGTGTTGCCCGGGGCACACTCGGATCTTGGCGGTGGTTACTATTCACGCCAGTTTTTCGATGGCAAGGTGCAGTCCTACAATCCGCTGTTTACCGAGACCAAGCTGGTTGCCGCCTATCACAGCCGCTTGCCGAAAAACGCCGTCAGCAGCAATAGCCCGGTGGCTTTTGGTCAAGGGGACGATCCGGCATTGACCGCCAAAGTGATGGCCTCAGATGCAGGTAAAAAGGTGCTGCGGGAAATCGACCGTTTGGTCACCATGAACTGGTGTCAGACCTCGGACTTGAGTATCGATTATGTAGTCAGGCCTGTATTGCAGGGCAACAAGAACAGGGAGCCGGAAGAGAGGGTAACGGTGAAGCTGACCATGACGCGGATTGTTGAAGGGGATCTGTCACGCCTGTATCTAAGGCTGATGGCCGGTTTGGCCAAGTTCAGCGGCGTGAACTTTGATGACGGCGCCTTCGAGCAGAAATGGAGCTCGGACAGCAGCTACAAGGTGGAAGATCTCAACAGTCACTTTAACCTGCTTGGCCGTTCATTCGCCGCTATTTGCGAAGAGGTATTGCAGCAGGCGACGCAGGGGCAACTGCACCCGCTGCTTGGCGATGAATCTTTCAGGCGGGCACTGAGGCCACACTTTATTCACCACAGCGCCGATGTGGTATCGGTCGCCGGTGGTTTTATCGTGCCTTATATCCCCAACGACGGCAATGCTCGCGCCGTGCACCCGGCCGTAAAAGGGAAATAGTATGCCTATGGGGTTTGCCACAGTACTTCGCCTGTTGTTATTGCTGATGAGCGGCTTTCTGTTTGCCTGCTCGGGAGGCAGCATAAGCGCCAGAGCCGCATCTCAGAGCGAAGGTATTCCCTGGGATATAGAGATAGTGGCGCCTTTTTATTATGAAGTCATGCCCATGGGCAATCCTGTGCCGACTATCTATGGCCTCAACAGTAAGCAGGACTGGACTTCGGTGCATACCGGCTTTCGGCGGATCCCGGACCTCAAGACCCATAAGGCCAATGCCTCCGGCGGGCTGGATCCCTGGACACTGGATTTTTGTTTCAACTGCATCAGCAGTTTTTATAACGCCGATGCCTATGTTCAGCCGCCGGAAGAGATATTTATCCGCTATCTGGCGCTCACTGAAGAGCGGATCTATGAACTGAGTTTCCGCTTGCCTGATGAGTTGCAGCGGCAGATGTTGGCCGCTGCAACCGGTGATAATGACAGTGGTAAAGCTTGTCAAACCGGCATTTTATTTGGCTTGTTGCCGGGCGGCGAAGCCAAGGTTTGGCTCGCGGTTTGCGGCCGTTATCAGTACCTGCGTCAGGCCCAGGCTCAGTTTGGCCCCATGACACTCGATGCAAGCGACAGGGATTATCGCCAGTATATGCTGGCCATTGAAGGGCAGAGGCGCAAAAATGCCGCATCCGCAGAGCCTTTGCTGCCTGTCCGCCCTGAGAGGCTGGAGTCGATGCGCCAAAGTGGCCCGGGAATGGAGCAAGAACCGGCGTTGGTGAGCGATAGCCGCTGCTGGGCCGATAAGCCCGAGCGCCCCTTGAGCCCACAAACGCCGCTTAGTCGGCAGCAACAACGCTGGCTCAGCCGTTTATGGCTCGATGCCAAGCCGCTGCTGGATAGCAGTGAACTCTATTACAGCTTGCCGCAGGCGGTAACTCTGGCCTGGGAGGAAGCCGCCGCCAAGGGCCTGAGTCCAAGAGAGTCTGAATTATGGGTGCTGGCCAGAGTGGCTGCATCATCGAGCGGCGAGTTGGCACCCTTGGCAGCCAGGCTGCAGTTGACAGATACAGAGCTTGCCAGGGTGCAGCAATGGGCAGATGAATTTTGCGGACGTTAATCAAGGTATTAAGGAGTCAGTTATGGGTAATGCCGTTAAGTTGGGCGATATAGGGACAGATCATGATGGGTTTCCACCCACGCCGGTGACTTCGGCCTCTTCCACGGTCAAGGTGGATGGTATTCCGCTGGCACGTCAGGGCGATTCATTGGCCCCCCACGACAAGCCCAAACATCCGCCGCACCCTCGTACCATTGCCGCGGGTTCGGGCAGTGTTTTTATCGATGGGAAACCCGCAGCCAGAACCGGCGATGCGGTTGACTGCGGCGGTACTCTGGTGGGCGGTGGCACTGTGAATATTGGTTGAGATCTGAGCGGTAAAAATGGCCCATGGGACTGGCTCGTTGCAGTGGCCTTCTGTATGATGGCGGCCTTGAAAATTCAGTCAGTTCCACAGAGGTATCGAAATGGAAGTCAATCAAGAGCAGAGCCAGCGTCGCGGCGCCAAAAAGATCAGATTTGATAATCAGGAGTTGGTGAAAACCAGCTTTTGGGTCAGCCAAATTTTTATGATTATCGCCACTGTTGCCGGGGTTTATTTGGCGGCGCAGGAAGGTCTGTCACAGGCGATTAAGTTTGATAGCCTGACCAATATGCAGAACAACTATCATCTGCAACATTCTCTCTATGAAGAGCTGAAAGACAATGTCACTGTAATGACAGAGTATGCTGAGCGAATAGAGAAAGAAAAACCTTATAATATCAAAGAATATCATCCAGTTATGGCGGACTTTGTCTGGCAAAACATGAAGTATTCTGCCTACACCCTGGAAACCCCCAGCGATATCCTCTCCGGTGCCCGTCGTTTCTACATGGGCTCTGAAGATATTGTCGGCAAAATTGAACGTAAGTTCTATGGCCCAAGCTTTGGTACCAAACAACTGAGAGTGCTGATTGAAGAGGTCGAAACCAAGACCTTGCCCAAGTTGGAGCAGAGCTATAAGAAGATGGCCGACGAACTGAAACGTGCCGGTATGGATGTAAACTGACAACTCCGGTTGTTGCTTGGGAATCGGCCGACGGATAACTGAGTTTCCCGGACTCACAATGACAGGTTAAATACCATCATTGGGAGTTGCTATGGAAAGGAAATCTGAGCCGGTATCAAACGGCCGTAAAATTCATTTTGACAATAGTGAGCTGGTGAAAACCAGCTTCTGGGTGAGCCAGCTGTTGATGGTGCTGGCAACGGTTTTGGGCGTTTATCTGGCGGCGCAGCAGGGGCTGTCACAGGCGATTAAGTTTGATTCTCTGGTCAATACCCAGAACAACTATCATCTACAACGTGCCTTGTATGACGAAGTGCGGGATAACTTGCAGACGCTGGAAGCCTATATGGCGGACATAGATAAACTCAGACCGCTGGACTTGCGGTCATTGCATCCCCAGCTTAGCGATTTTGTCTGGCAAAACATGTATTACTCGGCCAATGCACTGGAAACACCGGCTGAGATCCTGACCGCTATCCGCAGGTTCAGAATTGAATCTGCCCAGCTGATTGAAAAAATGGAAAAGCAAGAGTTGAGCCGCGGTGTCGGTACAACCAGGTTAAGAGCCTTGGTAGGGAAGATTTCGGCCGATACTCTGCCTAAGCTGCAACTGAGTTTCCAGCGTATGGAGCTTGAGTTGCAGCGTAGTGGCATGGATGTGAATATCACAGAGGAATAATCCATGAGTTTAAAATGTCCCGGGTGTCACAGCGAGTCGATGCGCACCTTTGAGCTTTACGGTGAGCAGGTGGACAGCTGCAATCAATGTGAAGGCATCTGGTTTGACAACGGCGAGCTTAACGGTGCGCTGTCAACAGCCGACAACGGCAACGATCATGTGCGCATCGAGGAGTCGCTGGGGCCGCACCTCGGGCTTTCCAAGCGCCAGTGTATGCACTGTGAAGAACAGATGCACAGATACCATCTGATGGACGGCTATCAGATAGAGCTGGATGTCTGCCACAGTTGCAGTGGGGTTTGGGTCGACAAGGATGAAAGGGATAAGGTGGTGCAATCCCCAAGGCTGCAAGGGCTACTGGCCGAGCTGAATGGCAAGATCAGTGTGAAGACCTGGCTGTTTCAGTTTTTGTCGCAAATGCCGGTGGAGTTTAATCTCAAAACCCGCTCACAACCCGCCATCACCTACCTGCTGCTGGCACTCAATATCATGATCTTTGCCGCCTATGGCACAGACTTGGACATAGCCGACACCGTGTTTGCCAACTTTGCCCTGCGGGCCGATGAGGTGTTGCACGGCAGCCATGTATGGACCCTGTTCAGCCATATGTTCCTTCACGGCGACTGGATCCACCTGGCGGGTAACATGTACTTCCTCTATGTGGTTGGCGACAATCTGGAAGACGCCTTGGGACGCATGAGATTCCTTGGGCTTTATCTGCTTTGTGGCCTGGCGGCTGCGGCGGTGCAGATTATTGCCGATCCCGGTTCCAATATCCCTATGGTGGGTGCCAGTGGCGCCATTGCCGGCCTGTTTGGCATGTATCTATTGTGGTTCCGTCATGCCAGCCTGACCTTTATGTTTGTTATCTACCAGAAGAAGCTGTCGCCTATGGCTTTCTTTGCCATCTGGCTGGTATTCAACGTGGTTGGTTTGATGATGGCCGGTGAAGGCGTGGCTTACTGGGCTCATATCGGTGGCTTTGCCATGGGTCTTATCCTGGGGTTTGGCCTCAAATCCAGAGTGATGCAGCAAAATCCCTTGCTGGCGATGCTTAATGAGCCAGAGGTGAAGATCCGTCGCTGAGTTTCAGTTAGGTTCGTAGGTAAGGTGCGAATAAGTCCTCGTGCCACTCTCTTATGCAGAGAGTGGCTTGCACAGCAATTGGTGTTCAAGGCATCCGACTGAAGGCATGCCGGGGCTTGTCGAAGTCGGCCTTCTCCAATAAACCCCGGTCAGTTCTCTGAGCGGGGTTTATTTTTTACTGCTGAAAAATATTGCGCTTTTTTCCAAGGCAGTGTTATTGTCGGCAAATGGGTGTTTTGAGATCTGGATCACAGATGAGCCGAATCGAGAGGTGGTTTGCATTATTGCTGGTCAGTATTTTGCTGACGGGCACTCTTGCAGCTATCCCCAAGGCCCATTCTCAGCAGGTTTCTCTGGTACCGGTTTCAGCCTCAATACCTCTGGCGGTGCAGGGAGATAATTCCCAAGGCCTGTTCCTCAAGACGCTGACAGATTCTCAGGAGCCGACGCTTCCGAAACAGAAATCTACTCATCTGGCGCCTTCGGCCGAGTTGGTACTGCGCTTGCCGTCGCTGGAGTCATTGCAATCCCATGCACTGCATGTATTTCCTCAGGCACAGACCCGCGCACCGCCATTAGACCTCATTTGAAAACCGTCTTTCGGGTTCGCACTAATGCGAAGCCCGGCAACCCAGTTTCCAAGTGAGGTAACAATATGAAAACACTTCATCCTTTTGCGATTGCCAGCAACGACAGGCTGCAAGCCTCTGCTTTAGCCAATCAACTCAACCCTTATGACAATGCCTTCGAGGCCATGATGGACTTCAGCCACAGTGCACGTATGGTCATCAGTGCCGATATGCCGGCGCCTGATGCCTCAGCCCTGATGCAGAGTGAACACAGCGCATTGCACTTTGTCATTAATGCCCGTCATGAAATGCTGGGTATTATCACCCAGGAGCTGTTGGCGCCGGACAATCTGCTCAAGCTTGTCGACAAGGCCCATCAACCTTCCTCCTGGACGGTATTTGATTTGATGCTGCCAAGAGAGCAACTGCAGGCACTGGCCTATGATGAGGTTGCCAACGCCAGTGTCGCCGATGTGTTGCAGAGCCTGCGTCACAGCCGCGAGAACTATTTTGTTGTGGTCGATACCCAGACCCATCAGATCCGCGGATTGTTAAGCCTGGCCGATATCAGCCATCGTTTGAATGTCGGCCAGTTTAGGGAAGATAAGGGTGGCAATCTGCTGAATATTCTGCGGCAGATAAACACCAGTCATGGCCTGGTTCAGCAGATAGCCTGATTTCGGCGCTGTTTCCAATATTTTGATCGATAAAGGTCCGGTAGCCTTGGCGCGCCGGGCCTATTACTGCAGTTCCCACCACTCCCAGCTTTCCAGTTGATAGGCTTCGGCCAGTTCCAGCGCCTTGGCATGAGCTGCTTTTGCCCCAAGGCTGTCGCCTTCAGCCGCCAGTGCCAGGCTCAGTTGTTGCTGCCAATCAGCCTGGGTTGCGCCCGCTTTTGAGGTCATCAGCAAGAGTTCCTTGGCCAGCTTAAACTCGCCCCGGTTGTTGAGCACTTTGGCAAAGCCGGCACTCAGCTCTGCAAGATCCTCTGGAAACTGCTTCTTGGCCAGGTTGAGCACTTCGGCCATCTTTGATTTCTGCTCGCTGTAATAGAGGTACTTTCCCAAGGTGTAGGCCTGCAGCCAGTCGAAATGAAAGCCGCTCCAAAGTGTTTTCTTGGCCTCAAAGTGCGCCAGTACCGCTTCATAATCGCCAAGCTGCATCAAGGGGCCAACATCGGTAAAGTAACCTGGCGTCAGGCTTTCCAGACCGGCAAGCAGCGCCGGCATGGCGGTGCTGTAGTGCGTCTCTGAGGGAAAGAAACGGTAGTCGAAGTGCCATTCGGACGCCTGCTCAGCGAGCAGTTTTCTGAATTCATCCACCCCCATGCCTTGCTCGTTGGCCAGAGAGAGAAAAAGCCTGGGGTAGGCCGATGTCTGCCTAGGCTGTTTCAGCCAAGGAGCGGCCCGCTCAAGCAGCGCCATATTGTCGTACCAGATGCTGGGACTCATGGCGAGAAAGGCACTGAAAGGACTCTTGGATTGCAACATCATCTGCAGGCTCAGCAAGCCCCCCAGAGAATAACCGGCAAGGGCATTGTGGCCCGAGGTGCGGTAGTGTTTGTTGATATAGGGCACGAGTTCCTGTTGCAGGTGGGCGAGCATTTTGTCGCTGCCGCCAAATTCTGCGCCCTCAGCCGATGGCCAGGTGGTGGAGTAGAGGTAGTCTTTCTGCCCCTGCATGGCGATACCCACTACTATCATGGGCGGTATCTTGCCCATTCTGGCGAGGTTATTGACTGCAGCGGAGACATGGCGGAATTGGAAGTCGGCATCGACGATATAGAGCACGGGATAACGGCGACCACTGTCTTGGGTGGCATGGTAGCGCTCCGGCAAGGACAGCATCCAGCGCCGCTCGCTTTGGTAGACCTTGGATGCCAGAGTATTACTGTAGCCATAGAGCAAAGGCTCTGGTTTGGCCAGGGCGACTGAACTTAAAAGAAGTGCCGGCAATAAAGCCAGCAGCGGCAGCCTGAGTTTCATGGTTCATCCTTGTTTGTTTTTTAATTTTGTACCTGAATAAACTCCTGGAGGAAAGTGGCTATAGGCACGACCACTGGCAGAAGCAAGCACAAGACAAAAGAAGAGGGAGCCATCAGGCTCCCTCTGTTAGTCATGCTGTAGCTGCGATAGGCCGCTTAGAGTGATTTCAAAATCGCTTCTACGCTGGCCTTGGCATCGCCGAACAACATCTGGGTGTTGTCTTTGAAGAACAGTGGGTTCTGCACCCCGGCATAACCTGTGTTCATCGAGCGTTTGAAGCCGATGACATTGCGGGCCTTCCACACTTCCAGTACCGGCATGCCGGCGATTGGGCTGGAAGGATCTTCAGTGGCCGCCGGGTTAACCGTATCGTTGGCACCTATCACCAGCACTGTATCTGTGTCTTCGAAATCATCATTGATCTCGTCCATCTCCAGCACTATGTCATAAGGCACTTTGGCCTCGGCCAACAGCACGTTCATATGGCCCGGCAGACGCCCGGCAACCGGGTGGATACCGAAGCGCACCTTAACCCCCAGATTACGCAGTTTCTGGGTGATCTCGGCGACGGGATATTGTGCCTGGGCTACCGCCATGCCGTATCCGGGGGTGATGATCACTGAGCTGGAGTTTTTCAGCAGCTCGGCCACATCCTCGGCCGTGGTTTCACGGTATTCGCCCATCTCTTCATCACCACTGGAAACGGCGCCATCGGTACCGAAACCGCCGGCAATCACAGAGATAAAGGAACGGTTCATCGCCTTACACATGATGTAAGACAGGATGGCACCGGAAGAACCCACCAGGGCACCTGTGACGATCAGCAGGTCGTTGGACAACATAAAGCCCGCCGCTGCAGCCGCCCAGCCAGAGTAGGAGTTGAGCATGGATACCACAACCGGCATGTCGGCGCCGCCTATGCTGGCTACCAGGTGCCAACCAAAGGCAAAGGCTATCAGTGTCATGATCAGCAGAGGCCAGATGCTGCCACCTACGTTGACGAAGTAAATCATCAGCAGCAGGGATACCACAACCGCCAGCAGGTTGAGCTTGTGGCGATGAGGTAACATCATCGGCTTGGAGGAGATAATGCCTCTGAGCTTGCCGAATGCCACCACAGAGCCGGTGAAGGTCACGGCACCGATGAAGATCCCCAGGAAGACTTCCACCAGGTGGATGTTGAGCATGGCGCCTGTCATGGGCTCATGGGCTGCCGAGGCGGCGGCTTGCTCTATGGCTGCCCTGGCGGCTTCCAGAGTGGCATTGAGGTCATTACCGACAGTGACTATTACTTCGTTCATCGCCTGTGGGTGCAGGCCGAGGAAAGAGTTGAAACCCACCAATACGGCTGCCATACCCACAAAGCTGTGGAGTATGGCGACCAGCTCAGGCATTTCTGTCATCTCAACCTTGAGCGCCAGACGAATACCTATGGCACCGCCTATCACCATGGCGAGAATGATCCAGTGAACACCATTGGTTTCAGGATTCAGTATGGTAGCGATCAAAGCGATCGACATCCCTATGATCCCAAACAGGTTTCCATTTTTTGCAGACTCCTGCTTCGATAAGCCGGCGAGGCTTAAGATGAAGAACAGGGCCGCTATGATATAGGCTGCTGTTACCAGTCCTTGAGACACGATATACCCCCTTAATCCTTACGGAACATCTTCAGCATGCGCTGGGTGACGGTAAAGCCACCGAAGATGTTGATACTGGCAATCAGCACGGCGATAAATGCCAGTGCGGTCATCAGGGCTGAGCCCTGGCCAACCTGCAGCAGTGCACCTACCACAATAATGCCGGAAATAGCGTTGGTGACGGACATCAATGGCGTATGCAGCGCATGAGTCACGTTCCAAACCACGTAGTAACCCACCACACAGGCGAGCACGAATACAGTAAAGTGCGACAGGAACTCAGCCGGAGCCACCGAGGCCACGGCACCGAAGGCGGCCACACCCAGAGCGCCCAAAATATACTTGAGCTTGGATGGCGCTTTCTCTTCTGCTTTTTTCGGCTCGACTTTGGCTGCCGGTTTCTTGGGCGCCGCGGTCACAGAGATCTGTGGTGGCGGGAAGGTGACTTCACCTGCCTTGACGACCGTCATGTTGCGCATCACCACGTCTTCGAAGTCTATGTTGGCGTTGCCGTCTTTCTCCTTGCACATCAGCTTCATCAGGTTCACCAGGTTGGTGCCGTAAAGCTGGGATGACTGTGCCGGCAAACGCCCAGGCAGATCTGTGTAACCTATGACTTTAACGCCATTGTCGGTCACAAACAGTTCGCCGCTTTGGGTGTATTCGCAGTTGCCACCGGTAGCGGCCGCCAGGTCCACTATCACTGAGCCAGGCTTCATGGAGTCGACCATCTCTTTGGTGATGAGCTTGGGCGCAGGCTTGCCTGGAATAAGTGCGGTGGTGATGATGATATCCACTTCCTTGGCTTGCTCGGCGAACAGCGCCATTTCAGCCTTGATGAATTCATCAGACATCACTTTGGCATAGCCATCGCTGGAAGAGCCGTCTTCCCCGCCGAAGTCCAGCTTAAGGAACTCACCGCCCATGGACTCGATCTGCTCGGCCACTTCCAGACGGGTATCGAAGGCGCGTACTATGGCGCCCAATGAACCGGCGGCACCGATGGCGGCAAGACCGGCAACCCCGGCACCTATCACCAGCACCTTGGCCGGTGGGACTTTACCTGCGGCAGTGATTTGGCCGGTAAAGAAGCGGCCAAACTCGTGGGCCGCTTCCACCACGGCGCGATAACCGCCGATATTGGCCATGGAGGAGAGGGCGTCGAGGGACTGGGCGCGGGAGATCCGCGGCACCATGTCCATCGCCATCACGTTGATGTTGCGTTGTGACAGCTTTTCCACCAACTCAGGATTCTGGGCCGGCCAGATAAAACTTACCAGGGTGGCACCATCTTTGATTTGGCTGATTTCATCTTCGGTTGGCGCGTTGACCTTAAAGATCAAGTCGGCCTGCCATACATTCGGTACCACACTGGCACCGGCGGCTTCGAAGGCGGCATCACTGAAGCTGGACAGCGCACCCGCGTCTGCTTCCACTGCCACTTCAAAGCCGAGTTTTTTAAGTTGATCTACCGTTGCCGGGGTCGCAGCGACCCGGGTTTCACCGGCGAGACTCTCTCTCGGTATTCCAATCTGCATGACTATTCCCTGATGGTTGATAAACAAAATTCACCCCGCCAAAACTCCGCTGGCAGAGTGAAAGAATGCAAGTCTGTTGACCTGGACTCGGGGACTGGTCTTTCCCTTCCATTGGGGACTTCCTGAAATCTTCTCAGGAACCAAGCCCGCTCATGAATGAAATCCTGGGTGTGGGGTACAGATATTCCCTTCATGGCACCTAGCGTGCTTTTGGCATTGTCGCAAGTCTTTCAATGGAAACAAGCTCATATTCTTCATGTGGTGTGTTTCTCCACTGGTCAGAGCAAATTCTTTGCGCCAGGCCACACTTTTGTAGCTTAATTTTTATACCATGCATATTCCTTATTGATATAAAAAATTAAATATTATTCTTTTTTGCTTTTCGATGGCGGGGCTAAGCTTGCTGACATTACTCTGTCACCGGGCCGTCTCAATGTTACTGAAAGAACTCTCTTCACTGGCTTCGCCACTCTCAGCGCCACAAGTGGATAAGCTTAAACAACTCACCGCCGAGCTCAGCCCGCTGCAGCTGGCATGGGTCAGTGGTTATCTGGCCGCCAGCGCTCAGGGGCAGGTGGGCGCTCCCCCCCAAAGCCAGAGCGGGCAAACTCTGACCATACTCTATGGCAGTCAGACGGGCAATGGCCGGGGTATCGCCAAGGCGTTGGCCGCCAAGGCCCAGAGTCTGGGCTATGGAGTTAACCTGGCATCTATGGGCGAATACAATGTCCGTAACCTCAAGCAGGAAACCCTGCTGGTGGCCGTAGTGAGTACCCATGGTGAAGGTGAAGCTCCCGATGATGCCATTGAGCTGCACAAGTTTCTCGGCTCCAAACGTGCCCCCAAGCTGGATAAGCTTCAGTATGCGGTTCTCTCTCTGGGAGATTCCTCCTATGAGTTTTTCTGCCAGACAGGCAAAGACTTCGATGCCCGCCTGAGTGCCCTCGGGGCCAAGCCTTTACTGCCGAGAGTGGACTGTGATGTGGACTATCAGTCACAGAGCGACAACTGGCAAACCGAACTCCTCGAGCGGGTTAAGCCTCTGTTGCAGGTGGCCGATGGCGCTGCGACCAATGTAGTGTCTATCAATGCCGCCAATGCAGGTATCAATAGCAATACCGGCCTGGAGTATGACAAGCAAAACCCCTACAGCGCCGAAGTGATAGTCAGCCAGAAACTGACGGGCCGCGATTCACTCAAGGATATCCGTCATCTGGAAATCGATTTGGGCGAGTCGGCCATCAGCTATCAGGCGGGTGATGCGCTGGGGGTCTATTTCCATAACGATGAGGCTCTGGTGGCCGAAATTCTCGAGGCGCTGGCGCTGGAGCCGGATACCCGGGTCCAGCTTGGCGCCGAGTCTTTGGAGCTGCGTGATGCCTTGATTGAGCACAAAGAGCTGACCCAACTCTATCCAGGTCTGGTGCAGTTTTGGGCCGAAACCGTACAGAGCGACGAGCTGCTTACTATTAGCCAAGACAAGGAGCAGACCCGGCGGTTTATTCTCAGCCACCAACTGGTGGACCTGGTGAAACGTTATCCTCTCAATGGCGCCAAGCTGGATTCGGCCCAGGCTCTGTTGGACAAGCTTCGCCCCATTACCCCAAGGCTATACTCCATTGCCTCGAGTCAGAGTGAAGTGGAGTCCGAAGTGCATCTCACCGTGGCGCTGGTGGAAGAGGAGCGTGATGGCCAACGCCGTTTCGGCGCCGCATCTCACTTCCTGGCACGGGCCGAGGAGGGGGCTCAGGTGCGGGTGTATGTGGAACCCAACAAGCACTTCCGCCTGCCCGAAGACCCACAGACGCCTGTGATCATGATAGGCCCGGGAACCGGTGTCGCGCCATTTCGGGCCTTCATGCAGCAAAGAGTGGCCGAGGGCGTGGCCGGCGACAGCTGGCTGTTCTTCGGTAATCCCCATTTCGAGCAGGATTTTCTCTATCAGACTGAGTGGCAACAGTACCTCAAGAGTGGTGCCCTGAGTCGGATCTCGCTGGCCTTCTCCCGGGATCAAGCGGAGAAAGTTTATGTTCAGCACAAGATCAAACAGCAGGCCAAAGAGCTGTGGCAGTGGCTTGAGCGCGGGGCTCATATCTACCTGTGCGGCGATGCCGAGCGAATGGCCAAAGATGTGCACCAGGCACTGCTGGAAGTGGCCATGGAGCAAGGGGGTTTGACGAGCGAGGCCGCCGAAGCGTTTCTCGATGAACTGCGCAGCGCCAAGCGTTACCAGAAAGATGTCTACTGAGCTGAAGAACCTAGGAATAAAGAGATAAGGCCATGAGTGAGCAGAAATTATCCGCCAACGAGCATATCAAGACCGACAGTGACTATCTGCGCGGCACTATACGCGAGGGCCTGGGCACGGAAGTGACAGGCGCCTTCAGCGACGACGATCAGCAGCTGATCAAGTTTCACGGTTTCTATCAGCAGGACGACAGGGATCTGCGCAACGAGCGTAAGGAGCAAAAGCTCGAGCCGCTGTACAGCTTTATGCTGCGTGCCCGGGTGCCGGGTGGTGTCTGTACTCCAGAGCAGTGGCTGGGCGTGGACAAGATAGCCTCGGAGCTGACCAGCTCCAACAGCATACGTTTGACGACCCGGCAGACATTTCAGTATCACGGCATCCCCAAGCGCAACCTGAAAACCATTATTCAGGGGCTGGACAGGGAAGCGCTGGACTCGATTGCCGCCTGTGGTGATGTGAACCGCAACGTCATGTGTAACCCCAACCCGGTAGAGTCCAAGCTGCATCAGCAGGCTTATTTCTGGGCCAAGAAACTGTCGGATCATCTGTTGCCGCACACCCGTGCCTATGCCGAAATTTGGCTCGACGAGGAGAAGCTGCTCAGCACAGAGGACGAGCAACCGGCCGCGGTTGAGCCTGTGTACGGCAAGACCTACCTGCCGCGTAAGTTCAAGATGGCGGTAGCTGTGCCACCGGACAACGACGTGGATGTTTACACCAATGACCTGGGTTTTATTGCCGTGGCGCAAGAGGGTGAGCTGGTGGGCTTCAATCTGGTGGCCGGTGGCGGTATGGGTTCGACCCATGGCGAAGTGGACACCTTCCCGCGGCTGGCCGATGACTTTGGTTTTATCAAGGCCGAGGACACCATTAAGTTTGCCGAGGCCGTGATGACGGTGCAGCGCGATTGGGGTAACCGCAGCAATCGTAAACGCTCCCGTCTCAAATACACCATAGTGGATCACGGCTTTGAGGCCTTTAAGGCCGAGGTTGAGAAGCGCGCCGGGGTTAAGTTCGCCCCCAAGCGTGAGGTGGTCATAGGGGATCGCGGCGACAGATACGGTTGGGTTAAAGGCATAGACAACCACTGGCATCTGACCCTGTTTATCGAAGGTGGCCGGGTGAAGGATACCCAGGGTAAATTGTTGCAGACCGGGCTTCGGGAAATCGCCAAGATACATAAGGGCGATTTTCGGATGACTTCCAACCAGAACATCATCATCGCCAAAGTGGCGGATGAGGATAAGGCTGAAATCGAAGCACTGGCACGTAAGCATGGCCTGATGGGGCAGGTGATCACCGCAACCCGTGGCCATTCTATCGCTTGTGTGGCGCTGCCGACCTGCGCCCTGGCCATGGCCGAAGCCGAGCGTTATTTCCCCGAGTTTATCGACCATGTGGATGCGCTGCAGGCCAAGCACGCCATAAGCGAACAGGCGATAGTAGTGCGCATGACGGGCTGCCCCAACGGCTGTGCCCGCCCCTTTGCCGCCGAAATCGGTTTTGTGGGCAAGGCCCCTGGGCGCTACAACATGTATCTGGGCGCCAGCTTCGAAGGTACCCGATTGAATAAGATGTACCGTGAAAATATTCAGGAAGCCGAGATCCTCAGCGAGCTCGATGCCCTGTTTGGTCGCTACGCCGCCGAGCGCGAAACCGGCGAGAGCTTCGGTGATTTCACGGTGCGCGCCGGAATAGTAAAACCTGTATTGGACGCAGCGAGGGACTTTCATGGCTGATACCACAAGTTTATTGCACAGCGCCGAGGCGCTGCTGGCCTTGCTGGATGCGCCGGCCGCTGAGCAGCAAAGCGCCCTGGCTGCCATCAATGGCTATCTTGGCGGATTGAGTGCCGAGGCGCGGATCCAATGGGCCCTGGCCTATCTGCCAGGGAGCCATGCCTTGTCGTCCAGCTTTGGCATTCAGGCGGCAGTGATGCTGCATCTGGTGAACTCGGTGCAGCAAGACACGCAAGTGATCTTGACCGACACCGGCTACCTGTTTCCCGAGACCTACCGCTTTATCGATCAACTGACAGAGCGGCTCGGACTCAATCTCAAGGTCTATCGGGCCGAGACGAGCGCCGCCTGGCAGGAGGCCAGATTCGGTAAGCTTTGGCAGCAGGGACTTGAGGGGCTGGAGCAATACAACCGCATCAACAAGGTGGAACCGATGCAGCGGGCACTGGCTGAGCTGGAAGTTGGCACCTGGTTTGCCGGTTTGCGCCGTTCCCAGGCATCGACCCGGGAAGGGTTGCCGATTTTGGCCATCCACGGCAAGCGCTACAAGATGCTGCCGATTATCGAGTGGAGCAACAAACAGGTACATGAGTATCTCAAGCGCTATGACTTGCCCTATCACCCCCTCTGGGAACAGGGTTATGTCTCTGTGGGCGATACCCATTCAAGCAAGCCCCTGGAACTGGGGATGACGGAAGAAGAGACACGTTTCAACGGGCTAAAACGCGAATGTGGATTGCACTACGAGATCTGATTTGTGGCCGCTGTCATCAGCGGCTTTTTCTGCCTGTGGACAAGTTGGAAGGATTGTCATCTTGTGGTCATCTTGGGGCGTTAGTCTTGGCAATTCTGATTGTTAGTGCCTTTGGATAATCGGAACTCATACTTTAGTACATATTTGTTCACAGGGTTATGCACAGGATGTTTTTCTGGTTTATAATCCAAAGTTCCCGCTGGGGAAAGTGTGATATGCCATTCTGTATCGGGTGTTTTTATGAAACATCGGCTTAGCGGCAGGCAGTGAAGTCGGCAATACACATCAAGACGGCTCGCCCTTATGGCATCGGTTGCCCAGGTTTTTCAGCAGTCGGTCGCGAGTGACCCCGAGCTTTGATTGGCTTGCTGGCGCAGCTTCAAAGCACTCTCCGTGTCCCGGATAGCCCGATCACCCTTTCATGGGGCTATCCGGGAATTGTTTCTTCCTTGCTTCAATCCTCTTTGACTCAATCTCCCGCAGGCTTTTATCCCTGCTGGGCTTGTTACTGCTGATCTTTTTCTGATTGATGGTCCTCTACTTGAGTGCTCTCTGCTTGAGTGTCTTTTGCCTGAGTGTTCTCGGATTGCCCTTCTGCAGAATGCTGCAGGCTTTGCTCCGGAGAGATGAGAGACAGCAATCCCTGCCATTGCAAGGGTTCATCTGTTGGCAGTTGCAGATCCGGCTCTGTGCCGATGCCGGAAAGCAACTGGCCATAGCCGTCATAGCCAAGCGAGGCGCTGATACTCAGTTGCAGGCCACTGGCTGGCAGGGTGAAATGATGCAAACGCCCCAGATCGCCACGGGTCGGCTCGCCGACCAACAGCGCCCTGCGCCAACGTTTGGCTGCATAGGCAATCCATTCACACTCCTGGCGGCAATCCGGGCCAATAAGCAGTACCAGGCGTCCCGAGTCAGGCACAGGCGCAGCAGCCAGCTTGGGGATAGGGCGGGCATACCAGTTACTCAGGCTGGGCAGGGGCTGGTTGTCCAGCGCGGCCCGCACCGGCGGAAACGGCGCGAATTGAGTGAGCGGCTCAAAGTGCAGTGGCCGCAGAAAGTCGCGCCGTAGCTGCGGTGAGCGGCGGTAGCGGCCATAGCCCAGAGGTTGGCTGCTGAGCCCATTGTGATAGTTGCCGAGAAATTGCAGCAGGCTGTTGCTGAAGCCTCGGGCGTGGCGCAGATCCAGCACCAGGGTGTGATTGCTCATCGCGCGCAGCAGATCTTGTTGCAGCTGAGGATCTGTCTCTATCGCGTTGAGATCCGTCAGACTAAACAGGGCTGTGTCAGGCGCCAATTGTTGCCAGCTGGCCAGAATGGACAAAGGGGCACTGCGAAACTGCAGCGGTACTTTCATCTCTATGTTTTGCGGCTGGAGATCGGCGCCATAGAGAGTCAGCAGCACCTCTTCTTTGACCCTGAGTCCCATCTCCCGCCTTAGCAGATCCAGCTGTTGCAGCCAGGGCATCTGCATCTGCACGCTATTTTGCTGCTCCGGTGGCAGGAAGCGATTGGCAATCTTCTGCCAATGGCTGATGGGTAGGCCGTCGATATGGCTGATAAAAGGCGTGTCACTTTGAAGGGGCTCGTCTCTGTCATTGAGGGCCAGCCACTTGTCTTCCATGGGCCTGAGCCTGAGGGGCAAGACGCCGGAAGGCAGCGCCGCTTGGCTGAGTCGAATACCCGGGTCTTTCAACTCTCCCAACAGCTTGTTGACTTCGGCAGTAAAACGGTTGATGGCAATGCTGTCTCGGTATTCCTGTTTCAGCCGTTGCAGCCGTTTCTCGAGCCGGGATTCAATGTCCGGATCCAGCACCATAAAGGCCGAGTGCTGCTGCAATTGTTTGAGTAACACTGTCAGATCGGCCTTCATCTGCCTTTGGCTAAGCTGCTCTTTTTTCGGTGGCTCCGGTAGCAGGAATCGTCCCAACTGCAGACTGGAAATCAGCAGCAGGAGAATAAAACAGCTAACCACTTCACGGAATCCCGGCTTCATATCACTCCCTGATATCAACCTCTGAACCAAGAGATGGCGCAGAGGCAGTCATCGAGTTTGTTCTTGGCGGCTCAAAGAATATCGTTGATGGCAACCCCTATGCCTATACGCTGGTTATGGGCGTTATAGTCGATAAGGCTTTCGCCGTATCCATTGAAGTATTGTGCATACAGACGCAGGTTACCCAAGATGGGGTAACTCCAGGTAAATTCCACTGCGCCGCGGTTGGGGCTTTGCAGATTGTTACGCAACATCAGGCTGAATCTGTGGTCGTCTATGCCGTAGACACCTGTCAGCTCGAAGTGGCCGAGATAATCACTGATATCCGGGTTGTCGTCGCCACGGGGATCGCCGTCATATTCTTTTTCACTTTCCGGGATCCGCCACCACACCTTGGCCGCCAGCGCTATAGGGCCCTTGTCGAACACCATGGTGCCGTAAATGCGGTTCCAACTGCGGGACAGATCGCCTGACTTGCCATTGGATTGATGCACGGCGCCAAAGCCCCAGAAGGAGTTGGTGAAGCCGGCTATTTTCCAGTCGTTGTTGAACAGCATAAAGAGTTCGGGTTCGTGGTTGGTTTCCCGAAACGGCGAGGAGATATCCTTGTTGTATACCTGCCACCAGGATTGGTTGGTATAGGCGAAAAACAGGTGACCATTGTCGCCAAACACGTTGTACATCAGCGGGAATTTAAAGCTTATCTGAAACTTGGCTTCATATTCGTCCAGGGTATAACCCTCTTCAGCCGCTTCCGCCGCAAAGGGGGTCATATTGGGTGACGGGTTATAGGTGACCGGCAGTATATAGTTGACCTTGTGTGGAGTGATCACAAAGGGCCGCTCTGAGGTTTCCAATTCCTCTTTTACCCTCTGATCGACCAGCGAAGGCTTGCTGTCTTCGGCGGCATAGAGTTGGCTGGTCGGCAGTATTGCCAGGGCCAAGGTCAGGCCGCTGAGGCTGGAACGGATTTTGGTATACATATTCTTCCCTGTTGTCTCTGAGGCTTGATGGAGTGCCCGGCTGTTGCTTCGGCTTGAGAGTGTAACATCCCGGCTTTACTGTGCACATTCCCATCCCAAGCCGTTGTCACCGAGATAAAACTATAATTTTTTGCCATAAGTTAGTGCCAAAAGCGGCAGTAGACAATAGGAAATTTCAACAATCCACTTCCGCTTTGATTTTGTAATCTATTGAAAATAAAAAGTAATGTTTTTTATTAACAGATTTCTCAGTCTCCGGGCGCTTTCTTGTTACCGCGATTCTTGTCTATATATCTAAAAGTAATAACAACTAATGATTCTCTATTTATAGTGGAATATAACTAGCCGCTATATTGCTTACATCAGCAAGATGGGGAATAGCGCATGGAATTACTGACACTGCCCGGCAAGCGGGCCAAGGGCAAAGTTTATCTGCTGGGAGCCGGTCCCGGCGATCCTGAGCTATTGACCGTCAAGGCTTGGCACCTGCTGCAGCGCGCCGATGTGGTGCTGTTCGATGCCTTGGTCAGTCCCGAGATCCTGGCGCTGATCCCCGAAGGTGCCGAGCGCATCGCCGTGGGCAAACGGGCCGGTGAGCACAGTGCTTCTCAGAGTGAAATCAACCGTTTGTTGCTGACCAAGGCTTTTACCCGCCAAACCGTGGTCAGGCTCAAAGGGGGCGATCCCTTTATCTTCGGTCGCGGCGGCGAGGAGTTGCAGACTCTGGCACAGGCCGGCGTCGCCTTCGAAGTGGTGCCTGGCATCACGGCCGCCAGCGGTACCGCCGCCTATGCGGGTATTCCCTTGACCCACAGGGATTTTGCCCAAGGGGTCAGCTTTATTACCGGTCATTGCCAGCTGCAAAACCGCCCCATGGATTGGCAAGGCTATGCCAACCCGGCCAACACCCTGGTGGTGTACATGGGGATCCTCAATGCCGGGCTCATTCAGCAACAACTGATTGCCCATGGTCGCAGCCCGCAGACGCCGGTGGCCATAGTATCCAAGGCTACGACCAGACAGCAGCAGCGTGTTATCGGCACTCTGGAGCAGTTGCAAACCCTGGCTCAGGACCCGCGGGTAGTGATGCCGGCGCTGATGATCATAGGCGAAGTCGTCACTCTGGCAGACAGCCTCAGCTGGTTTGAACCCGAGGCGGCAAATAATGACCTGCAACTACAACATGATGCTGCTACAGCACTTTGAATCAATTGGAGAAATAAGATGTCAGGGCCAGTGTTGAGTCACCTTGAACAGTTGGAAGCCGAGAGCATCCAGATCTTTCGCGAAGTTGCCGCCGAATTCGACAACCCGGTGATGTTGTACTCCATCGGCAAGGATTCTTCCGTGCTGTTGCATCTGGCGCGCAAGGCCTTCTATCCGGGCAAGATCCCATTCCCCTTGCTGCATGTGGATACCGACTGGAAGTTTCGCGAGATGATACGTTTTCGTGATCAGGCGGCCAAGAAGTACGGCTTCGAGCTTTTGGTGCACAAGAACCCGCAAGGCCTGGCGATGGGCATGAATCCCTTTACCTTCGGCTCGGCCAAGCACACAGACGTGATGAAGACCGAAGGCCTGAAACAGGCCCTGGATAAATACGGTTTCGATGCCGCCTTTGGCGGTGCCCGCCGCGACGAGGAGAAGTCCCGCGCCAAAGAGCGTGTCTATTCCTTTCGCGATCGCCATCACCGCTGGGATCCCAAGAACCAGCGCCCCGAGCTGTGGCATACCTATAACGGTCAGGTCAACAAGGGGGAGAGCATCAGGGTCTTCCCGCTTTCCAACTGGACCGAATTGGATATCTGGCAATACATCTATCAGGAAAACATCGACATAGTGCCGCTCTATTTTGCCGAGCAGCGCCCGGTGGTGGAGCGCGATGGCAGCCTGATCATGGTCGATGACGAGCGGATGCCGCTCAATGAAGGCGAAGTGCCCGAGTATCGCCGGGTGCGTTTTCGCACTCTGGGGTGTTATCCCCTGACCGGCGCCATAGAGTCCAGTGCCGCGACACTGGCAGAGATTATCGAAGAGATGTTGCTGTCCCGCTCCAGTGAGCGTCAGGGACGGGTCATCGACAGGGATTCGTCCGGGTCGATGGAAAAGAAAAAGCGTGAGGGGTATTTCTAATGTCGGTTGCACAACAAGTCAATGAGCTGGGTATAGAGCAATATCTTGAAAATCAGCAGCATAAATCGCTTTTGAAGTTTCTGACCTGTGGTTCCGTGGATGACGGCAAGTCAACCCTGATAGGCCGTTTGCTGCACGACAGCGCCCAGATCTATGAAGATCAACTGGCGGCACTGCACAAGGATTCCAAGAGCCATGGCACCACGGGCGAAGCCGTGGATCTGGCTTTGCTGGTGGATGGCCTGCAGGCCGAGCGCGAGCAGGGGATCACCATAGATGTGGCCTATCGTTATTTCTCTACCGAGAAGCGCAAGTTCATCATTGCCGACACTCCCGGGCATGAGCAGTACACCCGCAATATGGCGACCGGCGCTTCCAACTGCGATCTGGCGATTATTCTGATCGACGGTCGCTACGGGGTGCAGACCCAGACCCGCAGGCACAGCTTTATCTGCTCTCTCTTGGGGATCAAGCAGTTCATCGTGGCCGTCAACAAGATGGATCTGCTGGATTTCAGTGAGGAGCGTTTCGAGGCGATCAAGGCCGACTATCTGGCGTTTGCCGGCCAGTTACAGCTGGACGATATCCGCTTTGTACCGCTGTCGGCACTCGATGGCGACAACCTGGTGAACCGCTCGGCGCGCACCCCTTGGTATCAGGGCGAAACCCTGCTTGCCATGCTGGAGAGTGCGCCTGTGACCGGCTTTAACCACGCCTTTGATGCCCGCTTCCCGGTGCAGTATGTCAGCCGTCCCAACCTGGATTTCCGCGGTTTTGCCGGTACTTTGGCTTCCGGCAGTCTGCAAGTTGGTCAGAGGGTCAAGGTGCTGCCTTCGGGGAAAGAGTCGACTATCGCCTCGATTGTCACCTTCGATGGTGAGCTCAAGCAGGGCTATGCCGGCCAGGCACTGACCCTGACCCTGAGTGATGAGATTGATATCAGCCGCGGCGATGTGATAGTGCCGGCGGCGAGCCCTGTGGGCGTTTCCAACCGGCTGCTGGCCAAGGTGGTGTGGATGCACGAGCAGCCGCTGACACCCGGCAAGCAGTACAACATCAAGCTGGGAACCAAAAAGGTGCCCGCCAGTGTCAGCCGCATACTGCACAGCATAGATGTGAATACCCTGGCACAGGACAGTGTTGCCGAGCTGAGCCTCAACACCATAGCCCTGGTTGAGCTGGAGCTGAGTGAGGCCGTGGTGTTCGATGCCTATAGTGACAATCGCGATACCGGCGGTTTTATCTTTATCGATCGCATCAGCAATGTCACTGTCGGTGCCGGTATGGTGCAGCAGGCGCTTGAGGAAACTGAAAAAACGACCCATTTCAGTGAGTTTGAATTGGAACTCAATGCCTTGATCCGCAAGCATTTCCCCCATTGGCAGGCGCTGGATATCCGCGCTCGGGGAGACTGAATTGTCTGAAACCTGGATCCTGGGGTTAATACTGCTCGCGCTGGTGGCCGGACTCGTCAGTGGTCTGGCATCACCGGCCATGCTGTTTACCATAGCGGCGCTGCTCAGTTACCTCTTGGGTATGCTGGAGCTTGAGTCGCTGCTGGGCAGTTTTACCAACGCCAGTCTGGTGACTCTGGTGCTCCTGGTGCTGGCAACCACGGCACTGGAGAAGACGCCCTTGCTCGGCAGGCTCAGCCAGGTCATAGGCTCAGGCTCCTTGGGGCTGACCATGGCCAAGCTGGGGTTTTCCACTGCGTTGCTGTCATCTTTCACCAACAATACCGCCGTGGTGGCCTCGCTGATTGGCGTGGTGCGTCGCAATCAGCAGCACGCACCGGCCAAGTTATTGCTGCCCTTATCCTACGCGGCGATTTTGGGCGGCACCCTGACCCTGATTGGCACCTCGACCAACCTGATAGTGAACTCCTTTGTTGAAAACGCCGGGCTGAAACCCCTGGGCTTTTTTGAGTTTTCCTTGATTGGCCTGGCCGTGGTGGTGGCCGGTATCGCGCTTTTGGTCTTGCTGTCACACTTGTTGCCCGATGGCGATGAGCAACATGGTGATGAAAGTCTGCCCTATCTGTTGGAAGCCAAAGTGCTGCCCGGCTCGACCCTGGTGGGCCGCAGCGTGCAGGACAACAGACTCAGAGCCCTGAAAAAGCTCTATCTGGCTGAGCTCGAGCGCAGCGGCATTCGCATCTGCCCTGTGCCGCCGCAACTCGTGCTGGCCGCGGGGGATGTGCTGCGCTTCAGCGGCGCGGTGGAGTCGGTGGAGTTGCTGCATCAATTCGATGGTTTGGAGTGGTTCGGCAAGCAGCAGGCCAGGGGCCAGAATCTGGTGGAAGCCGTGCTGGCGCCGTCTTCGGCTTTGGTGGGATCGTCGCTCAAGGCCTCACGATTTCGGGAGCAGTTTGATGCCGCCGTAATGGCGATTCGCCGCGGCCATCATCCACTCAAGGGCGGCTTGGGCGACATAGTGCTGCAGGCCGGAGATGTGTTGCTGTTGACCCCGGGCGATGGCTTTGGCCGTAATCCGCGTCTCAGTACCGACTTTGCCGCCGTCAGCGGCCTGGACTTGAGTGTCAGGCTGGACAGTCGCCGCAGTCAGTGGGTGCTGGTGGGTTTTGTACTCACCATAGCTGCCAGTCTGCTGGGCTGGCTGCCGCTGGCCAAGGGGCTGGTGCTCTTGCTGCTCAGTTATCTGGCGATAGGTGCGGTGACCCTGGGCGAGCTCAAACGGCGGTTCCCGCTGGAGCTGGTGTTGATTGTCGGCAGCGCCCTGAGTCTGGCCAATCTGATGTTGGATACCGGCTTGGCCAAAGGGATGGCCGATACTCTGCTCGGCGCCTTTTCCGGCTTTGGGGTCTTTGGCGCCTTTGTCGGGGTTTATTTGTTGACCTTGCTGTTGACCGAACTCATAACCAATAACGCGGCGGCGGCCTTGGCTTTTCCCGTGGCCTATACGATTGCGACCAGCTTCGGGGTCGACAGTCGGCCCTTTATTCTGGCAGTGGTGTTTGGTGCCAGTGCCAGCTTTATTTCGCCCTATGGCTACCAAACCAATCTGATGGTGTTCAACGCCGGTAACTACCGCTTTATTGATTTTGTGCGCTTGGGGCTGCCGCTGTCGCTGCTTTACTCGGCGATAGTTCTGTTTCTGGTGCCCATGCTGTTCCCCTTTGATGCGGGTCTTTAAGGAGTGACGATGAAGAATTCTACCCAGCCCAATGCCGATATCGTTTGGCATCAGCATGCTGTCGATCAGGCGGCCAGGGCAGCCCAGAAGGGCCAACAACCTGTGCTGCTCTGGTTCACCGGGCTGTCCGGCGCCGGCAAGTCGACCCTGGCAGGCGCCCTGGAGCGGGCACTGTTCGAGGCGGGGTTTCACACCTATCTGCTCGATGGTGACAATGTGCGTCATGGTCTTTGCAAAGATCTCGGCTTCAGCGCCGCCGATAGGGATGAAAACCTGCGAAGAGTGGGCGAAGTGGCGCACCTGATGGTGGATGCCGGTTTGCTGGTACTGTCGGCCTTTATCTCGCCGACCCGGGCCGAGCGCGATGCCATTCGCTGCCGGTTTGCCGCGGGACGTTTTATCGAAGTGCATGTTTCCACGCCGCTGGCTGTGTGTGAGGCCCGCGATCCCAAGGGCTTGTATCAGAAGGCGCGTAAGGGGGAGATCCGTGATTTTACCGGGATTTCGGCGCCCTACGAAGAGCCGCTGGCTGCCGAGTTGACCATAGATACCAGCAAGGGCGATCTCAATACCCAGGTGCAGGCATTGCTGGATTACCTCTCTGCCTTGGAAGTGATCCCGTCGACGCGATTACAGGCCAGCGCCTGAGGCTTAGCAGATGCCTAGCTAATGCTGAAGTCTTTGGTAAACAAGGCCTTCAGCGCATTGATATAGGCTTCGTCTTCCCTTGGACGCACCAAGAGTGCCAGTTCATCGCCCACTGGGGTAAAGCGGTAGTAGCTGAACAGCAGGTGGCCTGATTTGGGGGTCAGCTTCAGGTGTTGCTGTTGGATCTGCAGTTGCAGCGGGCTCTTGCTGTCCAATATGCCGGTTTCGAACTCGCCCCTGTGCAGTATGCCGCCATCCACCAGGGTGAGTATGCTTGAGTAGGGCATGCCGAATTGCGACAACCCCAGGTTGACCGCGCTGTGTTTACGAAAATACTGGCCTATGCCGCCGCTGACTCTGTAACCACTGATAAGCTTGAGTCGGCTCTCATTGTTGACCTTGACCGCCATTCCCAGCGCTTTTTCCAGTATGTGTGCCTCTCTCAAGGTCAACTGTTTCAGGGTTGCCAGGGTACGCAGGCTGAAATTGCCTGGATTGATGATTTCACTTGAGAGTATCCGAGCCCATAGATCTTGCATCTTGCGATTGTGGATCTGCTCGGCCATTTGGAAGAATTGATGTACCCAGTCGGGATCCAGCTCCACCCCGGTCACATCGGACGGGGTATAGCTTAGTGCCATGGCGTAGATGTTTTCCAGGTTGCGTTGGTACTGGGCTTGTTGTTTGTCGATGCGAAAGGCCGCCCGTTCGGCGACGCTGGCATTGGCGGGTTTATAGTCCTGCTCAGAGGCGAGTCCCAGCAGGCGCCCGAGGCGCAGTGCCTTCTTGCGGGCCGATGCCTGACCGGGTTCTTCTATTTCTCTGGGGAGTTTTTCCTCTGCCATCTTGATTATCTTCTCGCGAAAACTGTGCTTCTTTATGCATAATTTTCAGTTAGTTGTCCAGTAATTCAGCCGGCTTCCTGCTGCTGGGTTTCTGCAACGAGGGCCTTGTGCCAACTGAGTTCGCGTCCGGGGGCCGGGTCCTTGGGCACCAGGCGTGCCAGCAACAGCGAACAGGCGGCGAGTCCGGCACCGATATAAAACACTGCCGCAGGTGAACTGAGCCAGAGCACTCCGAGCAATACCGGGATCACCACGGCCGCGATATGATTGATGGTAAAGCTGACCGACATGGTGGCGGCAATGTCTTTGGGATCGGCAATTTTTTGGAAATAGGTCTTGATGGCAATCGCCATGGCAAACAGCAGGTGATCTATCACATAGAGCGCCGCTGCCATGTGGCCGTCCTCCACCAGGGCATAACTGATAAACAGCAGCACCAGGCCGATATATTCCAGGGTCAGGGCGTGCCTTTCTCCTATGCAGCCGATAAAGCGGCCTATGGCCGGGGCAAACAGCAGGTTGACTACATAGTTGATCAGAAACAGAGCCGTGATCTCGCTGACGCTGTAACCGAACTTCTCCACCATCATAAAGCCGGCGAACACCATAAATATTTGCCGTCTGGCTCCCGAGAAAAAGGTCAGCAGGTAATAGAGCCAGTAGCGTTTTCTGAGGATGATTTTCTTGTGCTGGACTTCGCCGGTATCGAACCTGGGGAAATAGCAGTAGAGAGTGATCACCATCAACAGCCCCAAGGCGCCTATGAGGCTGTACATCCAGACATAGTCCAGTTTGAATACTGTCATCACCAACCAGATGCTGCCGTAGCCGCCCAAGGCGGCCGCTGCGCGCCATGACATGGCCTTTCCCATAAAACCGGCTGTCTGGGACTTGTCGACCCACTGCAGGGTCAGGGATTGATTGATGGTTTCAAAGTAGTGAAAACCGACCGACATTAAAATGGTCGTCAGATAGAGCCCCAATACCTGAGGAAAGAAACCGGTTATGCCTACTCCGATACACAGCAGCGCCAGCGACAACAGGGCGAAGGCCTGTTCCTTGATCAACAGCAGCACAAAAATGGCGCTAAAAGCCAGAAACCCGGGAACCTCCCTGAGGCTTTGCAGCATGCCTATTTCGGCGCCGGTAAATTGTGCTCTTTCAATAACAAAGTTGTTCAGCAGGGCCTGCCAGACGGCAAATACCAAGGACATGACAAAGGTCATCCACAGTAGCAAGGCCTGGGGATTGCGGGTTGGTTGCTGCATCTTGTTTCGAATATGGCTGGGGAGCATCAGCTTATGCTAATGCCTGAACCTGGCGATAACCAGAAAACTTTGTTGAAAAATATTGTCCGCCTGTAAAGCCACTGTAGCGCCAGAGTTCCACTGCCATAGAGGCTTCTTGAGGGGCGGTTACTCAAAGGGTCCCACAGCGGTTATTTTTTGTGAACTACCCGGTATTTCCGCGGCTTGGACAGCGTTTCGCCCTTTGGCCGTGATCTGTTTCATGTAAATAAGCTAATGGATCACCTAAGATGACACCAGTACTAAGAGATTGAACTACTAGGGGTTAAGGTGAGCAAGACTCTTCTGCTGTATTCCAGCGTGCATGGTCAGACCCGCAAGATCTGTGACGTTATGGCAAAGCAACTTGGCGCTCTGGGGCAGCAAGTGACCATGGCGGCGATTGATGATGCGCCGGATCTGGCCGATTTTGATCGGGTTGCCATTGGAGCCAGTATTCGTCACGGCAAACACAATCCCGCGGTGTTCGACTATATCCGCCAACATCAGCAGCAGTTGGAAAGCAAGGCCAATGGTTTCTTTTCCGTGAGTCTGGTGGCGCGCAAGCCGGAAAAAAATACCCCTGAAACCAACCCTTACATGCAGGCGTTTCTTGCCAAGACTGAATGGAAGCCCAAGCAACTGGCTGTGTTCGGCGGTAATCTGGACTACCAGGGCTACGGGGCCATGGACAGAAATATCATACGTTTCATCATGTGGATCACCAAGGGGCCGACCGATCCCAATACCTGCATCGAATACACAGATTGGGGCAAGGTGCAGGAATTTGCCGAGCAATTGGCGGCGCAAACTCTGATCTCCAGGGCGGGTTAAAGCGAGGCTGAAATGGCTCTGTTGCAACGTCTTTGGCGCTTTTATAGTGCCCATCAACACTTGTTGTTAATCCTCTTGTGCCTGTTTCTGGTGCTGGGCAGTGGCAGTCTGATGATGATCCGCAGCATCAGGGCCGGCGCCGGCTTCTGGGATCTGAGCCATGTTTATCTCGGGCTCCTGTGCGTACCTTTGTCGCTGACATTTCTTGTGAGCAACTGCACCTCGGGCCGCTGGCGCCAGTATTTCAGCCTGTTTATCGGTGATTGGCGTCAGATAGGCGCCGATATCGGTGGCTTGTTTAAAGGCAAGTTACCGGTCGCCGGAGGCAAGGGGCTGTTCAGCCTGATAGAAGGGCTGGGGATGTTGCTGCTGCTCGGTGTGGCCCTGACCGGCCTGCTCTGGTATTTGACCCAATGCTCCAGTGATGCGCTGTTCTGGCGAGGCTGGCACAAACATCTGGCCCACGGTTTTATTGGCTTTTTGATAGTGCACGCCATCTGTGCACTCAGTCATCTGCTTGACTTCTTTCGTCAGTAGGGCGCTGAAAGTAAAAAGCTTTGACAATAAAAATGCCGCAGTTAAGCGGCATTTTTATCAGACTTATTTGCGCAGTTCACGCCTGAGTATCTTGCCGACCGTGCTCTTGGGAAGTTGGGCGACAAACTCTATCACCTTGGGCACCTTGTAGGCCGCGAGCTCCGCTCGGCAGTGTGCCTCTATGGCTGCTTGAGCCTTGGCGGCATCGACCTCAGGTTTGAGCACTATTACCGCCTTGACGGCTTCACCGCTGCGCTCATCTTCAACACCGATAACCGCGCATTCAAGTACCAACTCACAGCGGGCCAGCACGTTTTCGACTTCGTTGGGGTAAACATTGAAGCCGGAAACGATAATTAGATCTTTCTTGCGATCCACTATGCTGTGATAGCCATCTTCACTCTCAATGGCGATATCTCCTGTCTTGAAGAAGCCATCCTCTGTCATCACAGCCGCAGTCTCATCGGGCTTTTGCCAGTAACCACTCATCACCTGAGGGCCGCGCACCGCCAGTTCACCGGCTTGACCCGGTGGCAGGGGCTGGTCATTGCCATCGAGGATCTGCACTTGAGTCTCGATAACCGGTTTGCCTATGCTGCCCAGACGTTCCAGTCCTGGCGCGTTGAGGGAGATAACCGGCGAGGTTTCACTCAGGCCATAGCCTTCAGATATGGTGCAGCCTGTGGTTTGTTGCCAGAGTTTGGCTGCCGCTTCGGTGAGGGCGGTACCGCCGGAAATAGTGATCTTCAGATGGGAAAAGTCCAGTTCACGGAAGGCTTGCTGGTGGCACAGACCGACAAAAAGGGTGTTAAGCCCGGCAAATCCGGTAAAGGGATATTTGGCCAAGGTCTTGATCAGCGAGGCTATGTCCCTCGGGTTGGGAATAAGTACCGTCAGAGCGCCGCGCTCGAAGTAAAGCACCAGATTCACCAAAAAGGCGTAAATATGGTAGATGGGCAGCGGGGCGACGAAGATCTCTTCCCCCTGTACCAGGTTGGCGCCGATACGGGATTCACATTGCAGGGCGTTGGCAATCAGGTTTCTGTGGCTGAGCATGGCCCCCTTGGAAAGGCCTGTGGTACCGCCCGTGTATTGCAGCGCCACCAAATCGTCCAGAGTCAGCTCTACTTCGCTGAATTCCAGCTGACGTCCCAGCTCAAGGACCTTGGTGAATTCGATATTTTTCAGGCCGGTTCTGGGCTGAATTTGCGGCTCGATAAGATCCAGCGGGTGGGTGGAAATCACGGTTTCAATCGGGGTGCTGGCAACGACTTTGGCCAGAATGGGCAAGAGATCCGACAGCACTACCAGCGCCTTGGCGCCGGAATCCTTGAACTGATGGATCAATTCCCGCTCGGTATACAGGGGGTTGGTATTCACCAGCACCAGGCCTGCGCGAATCGCGCCATAGGCGGCAATAACGAACTGGCTGATATTGGGTAGCTGGATGGCGATGCGATCGCCGACTTGCAACTGGGTGTTGTGTTGCAGGAAAGCGGCAAAGGCGCGTGAGTCCCTCTCCAGTTCCCGGAAGCTGATGGCCTTGCCGAGGCAGGCAAAGGCGCTCTTGTCGCCGTAACGCTCACAACTACTGACTATCATATCTGCAAGAGAGTCATAGCGGGAAAAATCCAACTGAGTCTGGCTATCGTATACCTGATTCTGTATCACTCTTGTCATCACCTTTTCCTTTGGGATTTGTTATTGTTATTTGGTTTTGAACGCTTAATTAGCCCTGATATTAACTCTGGCCCCTGTCTCCCCCGAGACTTTCTGCGCTGTGCTGAATGCTGCGCCAAAAAGTTTTGCAACGATCTGGATTCAGGTTAGAGGCAAAGCGCAGCCAAGGCAATGGTGGCGAATGAAAAATCCTGTTCAATAAATAGGTTAATCGACTGTAATTAAGGATAAAAACATGCAGCAACTGCGGATAAAGATTATTTCCGGTAGCCTGAGAAAAGGCTCGTTCAACACCCGTCTGGCCCATTATGCCGCCGCCGTGGCCGCCGAGCTGGGGCTGGAGTCTGAGGTGCTGACACTGAATGCGTTTCCCATGCCCCTGCTCAATCAGGATGATGAGGCAGAATTTGGCGCCCCCGAAGCTGCCGTGGCACTCAAGGGAAAGCTGTTGCAGAGCGATTGTCTGGTGCTGGTGTGCCCCGAGTACAATGGCTCCATAACTGCGGCCTTGAAAAATGCCATCGACTGGCTGTCCCGCCCGGCAACTCAGCCCGCGGGCAATGTATTTGCCGGTAAATGGGTGGCCCTGATGGCGGCAAGCCCGGGAGCACTCGGAGGGCTCAGAGGCTTGACCCCGGTCCGCGAGCTGATGTTCAACCTGGGGGCGTTGGTATTGCCCGAGCAGTTGGCGCTTGCCAAGGCTCACGAAGCCTTTACCGAAGATGGTTCTCTGCTGGGAGATTACCAGCAGAGCAAGGTGAAAAGCATACTGCAGGGGCTGATTGCCCAGCAGAGTAAAGGATAAAAAAGCGGGCGGCGAAGCAGGGTGAAACACTTCGCCGCCCTGAGGCAACTCAAGGGGCAAAAAATACCGACTTCTGGCTGACGCTATTATCTGGTGCATCGGCCTCGGTCACTTTAAACAGCAGATTGCTGCGGTTGTTGTCGATTTGCGCCACAGGCACAGTCAGGGTCAGCGGCAATTCATACTGCTCGCCGGCGGCGATGTGAACGCTATTGGTCGACAACTTATAGGGCAGGGCGCCGCTGATCTCTATCTGGTAGTGCTTATCCTGCTGGGTCTTATTGCGTATTTTCAGCAGATAGCTGTTTTCTATGCCGTCATCCAGGGTTTCCCGGTATAGGCTCTGGCGGTCGCGGATCACATTGAGCGTGATGGGATCCCGCGAGTAGATATCCAGCCCCATGGTGCAGAGTATGACCAGCAAGGCGGCGCCATAGCCAATAAAGCGTTTGCGCTGCCATAGTGGCGGAGTTTGCCCGGTCAGTGACTCTTCACTGGTATAGGAGATGAGCCCGGGGCGATAACCAAACTTGCTCATGGTCTGATCGCAGGCATCGACGCAGGCGCCACAGTTGATGCACTCATATTGCAGGCCGTTACGAATATCTATCCCGGTGGGACACACCTCGACGCAGAGATTACAGTCGACACAGTCGCCAAGCTCTGTGGCTTGCTTGCGCTTTCTTGGGCCACGGCTTTCACCTCGCTGGGCATCATAGGTCACTGTCTTGGTGAAGGAATCGAACATAGCTGATTGGAATCTGGCGTAGGGGCAGCAGTGCAGGCACATCTGCTCACGCATCCAACCGGCATTGAGATAGGTACACAGGGCAAAAAAGTACACCCAGGCGCTATCCCAAAAGCCGGCGGAGAAGGTAAAAATCTCCGGATACAGCTGCTTGGCCGGTACAAAGTAGGCGATAAAGCCACAGCCGGTGATCATAGACATTAAAATCCACAGCAGATGTTTGCCGCCGCGCTTGCCGGCCTTACTGACCGTCATGGGCGAGGCATCCAGCTTGATCCTCTGGTTACGGCTGCCTTCCAGCTTCTCTTCTACCCAGGCAAAGCCCAACGTCCAGGCGGTTTGCGGGCAGAGATAACCACACCAGACCCGGCCCCAAAACAGGGTCACAAAAAACAGTGCAAAGGCGGCGGCGATAAAGAACCAGGCCAACAGGGTAAAATCCTGGGGCCAGAGGCTGCTGCCAAAAAAGTAAAACTGTTGATTGGCCAGATCGAACCAGATGGCCTGTCGTCCCTGCCAGTCGATAAAGGGCAGTAACAGAAACAGGGCTATCAACAAGGCGTTGAGGCCGCTGCGCCAACGCTGAAAATAACCGCGTTGGCTACGAAAGTGGATTTTGCCGCCTTTGTGGCTGCTTTTCTTGTCTTGAGGGGAGGGGATAAAAGTGACCGGAATCGCTTCCGATGACTGTCTTGCCTGTTGAACCATGCTACTTCCTGAATGACGACTGACACACGGCTAGGCAATGGCAAGAGGCGTGCCAGTTAAAATTTATGTTTAACTTATTGATTCATATCTAATATTATTTCATTGGGATAAAGAAAAGATCACGACATAGCGTGAGTTGGCGATATATCGTGACTTTTGTGGTTTTTGGTTTTCAGCCTCGGCTTCAACTGCCTTGGCGGCGGATCCCCAGCTTTTGCATCCGGGACCTCAAGGTGCTGGGGGGCAGCCCAAGACTGCTCGCCGCACCCCTTGGGCCGGATATTCGCCATTGGCAGGCGTCCAGTGTCGCCTTGATATGGGCCGCTTCCACTTCGGCCAGGGTCTGACCCACGGCCGGCAGCGGCGTATCGCTGGGCAAGGGAGCGAGATGCAGTATCGGCTCACGGGCAAGGATGGCTTCCCGTTCCAGCAGGTTTTGCAATTCACGCACATTCCCCGGCCATTGATACTGCATCATCCGCCGCAGACTATCGCCATCAACACCCGCCAGTGGTTTACCCAGTTTTAATGACAGGCTCTTGAGCAGTTGTTGCACCAGCTCAGGGATATCTTCCCGCCGCTGTCTCAGTGCCGGGACCTTGAGCGGAAAGACATTGAGCCGGTAGAAGAGATCCATCCGGAACAGACCTTGCTCCACCCGCTGCTGCAGATCGTGATGAGTGGCGGCGATCAGCCGAATGTCCACCTTGATACTGTCACTGCCGCCGACGCGTTCAAACTCCTGCTCCTGAATAACCCGCAGCAGCTTGGACTGGGCCTCGAGACTGAGCTCGGCCACTTCATCGAGGAACAGTGTGCCTCTATGGGCCAGTTCGAAGCGTCCCTTGCGCCGCTGGCTGGCGCCGGTAAAGGCACCTTTCTCATGGCCGAACAGCTCACTCTCCAAGAGTCCGGCAGAGAAGGCGGCGCAGTTGACCGAGATCATAGGTTTGTCTTTGCGGCTGCTGAGCCGGTGCAACTGGCGGGCGACCAGCTCCTTGCCTGTGCCGTTTTCCCCTTGGATCAATACGGTACTGTCGGTATTGGCCACCAGGCGCAGCTGTTTGAGCAGGGTTTGGATCATCGGGCTGTTACCGGCGATCTGCTGGCTGCCCGTCTTGTCTTCCAGCTCGGCCTGCAGCCAGGAGTTTTCCGAGGCCAGCTGTTCCGACAGCGCCTGCACCTGTTCCAGCGCCTGACGCAGCGACAACTCGGTTTGCTTTTGCAGACTAATGTCGCGAAATATCGCTACTACACCCTTGAGCTTACCGTCCTGCCACACAGGCGTGGAACTATAGTGTACGGGAAAGCAGCTGCCGTCCTTGCGCCAGAAGACCTCTGTGGTGATTTCTCTGGCTTTACCATCTTTAAGCGTCTGATAGATTGGGCAATCTTCGTGGGGGTAGACACTGCCATCGGCGTGGCTGTGGTGGTGAAAGTCGTGGATCTTGCGCCCCAATAGCTCGGCGGCGCTCCAGCCGGTCATCTTCTCGGCGGCCGGGTTGATAAAGACGGCATTACCTTTAAGATCAAAACCATAAATGCCTTCACTGACGGCATTGAGCAAGAGGCGGTTTTCGGGCAAAAAGCTGTTTGAGTCAGACAAGGGCGGCTCCTTCGGCACTGATGACTGCGCCAGTATAGAGCCGCTTACAGGGCTTGTCAGTACAGATGCACGATATATCGTGCCTTACTGGCTGGCTTGAACATGAGCCAGTACCTTGAGCAGATCGTTGACCGTCAGGACACTGGGCATCATGATCCCCTCGGGGACAGCCGGGCCATGGACGCGGTTGTAGGGGGTTCCCACAACGCCTTGGGATCTCAGGTAACTTTCCACAGCCGGATTGGGCGTGCTGAGGTCGCCGCGCATCAGCACTATATTGGGCTCGGCCAGCGCCCTGACTATCTGCTCCCTATGGAGCACATTGGCCTTGTTGGCCTGACACACAAGGCACCAATCGGCCGTTACATCGACAAAGACAGTCTTGCCTTCGGCCACCAAGGCCGGGATTGATTGACTGTCTAGGGGCCGCCAGCGCAGTTCCCGGTAAGCCTCGTAATCTTCACCGCGATACACAAAACTGACCACGGCAGCGACACAAAAAGCCATTCCCCCCAGTACCAGGATCACCGCCATGGGGATCTTGGCGCCGCGACGCTTTTTGATTAACAGCAGCACAATCACCGCTATCAGGCTGAGTAGAGCCAGTATGCTGAGAGTAAGTATCATCCGGGCCTCAATGGGGTTAGGGAGCTATATGGGCGCTCAGTATAGTCAGCAAGCCTTAAAACTAATTGAAAATTGGCGGCTCGAAAGCGCTGGCATCATAGAGTATATTGACCAACCTGTTGTGGATGGCGTCTGTTATTCGTGGCTAATTGTTCGCACAAGACAGGGCAAAATGGTGTGTTTCATTGAGGGGGAACAATGAATTGGAGTGATTGGTTGGGATTGGTGGCTATCTCGTGTCTGGGGGCCATGTCTCCTGGGCCTAGCCTGGCCATGGTGGTGCGTCACACCTTGGGAGGCGGGCGCAGTCGGGGCATTACCTGCGCCTGGGCGCATTCTTTGGGGATAGGTGTTTACGCCTTTATCACTCTGCTGGGGTTGGCTGTGGTGCTGAAACACACCCCTTTGCTGTTTAACGGCATCGCCATATTGGGGGCGCTCTATCTCGCCTGGCTAGGCGTTCAGGCGCTGCAATCCAAGGGTGGAATGCAGCAAAAACTCAGTGCCGGCAAGCCGACGAGCATGTTGACAGCTGCCCGGGACGGTATTGCTATTTCGTTGTTTAACCCCAAAATTTTGCTGTTTTTCCTGGCCTTGTTCAGCCAGTTTGTCGCCGCCGCAGACAGTCTACTGGGACGAGGCATCATAGTCTTGACCCCCATGCTGGTGGATGGACTCTGGTACACTCTGATAGCCTTCCTCTTGTCTCAACCCAAAGTGTTGCCCAAGTTGAGAGAAAAGGCACAGTTGATTGACCGCCTCAGTGGCCTGGTGCTTATCCTGTTGGCCGGGCGGGTGATCTATTCACTGCTGTGATTGCAATGCCTGCTCGAGATGTTCCCTAAGGGCAATAACCAAAGGACTGAGCTGACGTCTGTCGGCGCAGAGCATATTGAGTGGCGCTTCTTCGCCGCGCCACTCGGGGCAGAGTTGCAGCAGTTGACCGTTTCTCAGCTCTTCGCTGATATCGAGCCGCGACTTGTAGGCTATGCCTTTGCCTGCCACGGCCCAGCGCCGCACCAACTCGCCATCATCGGCGACTCTATCGCCTTTGACCTGCACTGTGATTTGGCCCGACTGTGATTGAAAATGCCACCTGCTGTGAGTCGCATCGGCCAGCATAAAGCACAGGCAGTTGTGCTTTGCCAGTTCCTCCGGGCTGCCCGGCGCACCGAACCTGGCAATATAGTCGGGAGAGGCGCACAACACCCTGTCATTTTGACGGCAAAGCGGCAGGGCGATAAGCGCCGAGTCGGCCGGCAGCCCGTAGCGGATCACTATGTCGACGGGTTGGCGGTAGATATCCGTCAGGCGATCGCTTATCTGCACCCTGATACTCACCTGAGGGTGGCGTTCCATAAATTCATCCAATATCGGCAACAAACGGTTGCGACCGAGATCCGATGGCAATGACAACTGCAACTTGCCCTTGAGCAGGCTCTGACCTTGTTGAATCGCCTGAAAACCATCGTCGAGAATATTCAGGGCTTCATTGCAGTGCTGCAGAAAGATTTCACCTTCCTGTGTCAGACGCAGGCTGCGGGTAGAGCGAACAAAGAGTACAGTGTTGAGTTGGGCTTCGAGGCGCTTGATGGCGGCGCTGGTGGCGGCCGGAGTCAGATCAAGCAGTTGCGCCACCCGCGACAGGCTGCCCTGTCTGGCGGTTTCGCTGAATATTTTCAAGTCCTGCAATGCTCGTATCATATGCGCTTCCCGGTAGTTGTTCCCTGTTGTTACCCCAGCTGTTATTTACGCCTGTAATCAACAGATATTCAAATAAATTTTGAAAGTGTCGCGGGAGAAAGGAAAGGGCAGAGATGATGATGCGCTGACGGGACCGAGAAGGGGAAAGCTGAAATGGTGTAATAGTGCGGGGACACAGGCCCCCGCAGTTGTCAGGAAACTCAGATCTTGAATTGCTGCACGGCGTTGCCTGCCGGTTCGGCAGCATCTTCGCTGTTGACCACTGGAGGGTTGGCAATGTGATCTTCCAGGTTGTCATCCAGCATGTCGCGATATTCGGCGGTAAACCACTCAAGAGCATTGGCTTTTTCGGCGCCCAGATCGGCAGACTTGATAGCGGCTTCAAAAGCATTGAAGCGGGCGGCGGCAAATCTCAGGGCGGTGCCGACTTTACCTACGTCGCCTTCTTGCTGGGTCAGCTCATTGGCGAGGGCGATAAACTGATCTGCTAACTGGAATATGGTGGTTTGGTTGTTGTCGTCTGACATACTATATTCGCTCTTGCTAAGCCAAAGATTGAGGGCCGATTCTAACCTAAAAAGGCGCTGTGCCAAGGAAAAATATTGGCGATTGGGATCTGAATCCCCGTGCTTGCTTGCCAAGATCCTGGCATTTGGGCAAAAAGTCGCTTCAACAGTGGCTGCAGTTGCTGTCACTCAATTCTGTGTCCGAGGGGTATCTTGGCTTACTCCTCAATAGGTTGGCTTGTAAAATCGTCTCAGGTTCCTTTGAATCCAGGCCACAGAGCCAACACTCGGCGCTTGTATCCCGCAGTCGGCACTCTTAAGCTATGGCCTCTTTTACACAGAGGATTATCACCATGGCGCTCCCCACTGACTGGCAGGCATTTATCGCCGCTGAACAACAGGCCCCTTACTTCCAGCAACTCAGTGAGTTTGTTGCCGCGGAGCGCGCCGCCGGCAAGGCTATCTTTCCTCCTGAGGACGAGGTATTCAGCGCCTTTGAGCTGACACCACTGGACAAGGTGAGAGTGGTACTTATAGGTCAGGACCCTTACCATGGCCCAGGTCAGGCTCATGGCCTGTGTTTCTCGGTTAAACCCGGGGTGAAGACGCCACCTTCGCTGGTCAATATGTATAAGGAACTGGCGACCGACATCCCAGGATTCTCAATCCCGGATCATGGCAATCTGCTGAGCTGGGCCAAGCAAGGAGTCTTGATGCTCAACACTGTGCTGACGGTGGAGCAGGGCAAGGCGCACTCCCATGCCAAGGCGGGTTGGGAAACCTTCACCGACAGGGCGCTGCAACTGCTGGATCAGCGTGAAGAACCGATTATTTTTGTCCTCTGGGGCAGCCATGCCATTAAGAAAGGCAAGCTTATCAAGGCGCCGCAGCACAAGATCTTAAGCGGCCCGCATCCTTCGCCTCTGTCAGCCTATCGTGGCTTCTTTGGCTGCGGCCATTTCTCGGCCATCAATCAGCAACTGAAACAGTGGCAGCAAGCCGAAATAGATTGGCAGGTTTAGAGAAGGGGCTTATTTCGCACTCTCTTCGCATTTTCCTTAGCTAGAGAGATAGCGGCTATTTCACAGTATCAAGCAGAAACCTGGGTTGCTGCTCGATACTGCGGATTGAATTGCCTCAGACCTTGAACTGAGCTGTGGTGACACCAAGCTGATTCGCCAGTCCCAGCAAGCTGCGGGTGCTTATGGCCACTTGGCTGATGGCGGTGCTGTTTTCCTCGGCCGCGGCACTGAGGCCGGAAATCCCTTTGGCCAGGGTTGCCGATACCGTCGTTTGTTCCTCGGCTGCCGTAGCCGTTTGGCTCATCAAGGACTTGAGTGTCTGCAGCCGGTTACTGATATCATCGACCGCTTCACGCATGCCTTCGGCTTTCTCGGCGGTAGAGGCGGCTTCATCGCTGCAGGTTTGACTGTGGCTGACCAAAGAACCGGATTGGCGCTGGATCCCTTGCAGTACATTGCCTATATCCTGGGTGGCTTCCTGCACCTTGACCGCCAACTGACGTACCTCATCGGCAACCACAGCAAAACCTCGACCGTGTTCGCCGGCTCGGGCCGCCTCAATGGCAGCATTGAGCGCCAGCAGATTGGTCTGCTCGGCAATGCTGTCTATCACTTCAAGCACAGTGCCGATTTTCTGGCTGTCCTGTTCCAACGAGTTAACCTCTTTGTGGATCTCGGCAAAGTTGTTGAGGGTGACTTCCAAACTGGCGCGGGTATGATCCAGGTTTTGCCTCAAGGTTTCACTGGCGACCTGACAGGCGTTCACTTCATCGGCCGCGTGGGCAGTATTTTGGCCCACTTCGGCGGCGGCATAGCTCATCTCTTCCACCGCAGTTGCCAGCATGTCTGTTTCCTTGGCCTGAAGTTGAATGCTGCAATCGGCCTGGGTGATGGCGGCTGAATTTTGCTCTGCTGCCGATTCCAGCTCCTGTCCCATACCTATGAGCTGGGCGATGATCTCCCTGAGCTTGCTCTGCATTCTGGCCAACCAGCTCATTAGATGGCTGTCGCTCTGTGCTACTTGCAGCGTGCTGGTGAGATCGCCGGATGCTATCACTGAGGTGAGTTGACACATGTCGGCAGGCTCGCCTCCCAAGGGGCGCAGTACAAAGTTGCTGACCAGCTTGGCTGCCAGCAGTGCCAGCACTATGGCGCCGAGGCACACCATGGCACCGACATAAACCATATGCAGCGCCGGTGCTGCGACTTCGGCCTGATCGATTTCAGCTAAGAGCGCCCAACGAACCCCGAAGGCATCTATGGGAGCATAGGATGAAACCACTGGATTGCCTTTGTAATCCTTGAGCTGCGTGACACCGCTTTGACCCTTGAGCGCCTGTTCCACAGCTTGGGTATCTATGCCATTTTGCCTGACTGTACCGGCAAAAGAGGCTTTGACTGTGCGATTGACCGGGTCGAGAAAAGAGTCGGAGCGCATGCGCTTGTCGGCACCCACCAGATAAGTTTCACCGCTTTGGCCCATACCCTCGCGAATTTGCATCACCCCATTGATCCTGTCGATGGAGAGCTGGGCGGCAACCACCAAGGGGCGGCCCTGATATTGAATGCTCTTGCCGATAAAGGCTGCCGCTTCATTGCCCGAGGGGGCATAAGGGCTGAAATCGGCCATCACAGTTGCGCCGTTGCTGTTGATAGCGCTTCTGAACAGGCGGCCGAGACCTGAATCTGCATAAGGCCCGGTTCGCAGGTTACTGCCCCAGTCGGCTTCATGGGTCACAGTGTCTTTCACCAAGCCTGAGTCTTCGATGATGAAAATATCGTAGAAGCCCAACTCTTTGTTGAGGGCTTCCAGCATGGGGCGGGACTGGCTGAGACTGTTGAGTGATTCACTGTTTTGGATCACGGCCGCGATTGCATCCAGATTGTTGCCGAAGTTGGCAAACATGGCATCGAGCTGGCGCTCTTTGATCTCTCTGACAGCCAGCAGCCTTTCTTCGGCCTGATTATAGAGCTCATTTTTGGCGAGCCAACTGACCAATGCCGTTGCCAGCACTAAAGGAACCAGCACGATAAGCAGACTGATGAGCTTGATTTTGGTGGTAAAGCGCATAGGTTGACTCCCTGTCAAACGGCTGAGAGAAACAGCATCCAATTCCATTCGATGTGACACAGCACAAAAGTTTTTGGCTGCTTAAAATTTAGAACAGGAGTGAGCAAGCGGCCAAAAATTTATTGTGTAAATTTTCGCCTTGGGAGTAACGCTATCCTGCCAGTCGCTGATCGCCTTTAAGCAATTGCTGTTGCAAATCTTTTAATTGTGATCTCCATCCATTGCCAAAGTGGGTGGAGAAAGGTAATTTTCAGCGTTATATAATTTTGTATATAACGATTGGCGGCGAGGAAAAACAAGATTGGATAGAAGGAGTGTTATCAAGGCCGGCTTGAGTCTTGGGTTGTTGGCTTGTTTCCCCGCGCTGGCAAATCCTATGCCGGCCTATGGGACTGAGCCGAATCCAAACGGACAATTGGCGCTGCCGCCTGCTGCAGATATCAAGCGGGTGGTCAGTGCCGGAGGGCCGGCGGACCTGCTGTTGTTGGCCTTGAGTCCGGAAAAGCTGCTCGGTTATGCCCACCTCAAGCCGGCCTTGTTACAACAGCATGGCTTTGCTCCAAGCCTGTGGCAAAAGCCCTGGCTGGGCCGTTTGGTGGGCCGCAATGCCAGTCTTTCGCTGGAAAAGCTGATGACTCTGGATGCGGATCTTGTCGTCGACTATGGCAACCTCAGCCAAAACTACTTATCTATGGCGCAAAAGGTGGAACGCATCAGCGGCGTGCCGTTTCTGCTGCTCGATGGTTCACTCACAGGCACCCCGGCGCAATTGAGAAAACTGGGGCAGGTACTGGGAGCTAACGAACGGGCAGATTTTCTTGCCAAGCGCACGGCCGAAATACTCAGTGATGCCAGAGAGTTTGGCCTTAGCCAGGAAGAGCCCATCTCTTTTTATTTCGGCCGCGGTGCGACGGGTCTTGAAACCGGGGTCACAGGTTCCATTCACACCGAAGCCATAGAGCAACTTGGGCTTAAGAATGTCGCCAAGGCCGGTGACTATCGCGGTTTGGCCAAAGTATCTTTGGAGCAATTGATGGCCTGGGAGCCTGAGCTAATCATCAGCCAGGATCCCGCCTTTATCCGCCATATTCGCCAAGATCCTGTCTGGGGCACGCTGGCGGCTGTACGCAACAAGCGGGCCTATTGGTTGCCGAACAAGCCCTTTGGTTGGATTGACTCGCCGCCGGGAATAAACCGGCTGCTGGGCATGAGTTACCTTAGGTTGCTGTTGTCCGGCGCTGATGAGCAGGCCAAGCAAGCATTGGTGAAGGATTTCTACCGCGATTTTTACCACAGTGAGCTTAGCGAGGAGCAGGCGGCCAATCTGCTGCGCCCCGAATGAACGACAGAATCAAATACCCACTGGCGACCGGAATTTGTCTCAGCATTCTCTGTTTTGCCGCAGCCAGTGGCCAGTATCCTCTCAGTCTGGCGCAGCAGGGGCAGGCGCTTTGGCATGCCATCGGTGGCGATGTGGCCGCTCTGGACAGCAAGAGCATCAGTGTCTTTTGGCATTTGCGGCTGCCCAGAATTTTGGCGGCGCTTATGATAGGAGCCGGTCTGGCCGCCAGCGGCGCCGCTTATCAGGGAATGTTCCGTAACCCTCTGGTATCACCTGATATTCTGGGCGTTTCTGCCGGCGCCGGTCTGGGCGCCGTATTGGGCATTTATCTGGACTTATCGGTTTACAACATCCAGCTGTTTGCCTTTCTCGGTGGTTTGCTGGTGGTGGCTCTGGTTTGTCTGCTGGCGCGGCTCAGTCGTCAGGGCGATCCTGTGTTGTCTTTGGTTCTGGTGGGCATAGCTATTGGCGCCTTGTGCGGCGCCGGTATTTCATTGATGAAATTGTTGGCCGATCCCTACAGTCAGCTGCCTTCCATTACTTTCTGGCTGATGGGCGGGTTGTCGGATATCACTCTGGAAGATCTCAAGTCCAGCCTGCTGCCCATGATACTGGGATTGGTGCCGTTAATGCTGCTGCGCTGGCGTATGAATCTGTTAAGCCTGGCCGACGATGAGGCCCGCAGCCTAGGGCTCAACATAGCGAAAACCCGGCTGATATTTATTCTGGCGGCCACACTGCTGACTGCGGCGGCGGTATCCATCGCCGGCATTATAGGTTGGCTCGGGCTGGTGGTGCCGCATATCGCTCGTATGCTGGTGGGCGCCGATTTCAGAAGGCTGTTGCCCATGTCCATGCTGCTGGGCGCCTTTATGTTGCTGCTGACCGACACCCTGGCCCGCACTCTGGCGCCGATTGAGCTGCCGCTGGGGATTTTGACCGCCTGCATAGGCGCGCCCTTCTTTATGTTTTTGCTGCTGAGGGGTGGAGGCCGGGGTCAATGATAGCCAGCATGCAAGGTGTCACAGTGGGCTATGCCGGTAAGCCTTTGTTGGCTAATGTAGAGCTTTGCTTACCGGAAGCTGAAATCGTCTGTTTGCTCGGCTGTAATGGCAGCGGCAAGACCAGCTTATTGAAAACATTGCTTGGCTTGCTGGTGCCGCTTGCCGGTGAGATAAAGATAGCCGGCAGGCAAATTCATCAATGGTCGCAGCGCGAGCTGGCACAACAGATGGCCTATGTGCCACAGGCACAGTTGAGCCGTTTTTCCTTTCGGGTGTTGGAAATGGTGCTCATGGGCTGCCAGTCGCGGCTGGGACTGTTTGCCGTGCCCGGCGCGAATGAGCAGAAACGGGCGCTGGCGGTCTTGAAACAACTGGATATAGCTCACCTGGCCGATTGCGCCATGGATCAGATAAGCGGCGGCGAGCGCCAGCTGGTGTTGATTGCCAGGGCCTTGCTGCAATCTCCAAGATTGCTGGTGATGGACGAACCGGCCGCCAGCCTGGATTTCGGCAATCAAATCAAGTTGCTGGCTCAGGTTAAACGACTCAAACAGCAGGGAATCGCAGTATTGATGTCGACTCACCATCCGCGTCATGCCGAGCTGTTGGCCGACAGTGTGGCGCTGGTGGAACCCGGTCATGGCCTGAGACAAGGCGCAGTGGCCGGGCAGTTACAGGTATCGGGACTGGCGCAGCTCTATGGCGTCAGTGAGTCTGCGATTGCCGAGCACCTTTAAGGTGCCGGCTGAGGGTTAAATCTTAAGCAAGGTGATTTCATGATAATAGAAGAGCTGGACTTTGCCGCCATGTACCGCGAGCACCTGCAAAGGGCGGAACGCACCCACAAGAGTGCCGAACATTGGGACAAACGGGCCGAGAAGATGGCCGAAAACTGCGCCAGACCCAAGGACAGTTACTTGGAGGGCTTTTTCAAGCTGATGGATTTGAGTGATTGCGACACTCTTTTGGATATGGGTTGTGGCCCGGGCTCTGTGTGTCTGGGGCTGGCCGACAAGATGCAGGCCGTCTATGGCCTGGATTACAGCAGCGGCATGTTGGAAGTGGCCAAGCGCCGCGCAGATGCGGAAGGCTTGAGTAATGTCACTCTTATCCAAAGAGCCTGGGAAGATGATTGGAGCGACATCCCCGTGTGTGATATCGCAGTGGCGTCGCGCTCGACTCTGGTGGGCTGCCTCAAGAGTGCCCTGGAAAAGCTCAATCGCCAGGCCCGCAAGCGGGTTTATACCACTCATACCGTCAGCTCAACCTTTATCGATCCCGCCATTATTCAAGCCATAGGCCGTAAGCTAGTGACTCTGCCGAACTATCTGTATGCGGTGAATATTTTGCAGCAGATGGGCATTAAGCCCAAGGTGGAGTTCATCGAGTCCAGTGGTTGCATGAACCAGGCCGAGAGTTACGCCCAGTTTGAAGACAACGTTGCCTGGTCGCTGGGGCCGCTGGATGACGCCGAAAAACTGCGGTTGCAGGAGTATTACCAGAGTCATAAGCAACAGGGCAAACCTCTGCGAACCGGCGATCGCAGCTGGGCCATGGTCTATTGGGATGTGATACCCCAGGCCTGAGTCAGAGTCTGATTAGTTATTGCCCGGACTCGCATCGAGCTCCGGGTATTTTTTTAATAATCGATATATAAAAATTTATACATCGATTGAGTATTGAAGGTCTGTAGTATGAAACCAAAGCACTATTACTCTATTCTGCCGCTGATGCTGGCTTCTCCGCTGGCGCTTGCCGATGGCAGCGTGGCTGAGTCTGAGAATAAAAACGAAACCAAAATAGAAAGGATCAGTGTCTGGGGCAGCCCGGTTGCCGCCAATCAGGACAGCGTCAATCAAGACACCATCAAGATGCTGAACAAGCAAAACGTGGCCGAGGCGCTGAATATTATTCCCGGGGTCAGCCTGCAAAAATCCGGTCGTCGTAACGAGGTTCAGGTTAAGGTTCGGGGTTTTGACAGCAAGCAGGTGCCGCTGTTTTTTGATGGGATCCCGATTTACATCCCTTATGACGGCAATCTGGACTTGGGGCGTTTTCTGGCGTCGGATCTGGCCTCGGTGGAAGTCTCTAAAGGTTATGCCTCTTTGCTGCAGGGGCCGAACATGATGGGCGGTGCCATCAACCTGACGACCCGCAGACCCAAGAAGAGCTTTGAAGCACAACTGAACGCCTCCCAAGGCTGGGCCCGCGGAGAGGACAACGGTTATAGCCTGGATGCCAGCCTGGCTGGCAGCAATGATTGGGGCTTTATCCAATTGAGCGGCAACAAGCTGGCCAAAGACTTTGTCGGCCTGTCCCACGACAACGACAACCCGATCGCCGGCAGCGACGGCAAACGCGCCAACTCGGCATACAGCGATAGCCGCGGTACCGCCAAATTTGGTTTGACTCCCAATGAAACAGACGAGTACATCTTTACCTATATCCGCCAGGAAGGGGAAAAGAACAGTCCGCCCTATGCCGGCACTGAAGCCGATATTCGCCCTACCTATTGGCAATGGCCGCAGTACGACAAACAGAGCTTTTACTACAGCGGCTATACAGAGTTCAGCCCTGGGGTTGTGCTGCACAGTCGCCTCTATCGCGATGAATTTGAAAACACCCTGAGGATATACAAGAGCCTGGAAAACCTGCAGCAGCAAAAAGGCCCCTACAGTCATTATGACGATGCCAGCAATGGTGCCGGCCTGCAGCTCAGTATCGATATGCGCAAAGACGACATCTTGTCGTTTGCCGCTCACTGGAAGGAAGACCTGCACAAGGAGCAAGGGGAGCCTGACGGGGAGTTTGACAAGTACAAGGATAGAACCCTGTCGGCGGCAGTGGAGTATCAATGGGCACTGAGAGATAACCTGGATCTGGTAGGGGGCATCAGCTACGACTCCCGAAAGAGCCTTGAAGGCTACAAGCATGAAAAGGATGGCAGCCTGACCCGCTATGAAGACAACTCGCAGCACGCCTTCAACTGGCAAGTGATGGCCCGCTATGAATTGGCAAACCTGGATACACTGCAACTGTCTCTATCCCAGCGTAGCCGCTTTCCGACGCTGAAAGAACGCTACACCACTTTCAGGCCCGCCTATGGGCAAACCGCCATAGTCAACCCGCATCTGGAGCCTGAGCGGGCGACCAACCTGGAGCTCAGTTATCAGGCGACATTGGCGACTAACTGGCAACTGGACAGCAGTGTCTACTATAACCGGGTGTCCGATGCGATTTTGACCCATAACATCACCCCGACACTTATCCAAAACCGCAACAGCGGCAGGGTAGATTACAACGGGCTGGATCTGGGGATTTATGGCGATCTCAGCGATTGGGCCAGTGTTGGCCTGAGCTACAGCTATATTCACGCCGATGTTGAGGATGAGCAGCTCGATGTTACCGGCCTGCCGGATCATCAACTCTTTGCCTGGGTTAAGCTGACTCCGCTGGAGGAGCTGGACATCATTCTGAGTCAGGAAGCTCGCAGCGACAGCCTCAGCAATTCAAATGGCAATCAGGTCGCCAGTGGTTTCGGAGTGACCGGCATTCGCTTTGACTACCGCATCTGGCAGGGGCTGAGTGTTAATGCCTCGGTCAACAATCTGTTTGACCGCAACTACGCCTATAGTGAGGGTTTCCCCGAGGAGGGACGTAACTATTGGCTGGGGGTGGAATACCGTTTCGGTCACTAAGCCTTTCAAGGAGGCATAAAACAGAAGAACCCGGCCATGAGCGGGTTCTTTGTTATCTGGTAGCGTTTTGTTCAGAGTGCGTTAGCGCAGCAGAATGAACAGCAAAGGCAGCAGGACGCCTGTGAGTGTCAGCCAGGTCTTGCGGCTCTTGAGCAGGTTGCCACTACGCAACATCACCAGCGCCGATAGTGCCAAAAACAGCAGCATGGCGGCATAGATGTCGGCAATCCAGGTCCAGGCGTCACGGGCATGGTTAAGATGCAGATAGTTGAGAGCCTGCAGTAATGGCCTGCTGTTTACTATCTCGGCCGAGACTGTGCCGGATACCAGGTTAGCGCTCAGTTGGCTGCCATCTTTGAGAAAGACTTGGTACTCATTGGCGCTGGCACGATAACCGCTGCGGATATTATCCTGCAGCGAAAAGTGGCGGCTCAACAGGCTTTGAATGTCACTGTTACCCAATGAAGGATTCAACCCTTCGACACGGCTCTCACTCTGGGTTATCTGGTAGTTGGGGTTCCAGTCATTGATGTGATTGACGGCAATCCCCGAAATGGCATACACCAGAGTCATGCCTATGCACAGATACCCTATGTCTCTGTGCAATAAACGGATCCTTTTGCGCAGCTTGTTACTCAGCATCACGGATTTCGACTCCGTATGGATGCAACTGATAGAAAGTCACTGCTTGAGTTACGGACTCAGGATCGAAGGGCTTGTTGTGTTGCTGGGCCTGATGCCCGAGATAAGCGCGGGTCTGTTCGAGATCCAGCTCAATTGCCTCTAACGCTCCGGTAGCATAGGCTTTTTGCCCACGGGCACTGACGGGAAAGACCATCTCGCCATCGCGAACCTTGACTCTCAATCGATCAAAGCTGTCGTCGGTTGCCAGTTCCATCCAGCAGCCCCGCTTGCTGCACACTGAGACTATGGTGCCTTCTACCGTGAGCTCCTTACCGACATAGTCATTCGGCGATGCCATCAATGTGGAAATGGGCACGAAGATATTCAGATCGACCGGTTCGCCGAACTTGCTGTCGGCACTAAAGGCCAGAGGGGTAAACAGGGCTGCCAACAGGATTAACTGATTGATACGCATGGGAGTAACCTTTGTAGTTGAATATGATTTATTGAGAATGGTTATTATTTAATATTGCGATATTATTGAAGCCTGAAGCGATATTCAAGTATTCAGGGCATTGAAATCCCAATATGCGAGCTGGTCGGCATTTTGCCGATTAATCAAGATTATCTGTCTATTTTCAATAGGGTTTCCAAGAGGTGATACTCAGTTGTTGGACCCCGGATGGCGAGACTGGCCAGAGTGCGGCCGAACGTGAAACAATAGCGCGACGGACAAATGGAAGGAAAACACATGCAGCCTATTTTGATCACCGGCGTCGGAAAGCGTCTGGGACTGGCAATGGCCAGGGACTTGATGGCTCAGGGCTATCCACTCATCGGTACCTATCGCAGCCATTACGCCGCCATCGACGAGCTCAAGGCCGCGGGCGCCGAGTTGCATCGAGTGGATCTCTTGCAAAATAGCGAGATCAAAGCCTTTATTGCCGATGTAAAAAGCAAGCATGAGTCTCTGCGGGCAATCATTCACAACGCCTCGGATTGGATGCCGGAGCGGCCTGACACAGATGCCGCAGAGGTTTTTGACAGCATGATGCAGATCCACGCCTCCGTGCCCTATCAGTTGAATCTGGCACTGGCGTCGCTACTGGAAACTGATGAGATAGGCAGCCGGGATATCATTCATATCAGCGACTATGTGGCGCAGAAGGGTAGTAAGAAGCACATAGCCTATGCCGCCAGTAAGGCGGCGCTGGATAATTTGACCCTGTCATTTGCCGCCAAGTTGGCGCCGGGCGTCAAGGTCAACGGCATAGCGCCTGCACTGATGCTGTTCAATGAGCAGGATGATAGCGCCTACCGGCAAAAGGCGCTTGCCAAGGCATTATTGCCCAAAGAGGGCGGCGAGCAGGAGATGCTGGCCGCCGTGAAGTATCTGATGACCAGCCGTTATATGACGGGCCGCACCCTGTCACTCGAGGGTGGGCGGCCGCTTAAGTGATTCAATGCAGCAAGGGACAACTGGGCTTTAAGGCCAGCACGTCGCACTGTAGTTGATTGAGCATCTGCTCAGAGGCGTGGCCGTTGAGTTCGCTCAGCAACCCTCTGTGCTCTGCCGCGCCCATGATGACTATGTTGCTGTGCCATTTGTGGGCGGCCTCCGGTACCACATGATCCGGCATGCCACTGGCCAGATGCAACTGCTCGTCACTCAAGGCCAAAGGTCTGGCGACCTGCCGCAGTTTTTGCCACTGATTGTCTTTCTGAGAGCGACAGCCGGGTTGCTGGTTATCGAAGGCCATACTGATGTCCGCTTCCTGATAGCAGTTGAGCAGATGCAGCCTTTGTTGCAGCAAACCGGCAAACTCAAAGGCCTGTTGCAGCAATCTGTGATTGAAATGGGAATGATCTTCCGTGTCTTCATCCAGCTCCAAAGCCGCCAGTAACGACCCTTGCTGCTCCCAGGGAGAGTCGCTGACAAACATCACCGGCAGGGACACCCGTTGCAGCAGTTGCCAGTCATCTGTATGACCCAATTCACACTGCAGGGCTGAGTAGCTGTGATGTTCTACCAACAGCAGATCGTAATGCGCCTGTTTTAGCTCGGTGAGAATGGCGGTCGGCAGATCCTTGGCCTGACACTGCTTCAAGCAAAGGTTCAGTTCCCTCGATGGGTAATGTGGACGCTTTTCCCTTAGATGGGAAACCAAGGGCTGTGGATGCACTTTTTGTTGTAGCCACTGACCAATACCATGATATTTAGGGGTTTTGACTCTGAGCAGTGTGAGCTCGGCATGGCTGGCATTGGCCAGTTGCACCGCTTTTCTCAGGGCCAGTTTTCCTCTGTTACTGTCGTCCGAAACGGCCAGCAAGCGTGTAAATACACTCATGACTCTATCCTCGAGGCCAAGACTATTATTGGCTTCGTATAAGTCTAGCCATACCGCGCCACGCCATCAGATCCTTTTGCTCTTGAAATGCCCGTCAATAGCGGCTTTTGGGTCTTTATGCCGGTCTACTTTGAATTCGGTCTTACGGCAAGGTGCCGTCACCCTGGGCTGGTTGTACAGTAAGAAGTGAATCAAGGCGGCTCCCCCACCCAGTGAGCGAAGGCGAGGGAGCCTGTAAGGTTACTTATGATTGCCCTTAGCTAGGGCGATTGCGCTGTTTTGGCAGATCGCTTAGGTACTGGACAAACTCCACTTCAAACCCGGCCGGGTCGATGAAGTACACATTGCGGCGCCAGGGCTCGTCAGCACCGTCTTTATCTATGCTATAGCCTGCGTCCAGCAGGCGCTTGATCACCCCGTCAATGTCTGCAGTGACAAAGGCGAAGTGGGCCAGCCCGGGTTGATGACCGCTCAAGTCGCGGTTATTGCCTTCACCGTTATCGCTGAAAGCCAGGTATTGATAGTCATCACCGAAGTGGAGCCATTTTCGTGGCTTGCCATACCAGCTTCCTTCTCCTTGGCAGCGGATCTGCCAGTGAGGAAAGGCGGCGCGGTAAAAATCCAGGGTCTTGGGGAGGTCTGCGACCACCAGGTTCAGATGTTCCAGTTGTATCATTTGCGTTCTCCTTGCCCTTTTACTGCCTGTTTGGGCCTTTGTTTACATGCCGTAGCAATATTCCTGTTGTTTGGGAAAGGGGGCGTCCCTGTGAGCAAAACGTATCTGTGCCAGTGCTGCTGCATACTGGGTCAACATATGCAGGCTATAACCTATCCTTTCTCTTAATCTGGCATCGCGGATGCTGTCGCATTCGGGGTTGAGCATTTTCTCGACATCGCGGACGATCAAATGATCCGGAACGGCCACCAGTTTGTTGTTTTTCATGGCGTTCATTCTCAATTCACTGATGGGATAGGCGCCGCTTATGCCTGAGACAACCGCAACCAGCAGTGCGGGCTTATGGGCCGTATGTTGGCTGTCACACATCAGCAGAAAGTTCTTCAACAAAGGTGTCGCCATGCCGCCCCATTCCGGAGTGATAAGCACCAGAGCATCGGCTGCTGTCACTTTGGCTTCTATCCGTTGCCAGTCGGCTCCCTTGTTTTGCTGCTCACCATCCCAGAAGGGAAGATTGAAACCGCAGAGCTCCAGATGTTCCGCCTCTGCGAGTTGCTTGGTCTTTATTTCCCGGGTGATGAATTCTGCGACCTTGGCACTCTGGGATTGGAAACGTTGGCTGGCGCTGACGACTAGGTATTTCATGTTAAGTAAACCTTTTTGTTTATTTATTGTTTTATAAGGTATGTGCTTTACTTAATAATGTAAAGATAAAATAAACAAAAAAGTTTATTTAATCTGGATGCGGCGTCCTGAACCGGGCATAATCAGCGCTGGAGGTGCCATGAAGACCACAGACAAGATAGTCGACATTCTCAAGTTGAACGGAGCTCAGACGGCCCAGAGCCTGGCCGCTGAGCTGGGGCTGACCAGTATGGGGGTGCGTCAACATCTGCAAGCCCTTGAAGCCGAGGGGCTGGTGCGGACCGAAGACAGGGCCGAAGGCCGCGGCAGACCTGCGCGTTATTGGACGCTGACCGAGCAGAGTCGCTCGCTGTTTGCCGACCGTCACGATGAGCTGAGCCTGCAACTGATAACTTCAGTGCGTCAGGTCTTTGGTGACGAGGGCTTGGATAAACTCATCAGTCACAGGGAGCAGCAAAGCCTCAAGAGCTATTCGAGCCAGATGGCCACTGCAGCTTCCCTGGCCGATAAGCTGGAATGCCTGGCCGAGATCCGAAGCCGTGAAGGCTATATGGCGCAGATTGAAGCGGACTGTACCGGCTTTTGGCTGCTGGAAAATCATTGCCCCATTTGCGCGGCGGCCACGAGTTGCCAGAACTTTTGTCGCTCTGAGCTGGCATTGTTCCGGCAGTTGCTGGGGCCTGAGGTGGAAGTCAGTCGCCGCGAACATATCCTGGATGGTTCACGTCGCTGTGCTTATCGGATTGAAGCTAAAGGCGCCTTAAACGATGCGCAGTAAGAGGGGGCGACTGGACAGGTTTCTCGCCGGGCAGCTGAATATTCCCCGCAAACAGGCCAGGCAATTGCTTGCCGATGGCCGGGTTTGGCTCGATGACGAGCAGGTGTTTGCCGCAGACAGACTTATCCATGAGTTCAGTCATATTCGTCTCGATGAGCAATGGCTGCAGCGGCAAAACCCTGTCTACTGGATGCTGAACAAGCCTGCCGGAGTAGTGAGCGCCACCCAAGATCCCGAGCATAAAACCGTACTCGACTGCCTGCCCCCGGCGGCATTGGTGCCGGGGCTGCATATCGCCGGCCGCTTGGATAAGCAGAGTACCGGGCTGGTGCTGCTCAGTAATGACAGCCGCTGGACCCAGGCGTTGACCCTGCCTTCATCGAGTAAAGCCAAGCGTTATCGGGTGCGTCTGGCCAATCCGCTGGATGACACTTATATCGAGGCTTTCAGGGACGGATTTTTCTTTGAGTTTGAAAACGTCATCACAGCGCCGGCCGAACTGAGAATTTTGGCAAGCCATGAGGCCGAGGTGATACTCACTGAGGGCAAATATCACCAGATAAAACGCATGTTCGGCCGCTTTCGTAACCCTGTGCTGGCGCTGCATCGCAGCCAGATAGGTCAGATAGTGCTGGATGACTCTCTGGCCGAGGGCGAAGCCAGAGAGTTGACCCGGGAAGAGGTGGAGTCGGTCGCTTACTGACGGCTACTGAACTGCGGCGATAATGCTATCTATGGCCTGCACCACCTGCATACTGGCATCTTCCATCCGTTGCAGCGCCATTACCTGCTCTGTGGTGTCGCCGGCTGCGGCGTGTTCCAGCGCCAGGCGGCCACTCTCGTGCACCAATGCATGCGGCGCTTCCAACTCGCGGAACCCCGGGAGTGAGCTATAGAGGCTGGCGCCTTGTCCTTCGTAGTACCACTTACCCAAACGGCAGTCATGGTGGCTGTTTACCGGCTGATCAAAACACTGGTTTTGCAGCAGTTCATAGATATTCTGCTTCCATACCGCATGATCCAGCTTGGTGGTGTTGAGGAAAGACACAGTCGCGGCATGGCTGATCACCTGCTGCATCTGCGCCGATTGCGCCAACACCTGAGTGACCACAGTGTCTATCTGTACCGCCGAGCTGGCCACTTCATCGGCGCAGCCTTGGTTGTCATCTGTCAGAGTTCGTATGCTTTCCGACTGAGTGATGATCTGCTGCACCAACTGCTCTATCTGTTGGCTGGCGTCACTGGCCTTGGCCGCCAACTGCCGGACTTCATCGGCTACCACGGCAAAGCCGCGACCAGCCTCTCCGGCGCGTGCGGCTTCGATGGCTGCATTGAGCGCCAACAGGTTGGTCTGTGCCGAAATACCCTGAATGGCGCTGACAAACTGGCTGATGCTTTGGGTACTGGTATCCAGCTGCGCCACTGTCCCCAGACTATGCTGTGACTGTGAACTGAGCAGATGGGCTCGCTCTCCCAGCCTGGCAACGGCGCTGCGGGTTTGCTCGAACAGGGCGTTGAGCTGCTCCAGCTTACCTTGCTCCTCAAGCAGACGTCCGGCGTCTTCGGCCATGGCCTCGCGTACCGATTGCAACATAAGCCCGCCCTGGTTCTGGCAGGCCAGCATGGCGGCGAAGTCGCGGTTTTGCGCCAGTGCCTGGTCCCTTTCCTGTTTGAGCTGCCCCAGTTGCAACTGCAATTGCTCCAGTGTCGCCTGGTGCTGCTGGCCCTGTTCCTCGAGCCGTTGTTTCAATGAATCTATCTGCCGGTGAAGACGATGGTTAAAAAGCATAAAACTTCCTTGGATACAAATAGTTGCATTCTATTTATGGCTATTTTAAGCATAGACTTTGGCCCGTTCCCTTGGCGGGATCAAGCTCTCATTTACAATCAATATATAAAAACGCCACCCTGAGGTGGCGTATCAAATCAGGCTTGGGCCTGCTGCATTCTCAGCAGCCACTTACCGTAGATATAGATGCCGACGGCGGAAATGGTGCCTATGGCGCCTATGATGTACCAGGCCATGCCTATGTTATGGCTCTGGTAGAGGATCTCGGTCAGCTCGCGGCCACTTTGGCCGGTGAACTCAACCAGTTTATGAAAGGCCTCCCCCTGCGGAATGGCGGCCACATCCTTCTGTGACATGCCCTTATCCAGCAGCATCTCACGGGAGAAGATCTCTTTGGAGGCAAAGATTTCATAGAGTTTGGGGCCGAAATAGCCTTCCAGGCCCCAGCCTATGCCCTGTGGCAACATCACAAAGCCGAGGTACATGGCCTTCTTGCCTTCGGGGGCAATATTACCCATAAACTCGTTCTTCTTTGGGCTTATCATCATTTCGCCGAGAGAGAACATGGCGATTGCCAACACGATAAACCAGGCCGCATGGGTGGCACCGATCAACACAAAGGCAAATATAGACAGCAGACAGCCGGCCAGCATGGCGCTGGTGATACGGTACTTGGCGGTCAGGGCGGCTATCAGGAAGCAACTGGTCATAATCAGACCCGCGTTGAGGTTGAGCATGCCTTCCGGCATGACCTTGGTGCCTTCGTTGTTCAGCCCGAGCCAGAATTGCAGTATGCCATTACTGGTGCCTTCAGGGCCAAACAGGCTGGTGACAATCACGCTGGTATCGACCCATTCGGCGATATGAATAGGCAGCACGTCAAACAGGGAGTTGAACAGGAACCAGAAGCCGGAGAACACCAGCATATAGTAAATGACTACCGGCTTTTTCAGCTCGCTCCAGGCATCTTTCCAAAGCATTTCCTGCTTGAGTTCGCCGGACTTGATCTTACGTTGCCGCTCCAGGCGTTGCTCTTTACCCGGCTCTTTGTACGTCAGCAGGAACAGGAAGTTGAGCGAGATAATGGCGGCGCAGGCGTAGAACACATTGTCCCAGGACAGCTGCCGCATATGCACTGCCACCAAGGGACCAAGGAAACCACCGATATTTACCACCTGATAGAAGATACCCCAGGCCATGGAGGTGTTGTTACGGTTGGTGGACAGCACCAGCGTTCCCTGGATACCGGGCTTGAAGATGCCGGTACCGGCCGCCAGCAACATGGCGCCGAACAAAAAGCCCCAGAAGCTGGGGAAGAAGGCCATACAGAGGTAGCCACAGATCTTGATAATGGTTGAGGCAAAGATGGTCTCTTTGTAGCCGACCCTATCTGAGATCCCGCCGGTAAATACCGGCACAAAGGTCTGCAGTAAGGCCCAGACTGAAATAATGATACCGTAGTCGCTGAGGCTGATACCTAGGCCACCTTCGGAAGCCGGTGCCTTGGCATAGAGTCCGGCACTGGCCTTAACGCCGTAGTAGGCGATACGTTCAACCAGTTCCATGCCGCCGACCAGCCAGAAGATATAGCTTAAACTGGCGATGGAAGCCCACATCCCCAGTTGCTTGACTTCGCGCAGGTCATTGCCCGCACAGGAGTTGGAGTCGCTCATACTCTTCCCTTGTCTGTATTATTATGTTTGTAGGTCTTTTATCAATCGCAGGCTAATGCCTTGTATCAAAAAAGGTGATAACCGCGACACTTTACCCGCTTTACTGTCAAACACCAAAAAACAAGCCTGATCAAATTGGAAAAATCACGATCTGCCTGGCAAAAATTGCTGCTTACTTTTAACAATATTCATAACTTTCAAATCATTAACTTGGATAAGTGACTCATTCGCTTGCAGACCTTGCTATCTCCTTGTAGCTTGGAGTTTGTTTGAGCTGATACTGGAAAGTCTGCGGCGGCAATTGAGCGCGCCCAAGGGACTGAGTAAGGAGCCAAGATGCGAGTATTAACTGTAATGACTGTGGGCACTCTGTTGCTGTTGGCGGGCTGCTCTGAAGAGGCGGCAAAAACCGAGTCCGAGAGTCTGAAAGATACTGTGGGAAGCCCTAATCCGGCAGCGGTATTTTGTGTCGAATCCGGCGGTAAGCTGGAGCTGGTTCAGGAACAAAATGGCACTGTAGGCTATTGTCACCTGCCGGATGGCAGCATTGTGGAAGAGTGGACCTATTTTCGGGCCAATCATCCGGTAAATTGATTGGCCCGACTCCCTAAAAGGGGGGTTAGAAGCGGTAGCTGTAGGCCAGGTTGACAAAGTCGAGCCCTGGGTTGGGCTTGCTGAGGCCGGCATTGGAATAATGCAGGTAGGTGATGGAGACAGTCTGTTTGCGCTGACGGCCAAATTTGAAGGCAAAGCCCAATCTGTCTTCAAACTGATAGTGTGAGCCGACATCCTTACCGGCAAATTGGCTGTCATCCAAGAGGGCAAATCCGATCCCGGCCTCCAGATAAAAGTCCAGCCATTGCCCCCTCATCAGCGGGTATCTCAATATGGGTGACATGGCCAGCACATGATTGACATCATGCTGGTTATCCTCGCCGTATTCCCAAAAGTTGATACTGGCTTCCAGGGTCAGTTCCAAATCTTCACTGATAGGTTTCAGGGTATCCAGATACAGCTGATAAGCCAGTTTGATACCGTTGGCCTGGCCTTCGCCATGGATATAGTTGATTGCCACGCCCTGTTCGGCGGCGTTGGCATCTCCCGGCAATAAACTGCCCGGCAATATCAAGCTGAGCATGAGTGTAAGCAGGGGGAATAGTCTCTGTGAGTGTTTCATCTCGTTTCTGCCTCTCGAATCAATGTCGGCAGTTTAAATCCGTAAAATTAGAAAAAATATCGCAATAAAAGCGAGTTAATTTTCTAAAAAATGGAACTGTTAGTCTGTGCCAAGCCGAATGCAAACCAAACTGTATTTGCTGGTAAAAGCAAACCAAGTGGTCAGATTCAGCTGGTTCAAGCCAGTGGGATTTAATGCCTTAAGGGGTATTACAGAGGGAATATCGCTGTACTTGGCTATTTTAACCCTATAGTCATGCCGGGATTAGTCACTCAGACAGTGACAGTGTGTTGCATCTTGGCGGGCAATGCCGGCCGGCGAAAAGTCCGACCGATTGCGCTGCGAGAGGCTCAGCCAAGGGGCGGGCTTATGGCCCCTTGGGCTGAGCTAGTACAGCTGAGTGACCCATTGGTTAGCGAAACAGATTAAGTCCCATGGCGGCTTTGACATCTTGCAGTACGGCATCACTGATGGCTCTGGCTTCTTCCGTGCCCCGCTGCAGTATCGCCAGCAGTTGCCCCTTGTCTGCCATAGCCTGACTGCGCCGTTCACGCATGGGCGCGAGTAACTCCTGCAGGCAGTCATTGAGTATCCGTTTGCACTTCATGTCCCCGAGGCCTCCTCGGCGATAATGGGCCTTGAGCTCGGCTACCAGCGCCTTGTCCGGGTGGAAAGCATCGAGATAACTGAACACCGTATTGCCCTCGACTCTGCCCGGATCTTCCACCCTCAGATGGTTGGGATCCGTATACATGGAAAACACCGCTTGCTTGAGTTCGTCACTGCTCATTCCCAGTTCTATGGTGTTGCCAAGGGATTTGGACATCTTGGCCTTGCCGTCGAGGCCTGGGAGGCGGCCTGTGTCACTGAGAATTGCCTGACACTCCTTGAGCACTTCAGCCCCCACCAGATTGTTGAAGCGACGGACGATTTCATTGCTTTGCTCCAGCATGGGCAACTGATCTTCACCCACAGGCACATGAGTGGCGCGAAAGGCGGTAATATCGGCGGTCTGACTGACGGGGTAGACCAGAAAACCCGCCGGAAGGCTGCGCTCAAAGCCTTTTTGCTGGATCTCCGCCTTGACTGTGGGATTGCGCTCAAGCCGGGCAACCGTCACCAAGTTCAAGTAGATACAGGTGAGTTCCGACAGCGCCGGTAGCGCGCTTTGCAGGCAAAAACGTGTCTTGGCCGGATCCAACCCGGCCGCCAGGTAGTCGGCCATGACTTCGAGAATATTGTCGGTCACCTTGGCCGGGTTATGGCCGTTGTCGGTCAAAGCCTGATAGTCGGCGATCATTACGTTCTGATCGAATTCGTCCTGAACCTGGACTCTTTGCCTGAGCGAACCGACATAGTGGCCGATATGCAGTTTGCCTGTGGGTCTGTCGCCTGTGAGTATGATCTGTTTCATCTTGTTCTCCTTGAAATTGCCGGAGCCATAAGACGTACAGATACACAAAGGCCGCCTTATGGCGGCCCGGAAGATATGATTTTACCTATGTTTAATCCTGACACCGCCGGTTTGGGCTGCGCCACCAAGTCTGTTGCATGAGCAATGAGTCGATTGGGGAATACATAGGATTAATCAAAAATACATTTAAAGACCCAAGGATAGTAAGTCCTGAGTCTGTGTTATGCAAGTCAATTAAAGGTCGGTTTTTTGTCAGGAATTTGTGCCAGGTCAAGCATTTTTTTACCGTAAGGTATAAGGTTAAAGCGTAGTCACTCGGCAAGTGAGAGGTGCTTATGATGCGGTCCTTGTTTGCTGGCAGATCTTGGCTGTTCCTGGGTATTGGCGCCAGTCTGCTGTTGTCGCTGGGGGTTGTGGGACGCTTTCCCGAGCAGGTGATGCAACTCAACCCCCTGATGCTGGTAGCCAGTCTGCTGGTGGCCGTTGGCGTCGGTGTCTGGTCGGCGCAGCTTGGCGGTAAAGCCTTGTGGGCGGTGCCGCTCTCGTTTGTGCTGGTGATGTTAGCCGGTACCCTGATGGCACAAACCTCGGTGGCGCTTATCGTCAGCAAGTCCTTTGTTCTCCTGTCCATGTTTGTGCTCGGCATGTTGATTGCTGGCAATATCTGTTTTGCTACCCATGTCGCCGCGGCCATGGTCGCCATGTTGGCATTCGCCCATGGCTACACCCTGGGCAGCGCCAATCTGGGCGTGGCCGACTGGACCCTCAGTGGTTCCAATTTGTTTTTGGGCTATCTGGTGGGAATAGGCGCGACAGTATTGATCCTCAGCATGGTGGGGGAGGTAACCTGTAAAGTGCTGGCCAAGAAGCAGCTGCAATACGTGCTCGGCACTTGTTTGTTGCTGGCCGGCTTGATGATGGTTGTGGCAGTGTGACGGAGCAGAAACAACAAGGGCAAGTTCAATGAACCTGCCCTTGAGTCTTTGTGCCGCTTGGGTAGCGGTTTGATTGGTCGGAGCGACAAGATTCGAACTTGCGACCCCTGCCTCCCGAAGACAGCGCTCTACCGGGCTGAGCTACGCTCCGACTCTGGAATCAGATGGTAAGTGAAGCTTAATTGGAAAAATGCCAACCAGGCCGCAAAATTATTCTCCGATGTGAGCTGGATAGTTGAAGCGCTGAAAAAATCAGCATGCTATTAGCACTGGCTGAGCTCGATGATTCTGCTTATCAGGGCATAGAGGCCGTTGCTGCGGGATGGGCTCAGTTGCCCCTCCAAACCCAGTTGTTTGAGATAAGCCTTGGGCTCAAATTGCGCCAGGGTTTGGTTGTCGCTGTTATTCACCGCATGCAGCAACAAGGCAATCAGCCCCTTGACGATACGGGCCTCGCTGTCGGCAATAAACAGATGCTTGCCCTCGACTTGGCAGTGGTAGAGCCAGGCGGCGCTTTCACAGCCGCGTACCCGGGCGGCTTCTGTTTGCAATTCGGGTGGCAGGGCCGGCAACAGCTTGGCGCCTTGCATCAACTGGCGGTATCTGTCCTGCCAATTATTGGCCGAGGAGACGGCTTCAAATAAGTCGGCCAGCGGCGCCTGGGTTTGCTTGGCAAATTGGATAAAGTCGGCAGCAGTGAGTGTTTCTGTCATGGTTCAGTATCCCAGTAGTTCGGCGCTTGCCTTCAGGGCATCGAGAAAACGTTTGATATCTTGCTCATCTGTGTAGATCCCCACAGAGGCCCGGCAGCAGCCCTTGATACCCATCAGCGACATCAGTGGCATGGCGCAATGATGGCCGCAGCGTACCGCTATGCCTTGTTGATCCAGCAGTATGCCTACATCCTGGTGATGCTCGCCCTTGAGATTAAAGGCCACGGCGCCCAGATTATCCCCGTGAGCGGCGTAAAGTTCGACCCCGGCAATGGCGGATAACCCCTGTTGCAGCTTGTTCAGCAGTTTTTGTTCGGCAAGTGCCAGGGCTTGTCTGTCCTGCTGTTCGAGAAAGGCAACGGCCTCTCCCAGACCTATGACCTCGGCTATCGGCGGGGTGCCGGCCTCGAGGCGGTTGGGCAAGTCGCCAAATGTACTGCCTTGGAAACTGACGGTTTTTATCATCTCACCGCCGGTCAGCAGTGGCTCCAAGGTGTCGAGCAATTCATAGCGGCCCCAGAGTACACCTATGCCGCTGGGGCCATACATCTTGTGGCCGGAAAAAGCATAAAAGTCGCACCCCAGTTGCTGCATGTCCAGCGGCAAATGGGCGACGGCCTGGGCACCGTCCACCACACTGATGGCGCCGGCGGCGCGAATATCCTGACACAAGGCTTGTATGTCATTGACCGTACCCAATACATTGGAAACATGGCTGAGGGCCACCAACTTGGGCTTTTGCTGGAGCAGCAGACTAAAGGCCGCCTTATTGAGGCGCAGATCTTTATCCAGCGGAATGGGTTCCAGCCTGGCACCACTGCGTTTGGCCAGTTGTTGCCAGGGCAGCAGATTGGCGTGATGAGCGCAGCTGTCGACCAGAATGAGGTCATCCTTGCCAAATCGCTTGCCAAGGCCCCAGGCCAGCAGGTTGATGGCTTCGGTGGTGCCGTGGGTGAAGATGATCTCTTCCCGCCGGGTGGCATGGATAAAATGCTGCAAGGCATCACGCACAGCTTCGTAGGCCTGGGTCGCCCGGGCGGAAAGCTGATGGGCCGCTCTGTGCACATTGGCGCAATCTTCACGGTAAAAACGCGCCATCGCTTCCAGCACCCGCCGGGGTTTTTGGCTGGTGGCGGCCGTGTCGAGATAGACCAGGGGATAATCCCCCAAAATCTGGGTGAGCGCGGGAAACTGGGCGCGCAACTGTGGAGTGCTCATTGCTGTGGATCTTCAATCAAAAGGGCGCACAGATCTTTATGGATTTGTGCGCCCAATGCAAGGCGAAATATCTCAGCCCTTAAGGGCAAGGCAGGCGAAAGCGGCTCGATAGCGAGTTGAGCTCACCGAGCAGTTCATCACTCAGCTTAAGCTGCGAGGCGGCAATGTTCTCCTTTAACTGCTCCAGATTGGTGACGCCTATGATATTGCTGCCCACAAAGGGACGGGAGTTGACGAATGCCAGTGCCATCTGTGCCGGGCTCAGGTGGAATTTTTGGGCCAGCTTGACGTAGGCCTCGGTGGCCTCAAGCGCCAACTCGGTGCCGGTATAGCGGGCGAAGCGCTTGAACAGGGTCAACCTGGCGCCTGCTGGCCATTGGCCATTTAAGTACTTGCCTGTGAGGGTACCGAAGGCCAATGGCGAGTAGGCCAGCAGCGGTAACTCTTCGCGGTGGCTTATTTCACTCATGCCCACTTCAAAGCTGCGATTCAGCAGGTTATAGGGGTTCTGCACGCTGACAATCCGCGGCAGGCCGTGTTTCTCAGCCAGTTGCAGGTATTTCATCAGGCCCCATGGGGTTTCGTTGGAAACCCCGATATAGCGCACCTTGCCGGCGCGGATCACTTCGCTCAAGGCTTCTAGGGTATCCAGGATGGGGGTCATCGACTCCTGCTCCTGCTGCTCATAGAAGAGTTCGCCGAAGAAGTTACAGTTTCTGTGGGGCCAGTGGATTTGGTAGAGATCGATACAGTCTACGCCCAGGCGCTGCAATGATGCATCCACCGCCAGCTGGATATTGCGCCAGTCCAGTGCCATCTTGCTGCGGATATAGTCACTCTTGCCGCCGGGAGCCGCCACCTTGGTGGCAATCACCAGGTTATCTCTGTTGCCTCGGGCCTTGAGATAGGCGCCAAGAATGCGTTCGGTCTCACCCTGAGTCTCGGGTTTTGGCGGCACCGGATACATCTCGGCAGTGTCGATAAAGTTAATCCCTTCGGCTAGGGCCATATCCAACTGGGCGAAGGCGTCGGCCTGGCTGTTTTGCTCGCCCCAGGTCATGGTGCCGAGGCACAGTTTGCTCACTTCCAGAGTGGAGTGGGGGATACGTCTGTATTCCATTGAAAGCTCCCGCTAATTTCCTTATCTGCAAGCTAACAAGTGACAGAGGTTGATTGTCAATAAATAAAACTGTTTTCGTGTCACTTTTGTTGTTTTTCAGTTTGTTGAGCGGGAGGTGCAGGAATGGGAAGTATGATTTGGATTTCAATCTGTTGCATAACACCATCGCTGATGAATCAATCAAGGGAGAGGTGGCAATTGAGGACTTTGGGCAGGCATAACCGATTGCCAAAGTCACACTCCGGGAATAGCTGCAGCAATCACAGCGGCATTGCATCTATTGTGTTGGTGCGCTTTTTAGGCGAGGGCCGTAGCTGCCACCAGAGCCTTCGGTGGCAGCGGCTTGCTTGGTTAGAGGCTTGCTCGGCTAGAGTGTCAGCAACATTGGAATTTCACAGGCGCTGTGGCCGGTATTGCCAAGGGGCTTGGGCAGGACGGTAAAGCCCAGACTGGCGTAGAGGCCGAGCGCTTCCGGCAACAGTTTGGTGGTTTCCAGATAACAGGCCTTATATCCCTGCTCGCGGGCAAAGCTGAGACATTGCAGCGCCAAACGGCGGGAGAGTCCCAGGCCTCGCAGTGCGGGCATAAAGTACATCTTCTGCAACTCACATACGCCCTTTTCGCCGGGCAAGGGTGCTATGCCGGCACCGCCAAGCAGTTGCTGCTGTTTTTCAATTACCCAATACCGGCTGCCTGGCTGGCCATATTGGCGACTCAGGTGATCCAGGGTCGGGTCGGCTACACTGTAACCCTTATCGGGAGTCAGGCCATATTCGGCCGATACAGCACGTATCACGGCGGCCAGCCCGGCATCGTCTGCCGCCTGTAGTGGCCTGATTACCACCCCCTGTTGGCTCTTGGCTTTGGTAATCGCCTTGTTGTAGCAGCGCAGGCTGGCTTCCAGCTGGGTCACTTCGCTCGGTGCCAACTGGGCAAGAATGTCAGCAAATTGATTATCCTGCTGGTTATCCAGCTGTTTCAACATCTTATGCCCGGCCGGAGTCAGACTGACCTGCAGACAACGATTGTCTCTGGGATTGGCCTTGGTTTGGGCCAGTTGTTTCTTGACCAGATGACTGACGGCACGACTGGCATTGGATTTATCGATATTGAGCAGGCTACTCAGTTCTTTAATGCTGAGATCTTGCTGTCCCAGCTCCAGCAGTGTGTGTGCCTGCACAGGTGTCAGCGGCAGTTGCCCGCAGGCACCGGACAACATACCCAGCTGCCGTACCAGATGACGTGACAGGTGTCTGAGCACAGGGCTGACCTGGGCCAGTTCATCCTGAGATGCTTCCTGGCGATTACCCGGTTCTTTAACATCAGGCTTGGATGAGCCCGAACTTAGCGGTTTTGTACTGAGGGACATCTAAGGGATTACCTCGCAAAAAGATAAAATGGTTGCGATAGGCAACTAATGCTGAATTCAAGTTAGCTCAGTCTGTATCTATTTGCAACAGTTGGGTTTGGTAATTGTCCCGTATTTACACAGGTCGCTTGGGAAAGATTGAGGTGGGGCGGCCAACAACACCGCCGTTATTAATAACAGCGGTGACAGGTATCAGTAAAGCTCCGGGTAACGCAGTGGCGCCGATGCGAGCAGCAAGGCGGAGTGATAAATACTCTCGCGAGTAGCATGCCCCTGGGTCAAGAGCCCTATTGCACCACCTGCCTGTTTGACATTGACAGTATTGAACAGCGAATCCATCACATCCCCCAGTTCTTCACCGGCCTTAAGCGCGGCATAAACTTTGGGCGGCAGGGGCAGGTGAGCACTGCGGCCGACGCAGAGGCGTTCTTTGGTGGCTATGACGACATAGGCAAAGGTGGCCGGCCCCTGGGGAAAATCATCCACCCCACCTTCCATTGCCAGATAGTAATCTGCATCTGCATTCGCCTTGCACCATTCCACCCTGTTGATGGCTCCCTGGCGGGTATCGGCATCTGTCATGGGTTGCTCCGCCACACCGGATGGCGCCTTCATGGCTTGGCAGTGGATTTCGGCGTCGGGATGCAGGGCGCGAACCGCATTCTCTGCGGCTTTGAGTTTTACCGGGTTGGTAGAACCCACCACTATCTGCAACTGTTTTTGTTTCATATTTGTTTATTTGATGGATCTTTAATGTGGACGACCGTTTAAATCATTGTTTAAATGGTCGGAGGTGCGACCTTGAGTTGGGCGTCATTGTGACGTGCCATAAATCACAACGCAAGATGCACCGAGGGACACGACATAAGCGCCACGACAGACCCGTATGGCTTTTGGGGAGTTGTATTGTTCAAGGGGCTGGGCCTTGTCGGATAAATGGCATTAAAAAAGAGATAATTATAATGAAATTCAACAAACTCATGTACGCCATGGGGCTGGCAGGCACCCTGGCACTCGTTGGCTGTTCGGATGACGACAATGATCAGAACCCGCCTCCGGTCGACAACACACTGCAGGCATTTGCACCGGACGGCAAGCTCTCGGTCAGCGTTCGGCGCACCAGTTTCGGTGTACCTCACATTCAAGCCGACAATTTGGAAAGCCTGGGATTCGGTAACGGCTATGTGCAGGCGCAGGACAATCTGTGCATCCTGGCCGATGGTTTTGTTAAGGCCAACTCAGAGCGTTCCATGTATTTCGGCCCCCATGCCAGCCTGGACTTCACCACAGGGATCCCGGCCCGGGAAGACAATGGCAACCTGATCTCCGACTTTGCCTACAAGGCGCTCAAGGTCAGAGCTCAGGCCGAGGCCAAATGGCCTGAATTCAGTGAAAACTCCCGGGCACTGATCAGCGGGTTTGTCGCCGGCTACAACCGGTATTTGAGCGATGTGGCCGAAGGCAAGCAACAGGCCGAGCCCTTCTGTGCCGGGCAGCCCTGGGTCAAGCCTATTGAACCTGAAGATGTGGTGACCTACCTGTTTTCAATTGCTCTGTTACCGGGGGCGGCCAACTTCCTGGATCTGATCTTTTACGCCAATCCGGGTGATGGTGATGAATATTTGCCGCGAATAGTCGGCCCGGCTCCGGCCTCTGCCGCCCAGACCGCTTTTGTCAATGACATCAACAGCAAGCTGATTGCCAGAGCCGCCAATATTGCCACCCCGGAGACTAACCCGGGTGAACTGGGCTCCAACGGCTGGGGCCTTGGCAAAGACAAGACGGAAAACGGCAAGGGCATGGTGCTGGGGAACCCGCACTTTCCGCATACAGGTAACCTGAGGTTCTGGCAGTCCCATGCCACCATTCCCGGACACCTGGATGTGATGGGCGGCTCTCTGGTAGGCATGCCGGGCCCAATCAATATTGGTTTCAACAAAGATCTCGCCTGGACCCATACCTTCTCCACCGCCGAACATTTTGTGGTCTATAACCTGGAGCTGGTTTCCGGTGACCGAATGCAGTATCTGTTTGACGGTGAGCCTATGCCTATCAGCAAGGAAACCGTACAGGTGCTGGTCAATGCCGGTCCGGCGGGTATGCTGGTAGCCGAAAAAGATATTTATACCACTCCCAAGGGACCTATAGTCGAAGCGCCTGCCACCCAGGCACCTTTTGGTTGGGATGATGGCCAGGCCTTTATGTTGCAGGATGCCAACATGGCGACCATGGATCCCGTGGATCACTGGCTGGCGATGAACATGGCCGCCAACAAGCAGGAGTTTGTGCAGGCATTTAAAGACTATGACGGCATGATCTTCAATAACACCATGTATGCCGACAGGGAAGGCAACGCCTTCTATATCGATGACTCTACCGTGCCTGGATTATCAGAGGCGGCTGTGGTATTGCTGAAGACTTCCCCTGAGATCAAGGCGGCCAAGGCGCAGGCAGGCTTTACCATATTGCCGGGCAATACCTCACTGTTCGCTTTCGATGGCCCCACGCCTTTCGAGCGGGCGCCCAAGTTGGAACGCACAGACTTTGTGCAAAACTCCAATAACTCCTTCTGGTCTACCAACCCGGCCGAGCCGCTGGAGTATTTCTCCCCCATGTACGGCCCGGAGCGTGGCCAACTGAGCATGAGAACCCGCATGGGGCTCAAGCTGCTTGGTGATGCCGCCGGTAGTGATGGCAAGTTCAACCTGGATGAACTGGAGGCGGCAGTGCTCAACAACCGCAGCTATCTGGCCGAAATGGTTTTGGATGATCTGATTGCCCAGTGTGAGGCCAAGGGCAGTGAACCTGTAATGGTCGGTACCCTTGCCAAGGATATCAGCGCTGCCTGCGCGGCGCTCAAGGCCTGGAATGGTCATCAGGACAACGACAGTAAAGGCGGCGCCTTGCTTCGGGAATTCGCCCACCTGTTCAATGACAAAACCATGTTGACCCAAGGCTTTGATTATCTGCAGCCGGCGACCACTCCCACAGGGCTGAGTACTGACGGTTCGGCGCTCACTGCGCTGGCACATGCCGCACTCAACCTGGAAGCGGCCGGTTTTGCCGTCGATGCACCCCTTGGCAGTGTGCAGTTTGTCGAGCGTTCATTGCCGGATGGCAGCGCCAGTGGTGTGCGTTTGCCCTGGCCCGGCAGTCATCATGCCGAGGGTGGTTTCAACGTATTTTCCACCAAGACCAGTGGTGACGACACGCTTATCCCGCAGCACTCTTACGCTCCGGCAACCGATATTCTGAGCGGCAAAGCGCTGGATTCCGGTCTGAGCGCCAAGGGCTATCAGGTTCGTTATGGCTCCAGCTGGATGATGGCGGTGAGCTTTACCGATGAGGGCCCGGAGGCGAGAGGGATACTGACCTACTCAGAGACCAGCAATATTCTGCGTCCCGAGTTTGCCGATCAGACAGCGCTCTACTCCAGTGAGAAACGTTTCCGTCCCTTGCTGTTCAAAGAAGCGGATATTGATGCGGCAACCGTATCCAAGATGGAACTGACGCTCGAGCGTTAAGCGCTATTCTTTCAGCTTCAATGCCGCTCATCTTGATGAGCGGCATTTTTTTACTTGTGGTTGCCAACTCAGTCAAAGTGGCCTGGTTAACGTGACAACCTATATTTGCGCTGAACTTAGGCAGGCTTTTCCTCGTACATGAGGTAGTGGCTCTGACTCATGCCCAGTGATTGGTAAGTTTGTTGGGCACGGGTGTTTTCCTGCTCCACATAGAGCCTGAAGCTGGCAGCCCCACCTTGCTTTTCGGCCAGCGTCTTGACCTCCTGATACAGGGCGCGATAGATGCCTTTTTGTCTGTGCTCTGGCTTGATATAGACGCTCTGGATCCAGTAGTAGTCTGCGGCGCGCCAGTCACTCCACTCGAAGGTAACCATCAAGGAGCCTGCGATTTCACCTTCGATTTCTGCTACCAGATAAAAACCTTTGGCGGGATTTTCCAGCAGGGTGCTGACGCCTCGGCTCAGGGTGTCACTGTCCAGTGCCAATCCTTCGGTTTCCTGAGCCATCGCCTGGTTGAAAGCCACCAGGGCCTCGGTGTCTTTTGGGGTACCTTTTCTTATTAGCATAGTTATTCCTTTGAGTTCTGTTTGCTTGAATGCTCGTAGGGGCGGGCACAATTTATCAGCAGTCCTATGTTGGTGCAAAGGGGGGACTGGATTAAAAGTCGTCATTTCCGGTTTTACCTGGATTACCCTGGCTCGGCTCAAGATAACTGCTCAAGGTAACTCAAACCTGCAACCGGGCAGCGTGATACAGATCATCCTTGCTGCAGGCGAGCTGTGCTAAACTCGCGCACCGGCCTTGATGTCTGATCTCGGCCATCCGCCAAGGATATGGCCCCTCTCTTTTTCAAATATCAAGGTTTACACATGTCAAAACACCAACCTTCACTTGTCGGCCGTCTATGGTCACGCTGGTCGGGGCTGCCGCTGTGGCTGAAAATACTGATAGGTATGGTTCTGGGGATGAGTACCGGACTGATACTGGGTAAAGATGCCATCTATCTCAAGCCCATAGGGACTCTGTTCGTCAACACCATCAAGATGCTGATAGTGCCATTGGTGTTCTGCTCGCTGATAGTGGGTGTGACCTCAATGCAGGATACCGCCAAGATGGGGCGGATAGGTTTCAAATCTTTTGCCTTCTATCTGGGGACCACTTCCATTGCCATCAGCCTGGGGTTGATAGTCGGTTCAGTCATACGTCCGGGCTCAGGGCTGAATATGACCCCTGAGGTCGGTACCGAAAAGGCTACCCAGGCGCCTTCTGTAATGGAAACCCTGATCAACATAGTGCCCACCAACCCGGTATCGGCTCTGGCCGAAGGGCAGATACTGCAGGTGATAGTATTCGCCGTGGCACTGGGGATAGCCCTGGTGTTGATTGGTGAGCATGGCAGGCCAGCGATTCGTGTATTCGAGAGCCTGGCGGAAGCCATGTACAAGCTGACCGATATGGTAATGAGTCTGGCGCCCTATGGGGTGTTTGGCTTGATGGCCTGGGTGGCCGGTGAGTACGGCATGGAGATGCTGCTGCCGCTCATTAAGGTGATTGTTGCCGTTTATATCGGTTGTTTCCTGCATATTGTCGGCTTCTACAGCCTGGTATTGAGTGTGTTTGCCCGCCTCAATCCACTGCAGTTCTTCAAGGGGATCAGCAATGCCATGGCGGTCGCCTTCACCACATCCAGCTCGGCGGGAAGTCTGCCTGCCAGTATGAAGTGTGCCAGCGAATACCTGGGAGTGAACAAGAAGATTTCCAGCTTTGTGCTACCGCTGGGCACCACTATCAACATGGATGGTACCGCCCTCTATCAAGGGGTGACCGCGCTGTTTGTGGCTCAGGCCTTTGGGATGGATCTTACCTGGGTCGATTACATTACCATTATTCTGACCGCGACCTTGGCTTCCATAGGTACTGCGGGTGTGCCCGGTGCCGGCTTGGTGATGCTGACGCTGGTGCTGACCACTGTAGGCTTACCGCTGGAAGGGGTGGCGATTATTGCCGGTATCGACCGTATTCTGGATATGGCCCGAACTGTCGTGAATGTGTCCGGCGACTTGGTGGCAACCACTGTGATTGCCAAGTCGGAAAATGAGCTGGATATAGAGCACTATAACGCCGATATGCAGCAGAGTGCTCTGATAGCCGAGCAGAATGCCGTCAGCGCTGCAGAGGAAGGGCGCAGCTGAATTTTGCAATATGAGCGCGACTGAGAGTGTGTTGCAGTCATAAAAAAAACCGCCGGAGGGCGGTTTTTTTATGACTTGAGGCAGAACTCAGAGGCTGCTGAGTTGCAGTAACACCTTGCCGTCATCGCTTTTGAGCAAGAGTTTGCCATTGCTGACTTCACCTTGGGTTACCTGAGGCAAAGCTTGCATCACCAATTGCTCCTGGGCCATCAGGGCATCGACACAGGCTTTCATTGTGCTGCCGGCCGGGGAGAGTTTCAGCTTCTGACCTTCCTGGGAATAGGTTCCGAAGAAGTTATTGCAGCTATTGTTGCCGGACAGTTTGCCGTCATTGGTAAAAACCAATTGGGCAGGGCTGTAATCTATAGTGGGTTGTCCCATAATGCTTTCTACATGCCAGCTGCCTTCCAGTGGCAGATACTGACCTTGGGTATCCGGGGTGGTTTGGCATGCAGCCAGACCAAATAGCAGCGCAGCGGCTACGAAGGTTTTCTTAATCATGGTCATTTTTCCATTAGTCTATTAAGCCTCTATAGTGTGACAAGAATAGCGCGGATTAAAAAGGGGGAGAAGGGTGATATCCAGGGCTAACTCAGTGATAGGCCTTCTGAAATTGTTACATTGGATAGGTGTGTTAATGCTGCTTGGCGGCATTGGGCTTTACATGTTGACCGATATGGCGCTTGAGGTCAGTGGAATGTTGATCATTGCCTCACTGATAGGTTTGGGGTTGGTATTCATGTCCCCTTATCCTGTGGTTATTTTTATCCAATGGGCCAAGGCTCAGGATCAAAAACCGCAATAATCGCCCAAGTTCGCAGCTTGGTTTACTCAACATAAGCGGCTTATCCCGGATTGGCGTTAAGTTTTATATTGCAGCAGATCTTGCTCTGCTTGTTCCAACATGGGTGAGAGTTCGAAGTGGGAGTCCGGTGCAAAGAAGCTTTGCCCCACCAATAACTGCAGGCCACAATCACTGCGGCTGACCTGTTTTTTAAGGCGACTGGCGAGGATATCCAGGTGCGCCTGGCTGTCCACAAATGCCAGAATAATGAACTGGTTGTGATTCAATCTGGCACATATGTCGGCTTCGCGCATGTTCTCAAGTATCACCCTTGCCAACATTTTCAGGGATTGATCCTGCTGCAGTCCGCCAATGCGGTTTGAATCCAGCTCCTTGCCTTCCAGCAGCATAAGCCCGGCATGGGAGCCCAAACGGCGACTGAGGCTCAGTTGCCTCGGCGCCAACAGATTAAAGCCTCTGGGGTTGAGCATACAGGTGAGTTCATCCTGCAGAGATAGAGACTCCAGCTGCTCCATCAGTTGCAACTGTCCAAGCTCGGCCTTGAGCAGCGCCAGCATAGGCTCGAGCAAAGACTGCAACTGCTCTAATGCCACCTTGGGTTTGCCATTGAGGATCAGTAATTCGCCAAACAGCTTGCCATCGGACCAATGAAGTGGGTACTTGATGGTCTCCGCCGGGTTAGCTGCAAAGTGTTGCAGCAGGGAGGCGATACCTTCAAATTCAGTTGGGATTTCAGCCGCCGGGCTGTGGCTCAGGACCTGCAGCTTGGTATCTGGCATATGTTGCAGTAACAGCACAGTTTGGGCGTGAAACATCTCTCTGACAGTAACCAAGCGACTCTGCCAATGGTCGAGCTGCAAAGGGTCGTTGGGATGGTCTCTTAAGCTGCTGGTTCTTTCCGTCAGTTGCGCATGCATATAGTTATAGTATTTGTGATGGCAAGGATTGCCTCAGAATACCCAACTGCGTGCGTTAATAAAATGAAAAAATTCGGTTATTGGATCTGGGTCTTTTTAACGTCTCTTCTGTGCTTTGAATCAAGGGGCTCATGCTTCTTTCTTTTGCTGTTTGGATGACTTGAGTCCCGCCCTGGCACTTTCCAGCATAGGCGCCAGCTTGGCGGCAGAGTCAGGGCTGAAAAAACAACTGCTGGAGTCCAGTTGTAATGGGGCCGAAAACTGGCTCATCTGCCGCTCAAGGCGTTTGATGATATGCTCCAGATCCCGCTCCAGATCGACAAACACCAGCAGGACATATTGGCTGTCGTTATAGTGGGCAGCGATATCTGCGGTTCTTATGGTATTGAGGATCAGGTTGCCGAGTTCTCTATGGTGACGTGCCAGCGTTTCGGCATCCATATTCATCCCGGGTATCAACTCGAAAAAAATAATGCCTGAATGAGCACCGAAGCGGCGGCCGAGATTGAGTTGCCTGGGTGCCATCATGATAAAGCCGTAGTGGTTGAGCATGCCGGTTTCCCGGTCGCGCATGGACAGCGACTCAATTCTGTGACTCTGGCATAATAGCGCCAAGTCTTGCTGCAGCAGAATTTGGAACGGCTCCAGCATATAAGGGCTGATGTGTTGCTGTTCGTTGGCATGGGCATTGATGACACACAGGCAACCGAATACCGAGCCGTCGGGCCAGAGCACTGGCCGGGATAGAATCCCCAGGACATTGCTGAACTCTTTTGGGTTGTCATCATTGGTGGAGCGGGTGAGATCCAGATTAACGCCCTCGGGTGGGCTATCGACCATACGCTGGAATACACTTTCATCGGCAGAGAATACCTTGCCGGGCGGGAACCTGTGGCTGGCATCGGCGGCGCTGACAATGACTTCGAATCCCTGATCCGTCTTTTGCAGCACAAAGACTTTGTCGGCCTGGTAGTAACGTTTCATTAGCTCACATTGATGCATCCAGCGAATAAGGTTGAGTCTGTGGCTTTCATTTTCCAATAGGCTCTTGCCTGGGTCTATGGTATCCGGGAGCATATCTCTTCCTGAGTCGAGTGGCTTAAGTTCAACTTTAAGTGTGGAAGCAGTATGGGAATTTCGCAAATCGAGTGCGGCTGCAACAGGCTTTGGCTATAATGCGGCTTCTTTTATTGCTGAGCCTTTTTGATGCCGGAAACCATGCAATACCGCCAGGCTGAGGCGGCCGATGTTGAGACGATTGCCAGCCTGGAGCAGCGCTTCGGCCAGGATGAATTGAGTGCCAGAGAGCGTACACAGGGCATGCAAGGGCAGGGCTTTTCGGCCAAGGAGCTTGAACCTCTGGTGGCCGCCGGTCATGTGTGGCTGGCGTTGGACGCGACTAAGGTAGTCGGTTATCTGATAACCGGCAGTTGGGATAAACTCAAGCATTCGCCTTTGTGTCAGGCTCTCTGTCGGCAACTGGCCCAGGATCGCTTTGACCTGGGGCTGAACTGGCAGCAGACTCTGCATTACGGCCCGGTTTGGGTGCATCCTGAATATCGTGGCAAGGGCGTGTTTGATAAGCTTTACGGCGCCGCCAGAGCCAACATCAGTGCGCCTTGGCTGGCACTGATCGCCGAGGACAACGAGGCGTCTATACGTGCCCATAGCCGGGATGGCCGCATGCGCACCCTGGACTTTGTCACCCTTTGCGGCAGGGATTTCTATCTGCTGCTAGGCTAACAGCCGCTTTGACGCGGGAGAGCAAAATGCAAAACACGCCAGAAACCCTACTGCAAGCCTGTGAGTCGCTAAGGCTATCTGCCTGGGATAATGTCAGATACCTGGTGTCTGTTTTGGCGCTGCAGGGCGAACAGGCAAAGGCCTTTGAAGCCCAAATCGATGGCAAGCCGCATTATCTGCTGCAAGCCTTGGGCGTCTGTTTCGACTGTGGGCGCAGCAACAGTTATCAGGTGCAGATCCGTCTGTTGACCGATACCGAATTCACTCCAATGAAAGTGTTGGATATCACGCCGCTATCGGCCGAGCAGTTGGGTTACCTCTGTATGGAAACGGCCCATTTCGATCACTGCTACTGAGTGTCAGTTCGACAGATATAAAAAAACCGCCCTGAGGCGGTTTTTTTGCAAGCTGAGTCTATTACAGACCTGCGTCGGCGCGCAGGGCTTCAGCCTTGTTGGTTTGCTCCCATGGGAACTCATCACGGCCGAAGTGACCGTAAGCGGCGGTGCCTTGATAGATGGGACGCGCCAGATCCAGCATCTCGGTCAGGCCGTATGGGCGAAGATCGAAGTGCTGACGAACCAATTGGATCAGCAGCTCTTGCGAGACTTTGCCGGTACCGAAGGTTTCCACACTGATGGAAGTCGGTTCGGCCACACCAATGGCGTAAGACACCTGGATTTCACAGCGATCCGCCAGACCGGCAGCCACTATGTTCTTGGCAACGTAACGGGCAGCGTAAGCGGCGCTACGGTCAACCTTGGATGGGTCTTTACCTGAGAAGGCGCCACCACCGTGACGGGCCATGCCGCCGTAGGTATCAACGATGATCTTGCGACCGGTCAAACCACAGTCACCCATAGGGCCACCGATAACGAAACGGCCGGTTGGGTTGATGAAGTACTTGGTGTCCTTATTCAGCCACTGGGCAGGCAGTACCGGCTTAATGATGGTTTCCATCACGCCTTCCACCAGATCCGCCTGACTGACGCTGTCGCAATGCTGGGTAGAAAGTACCACGGCATCGATACCGACAATCTTGTTGTCTTCGTAGGCGAAAGTCACCTGAGACTTGGCGTCGGGACGCAGCCAAGGCAGAGCGCCGCTCTTGCGTACTTCGGACTGGCGCTTAACCAACTGGTGAGCATAAGTGATAGGAGCCGGCATCAGCACGTCAGTCTCATTGCTGGCGTAACCGAACATCAGACCCTGGTCACCGGCACCCTGTTCTTTGGGATCGGCACGGTCTACACCCTGGTTGATATCGGGGGACTGCTTACCGATGGCGTTCAGTACCGCACAGCTGTCGGCATCGAAGCCCATATCTGAGTGGGTATAACCTATTTCGCGAACGGTTTTACGGGTCAGTTCTTCAATATCGACCCAGGCAGAGGTGGTGACTTCACCGGCTACCAGTACCATACCTGTCTTGACCAGGGTTTCACAGGCTACACGGGCCTTGGGATCCTGAGCCAGAATCGCGTCGAGTACCGCATCAGAAATCTGATCGGCGATTTTATCTGGATGTCCTTCTGAGACCGACTCAGAGGTAAACAAGTGTTTTGCCATAATTCGGAAAATCTCGTCTGTGGAATTCAAACGTGTAGAAGCATCTACATCTAGACGGCCATTTTAGTAGAATTCGACTTGGATGACACCCCTTGTCGCAAATATTTGTGCGCCATGGCGCAGGAATCGGCTCAAATGACTCAAATCTTTTTTTACTATTTTCAGCTATTTTGCTGAAATTTATCAGATTCATCTGTATCTGAATCTAGACTTTTCCTCTGGCAATTCAGCCTTGGCATTTGCGTTGAAAGCGATCAGCGGACAGGCAAGTTGACAGCTTTGTGAGCGGCAGGCTTCGCAAATGAGGCGCAAATGTAAACACAAAGCAAAGCCTGGGCTGCTTTTGGCGCCGTGGGTGGGCGAATTTTATTTGCGTCCTTCTGCCCGGTAGGGGAAAATATGGCTCCATTTTGCCCAAGACCTCTAAGATCAAGCAGGAGAGAGCATGTCTTCCCGTAAAGAACTCGCTAACGCTATCCGTGTTTTAAGTATGGACGCTGTCCAAAAGGCCAATTCCGGCCACCCCGGTGCTCCCATGGGGATGGCAGATATCGCCGAAGTCCTGTGGCGGGATCACCTCAAGCACAACCCTGTGAACCCTCAATGGGCTGACCGCGACCGCTTTGTGCTGTCAAACGGCCATGGTTCCATGCTGCATTACTCACTGCTGCATCTGGCGGGTTATGATCTGGGCATTGAAGATCTCAAGCAGTTCCGTCAACTGCACTCACGTACTCCGGGCCACCCTGAATATGGTTATGCTCCCGGCATCGAAACCACCACAGGGCCTCTGGGCCAAGGCATCACCAATGCCGTAGGTATGGCGATTGCGGAAAAGACTCTGGCGGCTCAGTTTAACCGTGACGGTCACGATATTGTCGATCACCACACTTATGTCTTCATGGGTGACGGCTGTCTGATGGAAGGTATCTCCCACGAAGCCTGCTCTCTGGCCGGCACTCTGGGTCTTGGCAAACTGATCGCCTTCTGGGATGACAACGGTATCTCCATCGACGGTCATGTTGAAGGCTGGTTCAGTGATGATACCCCCAAGCGCTTTGAAGCCTACGGCTGGCACGTGGTTGCCGGTGTCGACGGTCACGATCCGCAAGCTATCAACGCTGCCATCGAAGCCGCCAAGGCCGATCCGCGTCCATCGCTGATCTGCTGCAAGACCATCATAGGTTACGGTTCTCCCAACAAGTCAGGTTCTCACGACTGCCACGGTGCGCCGCTGGGTGATGCTGAAATCGCCGCCGCCCGTGAATTCCTGGGCTGGAAGCACGACCCATTCGTGATCCCATCTGAAATCTATGCTGCCTGGGATGCCAAGGAAGCCGGTAAGGCCGCCGAAAGCAGCTGGAACGACAAGTTCGCCGCCTATGAAGCCGCTCACCCCGCGCTGGCCGCTGAGCTCAAGCGTCGCCTCAACGGTGAACTGCCAGCCAACTTTGACGCCGATGCCAAAGCCTATATAGAGCAGCTGCAGGCCAATCCTGCCAATATCGCTTCCCGTAAGGCCTCGCAAAATGCCCTGGAAGCCTTCGGTAAAATGCTGCCGGAATTCTTAGGGGGCAGTGCCGACCTGGCGCCTTCCAACCTGACCATGTACTCAGGTTCCAAGCCTATTTCGGCCGAAGATGCCAGTGGCAACTACCTGCACTATGGTGTGCGTGAGTTTGGTATGACCGCCATCATCAACGGTATTGCCCTGCACGGCGGGTTTGTGCCTTACGGCGCCACCTTCCTGATGTTTATGGAATACGCCCGTAACGCCATGCGCATGGCTGCGCTGATGAAGGTGCAGAACATTCAGGTCTATACCCACGACTCCATCGGTCTGGGTGAAGACGGCCCGACTCACCAACCGGTTGAGCAGATTGCCTCTTTGCGTATGACTCCCAACATGAGCACCTGGCGCCCATGTGACCAGGTCGAATCTGCCATTGCCTGGAAGTACGCCATAGAGCGCAAAGACGGCCCAACTTCACTGATCTTCTCGCGTCAGAACCTGACCCAGATGCCACGCAGCGCCGAGCAACTGAGCGATGTGGCCAAGGGCGGTTATGTGCTGGTGGATTGCGAAGGCGCGCCTGAGCTGATCATCATTGCCACCGGCAGCGAAGTCGAGTTGGCGGTTAAGGCACAGGCTGAGCTGGCTGCTACTGGTGCCAAGGTGCGTGTGGTTTCCATGCCATCTACCGACGTATTTGACCAACAGGACGCGGCTTATAAAGAAGCCGTACTGCCAGCCAATGTCACAAAACGACTGGCAGTGGAAGCGGGCATAGCCGATTACTGGTATAAATATGTGGGCCTGAACGGTCGCATTATTGGCATGACCAGCTTTGGTGAGTCAGCGCCTGCCAATCAGTTGTTTGAGATGTTCGGTTTCACTGTAGATAAAGTGGTTGAAGCCGGTAAGGCTCTGCTCGCCTGAGCCGCGCCTGCCTGATTGGAAATGACTGTGCGGCAACCAGGCAATGGAATGCCGCACAGGAAGTGCAACGGCCTGTCAGGAAGACAGGCCGTTACCCAATCAGCATCCCTCATTAGAGGAACAGGATCTCCATGATCAGAGTCGCAATCAATGGTTATGGCCGCATCGGCCGCTCAATTCTCCGTGCCTTATACGAATCGGGTAAAAGGCAGCAAATTCAGATCGTTGCTATCAATGAACTGGCCAAGCCCGAGGCTATAGTCCACCTCACCAACTATGACACCACCCATGGTCGCTTCCATAGCCGCGCGAGTCTTGCAGACGGCATGATGCAACTGGGGGACGATAGCATCAGACTGTTGGCCGAGCCGGAGGCAGACAAACTGCCCTGGGGCGAGCTGGATATCGACTTGGTGTTCGAAGCCACAGGCGCCCTGTCTGATAGGCAGAGCTGCGAGGCTCATATCCGGGCCGGTGCCCGCCAGGTATTGATAAGTCATCCCTCTTCGGCGGATGTTGACGCCACCATAGTCTATGGTGTCAACCAGGAACTGTTGGCCGCCGAACACACTGTGGTGTCCAACGCATCCTGTACCACCAACTGTATTGTCCCTGTTATCGATGTGCTGGATCGGCACTTTGGGGTCAAGAGCGGCGCTATTACCACTATCCACTCGGCGATGAATGATCAACAGGTGATAGATGCCTATCACGACGATCTGCGCCGAACCCGCGCCGCCGGGCAATCGATTATTCCGGTCGACACCAAGCTGGCCCGCGGCATAGAGCGTATCCTGCCGCAGATGAAGGATAAGTTCGAGGCCATTTCAGTGCGGGTGCCCACTATTAATGTCACCGCCATAGATGTGTCTGTGACTCTCAATGACAGAGTGGATATTGCCAAGGTAAACCAGGTGCTGGAACAGGCGACCCATGGCCGGCTCGAGGGCATTCTGGGCTATACTGATGAGCCTCTGGTATCATGCGATTTTAATCATGATCCGCGCTCCAGCGTGGTCGACGGCACCCAGACCCGGGTCAGTGATGGCCTGCTGGTGAAACTGTTGCTTTGGTGCGACAACGAATGGGGCTTTGCCAATCGTATGTTGGATACGGCGCTGGCGATGATCAAGGCCCGCAGCGCCTGAGAGGCTGCAACAGATTATTCCAGGGGGGCAGGGAAGGCGCCGCCCTTAGTGAAACAGATTTGTTTTTGATTAAGAAGGAAGCGTAAAAATGGCAATTATCAAGATGTCAGAGCTGGATCTTCAGGGCAAGCGTGTGCTTATCCGTGAAGATCTCAACGTACCGGTGGCCGATGGCGTGGTCACCAGCGACGCGCGTCTGCGGGCTTCGCTGCCCACTATCAAGTTGGCACTGGAAAAAGGGGCTGCCGTGATGGTGATGTCCCACCTGGGACGACCAACCGAAGGCGAATATAATGAGGAGTTTTCCCTCAAGCCTGTGGTGGATTATCTGGCCAAGGCGCTGGACTGCCCGGTGCGTCTGGAAAAAGACTATCTGGAAGGCGTTGAAGTTGCCCAAGGCGAAGTGGTGGTGTTTGAAAACGTCCGCTTCAACAAGGGTGAGAAGAAAAACGACGAGGCGCTTTCCAAGCAGCTGGCAGCCCTGTGTGATGTCTATGTGATGGATGCCTTCGGTACCGCTCACCGCGCCCAGGCCTCGACTCACGGAGTCGGCATGTTTGCCCCTATAGCCTGCGCCGGTCCATTGCTGGCGGCCGAGTTGGATGCATTGGGTAAGGCGATGGATAACCCGGCGCGTCCCTTGGTGGCGATTGTCGGTGGCTCTAAAGTGTCGACCAAGCTGACAGTGCTTGAGTCTCTTTCCGGCATAGTGGATCAACTGGTAGTGGGTGGTGGTATCGCCAACACCTTTATTGCCGCCGCCGGCCATCCTGTGGGCAAGTCGCTCTATGAAGCCGACCTTATCGATGAAGCCAAGCGCTTGGTGGCCAATGCCCAGAGCCGTGGCGGCGATATCCCTGTGCCTACCGATGTGGTGGTTGGCACGGAGTTCAGCCCAGCAGCCGTGGCTACCTTGAAGCCAGTGGCAGAGGTTGCCGACGATGAGATGATCTTCGACATAGGCCCGGACAGCGCCGAAGCCCTGGCAGCTATCCTGCAAAAAGCCGGTACCATAGTCTGGAACGGCCCGGTTGGGGTGTTCGAGTTCGACCAGTTCGGCGAAGGTACCAAGCGTATCGCCCAGGCGATCGCCGAGTCACCGGCCTTCTCCATCGCAGGTGGCGGTGATACTCTGGCCGCCGTGGACAAATATGGCATTGCCGACAAGGTGTCATACATCTCTACCGGTGGCGGTGCCTTCCTCGAGTTCCTCGAAGGTAAAGAGTTGCCGGCTGTGGCCATGCTCAAGGCCCGCGGTAACTGAGCAAAATCAAAAGAATTATAAAGAAACCGCTCCCGGCTTTGCCGGGAGCATCAAGTTAAATCCAAGCGATAGCGACCTCGGTGAAGCAATTCACCCTATTATTGGAGTAAAAAAATGGCCCTTATTTCCCTACGCCAACTGCTGGACCACGCCGCCGAACATGGATACGGCGTCCCGGCGTTCAACGTTAACAACCTGGAGCAGATGCGAGCCATCATGCAGGCCGCCGAAGCCACTGACAGCCCTGTGATTGTGCAGGCTTCAGCCGGTGCCCGTAAGTATGCCCGTCCTCAGTTCCTCAAGTATCTGATGGCGGCTGCCCTCGAGCAGTATCCGGATATCCCTGTGTGTATTCACCAGGACCACGGTACTCACCCTGACGTGTGTCAGCGTTCCATCCAGCTCGGCATGAGCTCTGTGATGATGGACGGTTCCTTGATGTCTGACGGCAAGACTCCTGCCTCTTATGAGTACAACGTCGATGTTACCCGCAAGACAGTGGCCTTCGCCCACGCCTGTGGTGTTTCTGTTGAAGGTGAAATCGGCTGTCTGGGTAGTCTGGAAACCGGCATGGCCGGCGAAGAAGACGGTATCGGCGCCGAAGGTACCCTGAGCCACGAGCAGATGCTGACCAGCCCGGAAGAAGCCGCCCGCTTCGTGGCCGACACTCATGTGGATGCCCTGGCCATTGCCATTGGTACCAGCCACGGTGCTTACAAGTTCAGCCGCAAGCCTACCGGCGATGTGCTCCGTATCGACCGCATCAAAGAGATCCACGCCCGTATCCCTAACACTCATCTGGTCATGCACGGCTCTTCTTCTGTACCTCAGGAGTGGCTGCAGATCATCAACCAGTATGGTGGCGCCATCCCTGAAACTTACGGCGTGCCGCTGGAAGAGATTGTTGAAGGCATCAAGCACGGTGTACGTAAGGTTAACATCGACACAGATTTGCGCCTGGCATCTACCGGTGCGGTACGTAAGTTCCTGGCTGAAAACCCAGCTGAGTTTGACCCACGCAAATTCCTCAAGGCCTCCATGGAAGCCATGGCCGACATCTGTACCGTTCGCTACGAAGCCTTCGGTTGTGCCGGTATGGGCTCCAAGATCAAGCCGCTGTCATTGCAGGCCATGTACAAGCGTTATCAGACCGGCGAACTGGACCCACAGATCAACCTGTAATCCCGTTCTCTGTATTGAAAGCCCGCATTCGCGGGCTTTTTTACGTCCCGTTTCCGGCGTTTAAAGCAGAGATAACAGCAGCGCCGTCAGGTAGAGTCCAAGGCCAAAAACCGTATGGGCCAACAGGCTTCTGCATCTGGCTGTCCAGGGGGCCGGGGTACGTCTGGCCGCAAGGCCGGCACCCAGTCCCGGCTGCAGAATAAGAAAGGGCGCCAATACACTGATAATGCCAAGCAGCAGCGCCGGCATGATCTTCGGTGCTTGCAGCCATTGCGAACCGCAGATCGCCAGCAAGATGGCGGCAAAGATGATGCCTATCAGATAATGCGCTCCCCAGCCAAGCCAAGCTTCGCCCTTGATAGCAGCCGAGGCGCCGATAGGGCTGTGGATCAGTTTTCCCTTGGGTAAATGGCCTATCCAGCGACCGACCATGGGATAGCTCAGTGAGGGGATCCCCAACAGCATTTTTTGCGCCAAGGCCCAAATATCCATTACCAGAGTTGCACCGACACCTAAAAGCAGCGCATTGAGCCAAAAGGGAAATTCCTGCATCTATCTTACTCCTTGTCGTATTTTGTCCATCCGGGCTGGGCGGTTGTCGCCCCTGATGGATGATGATAATCTATTATTCAATAAATTAATTGAATGATTGTTTGGTGAAGAAAAAATGTCAAGCGACAATCTGACCGAGACACAGGTGCCGCAGCTCGATAGTCACTACCGGGAACTGGCGGATATTGCCAAGGTGCTCTCTCATGGCCACAGGTTAAGGCTGCTGGAGCAGATAGCGCAGGGGGAATGGCCGGTCGAGCGTTTGGCCCAGCAGTGCGGTCTGACTCTGGCCAACTGTTCCCAACACCTGCAGCAACTGAAACGCGCCGGCATGGTGGACAGTCGCCGTGAAGGCAAACAGGTACTCTATTCTCTGGCCGATGGTCCCTTGTTGGTGCTGCTGCAGAGCCTGGCGCAGCTGGCCGATTTTCAGCGTTCCCGGGTTAATCAACTGGTGGCGCGCCATAAGCCGGAACCGGGCAGCGGTGAAGGGGTTTCCCGGGAGGCGTTGTTGGCGCGGCTTGAAAGTGGTGATGTATTGCTGCTGGATGTGCGTCCCGAAGAGGAGTTTTTACTCGGCCATCTGCCGGGGGCTCTCAACCTGCCATTGCCGCTGTTGGAAGCGGAACTGGCACGTCTGCCCAAGCACACAGAGATAGTGGCCTATTGCCGCGGCCCTTATTGCGCCCTGTCGGATGAGGCGGTGGCCTTGCTGCAGGCACAGGGCTTTAATGCCAAGCGACTCAATGCCGGTTTCCCCGATTGGAAGGCGGCCGGCTTGGCGGTGGAAGTCTGACTTGGACAGTTGAACCTATCACAAAACGCCTTTTATCAGCTTGGCCAGGCTGGCTATCGATTGCTCCAACTTTGGCCCACCAGGCAGTGAGGCGTTGATGCGAAAACAGTGGCTGAACTCCCGGTGTGCCGAGAACATCTGTCCCGGCGCCAGGCTTATCCCTTGAGAGAGTGCCTGGCGATAGAGCTCTGTGGTGTCCCGCCCCTCGGGTAACTCTACCCAGAGAAAATAGCCGCCATCGCCATAATGCACTCTGACACTGTCGGGTAAGCGGTTCTTCAATGCCTGCCAGGTGGCAAACTTTCGCTGCTCCAGGGTGCGCCTCAATTGTCGCAGGTGGGTCTCATAACTGCGGGTCGACAGGTAATGAGCCAGCGCCAATTGCACCGGGGTGCTGGTGGCCAGGGTGCTCATCAGTTGCAGTTTTTGAATACTGAGCGCCATCTTGCCGGCGGCCACCCAACCGACGCGAAAACCGCCCACCAGAGACTTGGAGAAGGAGCCGCAGTGCAGGGTTCTGTTGTCCGGGTCGAAGGCCTTGGCCGGCAGGGGCTTATCTTTGCCGAAATAGAGTTCACTGTAGACATCGTCTTCAATCAAAAAGCAGTCGTGTTCCTGCAAGAGTTTCAGCAAACGACGCTTCTTGTCATCGCTCATACTGCAGCCAAGAGGATTTTGAAAGTTGGTCATCAACCAGCAGGCCTTGACCCTGTGAGTTTGCAGCGCCTGAGCCAGAGACTGTAGATCTATTCCTTCCTGGGGATGGGTGCGGATGGCGAGCGCCTTGAGACCGAGGCGCTCCAGCGACTGCAGGGCGCCGTAAAAGGCGGGGTTTTCTATCACCACCCAATCCCCGGGACGGGTAACCGCCTGCAGGCTCAGGTTTAATGCCTCCAGTGCCCCTGTGGTGATCACTATTTCATCCGGCGAGATGCTCATTCCCTGCGCCGCGTAGCGCTGGGCTAAGATATGCCTGAGCGCCGGGTTACCGGGAGGCAGATTGTCCAGAGCGCTGGCGGAATCCAGGGTCCTGGCGCTTGAAATCAAGGCCCGGTTCAACTGTTTGTGGGGCGACAGACCGGGATCCGGGTAGGCGGAGCCAAACCCTGTGATCCCCGGATCGCGACTGGCCTGCAACACCTCAAAGATAAAGGCGTTGATATCCACCGACTCGGCGCGGGTCACAGCACTGGACTGATGCAGACCTTGAGGCTTGGGGGCCGCCACTTTAGGGGCGACAAAGTAACCTGAGCGGGGGCGGGAGACTATCCAGCCCTGGCTCTCCAGTACCTGATAGGCATGCATCACTGTCATCAAACTCATCTGGCTCTGCTGAGTCTGCTCCCTGAGTGAAGGTAAGCGGTCACCCACCTGCCAGACACCGCTCTGTATCTGCTGCCTCAATTGCTGGATCAGGGTTTCATATTTGGCCATGGTTTACTCTGCTTTATTGCCCGTGCCCAGCATAACAATTATTCAATCTGTTATATATAAAATTGTATTTTCTGTATCTATTATAGTTTTGTCTCAGTCCTTAAGATGCCAGCCAGATTTATTGACCCTTTGAGGTGGTTCATGTTTGGACTGGATGCACTCGAAATGGCACGCATACAGTTTGCCTTCACGGTTTCTTTTCACATTATCTTCCCGGCCATCACCATTGGCCTGGCAAGTTATCTCGCGGTACTGGAAGGGCTTTGGCTCAAAAAGCGTAATCCGGTATACAAGCAGCTGTATCATTTTTGGTCCAAGGTATTTGCGGTCAACTTTGGTATGGGGGTGGTTTCTGGCTTGGTGATGGCTTACCAGTTCGGCACCAACTGGAGCGGCTTTTCCGAGTTTGCCGGCAGTATTACCGGCCCTCTGCTGACCTATGAAGTATTGACCGCCTTCTTCCTCGAAGCCGGATTTCTGGGGGTGATGTTGTTTGGCTGGAAAAAAGTCGGCGATCAGCTGCACTTCTTCTCCACCTGCATGGTCGCCCTCGGCACCATAATGTCCATGTTCTGGATCTTGGCCTCCAACAGTTGGATGCACACGCCGCAGGGCTTTGTCATTGAAGCCGGCCAAGTGGTACCGACAGACTGGTTGGCGGTTATCTTCAACCCTTCCTTTATTCCGCGTCTTTCGCATATGGCGGTGGCCGCCTTTATCTGCTGTGCCTTGATGGTGGCGGCATCGGGCGCCTGGCATTTGCTTAAAGGCAACGACAACCCGGCGGTGCGCAAGATGTTCTCCATGGCGCTGTGGATGATCCTCGCTTGTGCACCTTTGCAGGCCTTGCTTGGGGATATTCACGGGCTCAATACCCTGGAGCATCAGCCGGCCAAAGTCGCCGCCATGGAAGGGCACTGGGACAACAGCTCGGGGGAGCCGACACCGCTGATCCTGTTTGGCTGGCCCAATATGGAGACAGAAACCACTGACTATGCCCTCAAGATCCCGGCGCTGGCCAGTTTGATCCTGATGCACGACAGCCAGGCCCAGGTGCCGGCGCTGAAGGAGTTTGCCGTGGAAGACAGGCCCAATGTCCCTATCGTCTTCTGGTCATTTCGGGTCATGGTCGGACTGGGCATGCTGATGCTGCTGCTCGGTGTCGTCAGCCTTTGGCTCAGACGCAGTGGTGGCCTGTACCAGAGCCGCTGGTTTCTGCGCTTCAGTCTGTTCATGGGACCATCGGGACTCATAGCGCTGTTGGCCGGGTGGATAACCACGGAAGTGGGGCGGCAACCCTGGATCATTCACGGGGTAATGCGCACCCAGGATGCGGTCTCTGCCCATGGCGAGCTGCATATGAGCCTGAGCCTGCTGGGGTTCTTTGTGGTCTACAGCCTGGTGTTTGGTTTGGGGTATCTCTATCTGCTCAATCTTATCCGTCAGGGGCCCAAGGTCGAGGAAGTCTTATCCGAAAGCCCTGCGTTGGTCGGGCGTATTTCACAGTTTCACAGCGACGAGCTGCATAAGGAGAGCTGATTATGGGCATTGATCTGGCTGTTATCTGGTTTGTGATTATTATTTTCGCCACCTTGATGTACATAGTCATGGATGGTTTCGACCTGGGAGTGGGGATACTGCTGCCCTTGGTTGGAGACAGGCATGACAAAGATATCATGGTGAACTCAGTGGCACCTGTGTGGGACGGCAATGAAACCTGGCTGGTACTGGGCGGGGCTGCGCTGTTCGGCGCCTTTCCGCTGGCTTATGCGGTGATTATCGATGCCTTGGCGATTCCGCTGACCTTTATGCTGGTGGCGCTTATCTTTCGAGGCTTGGCGTTTGAGTTTCGCTTCAAGGCGTTTGAAGGCCACAGAAAAGCCTGGGACAGGGCATTTGCCATCGGCTCTGTGGCAGCGACCTTCTTCCAGGGGGTGGTGCTGGGGGCTGTGATATCCGGTTTCCCTGTCATAGATCGCAGCTTTGCCGGCTCGCAGCTCGACTGGTTGGCGCCTTTCCCGCTTTTATGCGGTGTCGGGCTGGTGGTCGCTTACGGACTCCTTGGCAGCAGCTGGCTAATCATGAAGACCCAGGGGCATCTGCAGCAACAGATGTTTCTGCTGAGCCGCTCTTTGCTCATAGGCTTGCTGGTGGCAATAGTGCTGGTCAGTATCTGGACGCCTTTGGCACATCCCCAAATCGCCGAGCGTTGGTTTTCACTGCCGAACCTGATTTTCCTCTCACCCGTGCCTTTATTGACGGCACTACTGGGATGGAATCTGTACCTGGGCCTGCAAAGGCAAGATACTTACCAACCCTTTGTGATGACGCTGCTCTTGGTGTTACTGGGGTTCTGCGGTCTTGGGATCAGCATCTGGCCCTATATTATTCCACCGGGTATCAGCATCTGGCAGGCTTCGGCACCACCCCAGAGCCAAGGCTTCATGTTGGTGGGGGCTCTGTTTATTATCCCCATTATTCTGGTTTATACCTGCTGGACCTATTATGTGTTCCGCGGCAAGGTGAGCGCCGATGAAGCCTATCATTGACGCTTTGAGGGGCCGGGCCATCCGGCTGCTGGCCCCGGCTAAGAATTGGCTCGATAGCCGTCCAGGCTGTTGGATGCTGCTGCTTTGGTGCTTGAGTGTTCTTTCTTTGCTGAGTGTCTCTTCGCTGTTGCGACTGCTGATGTCTGCGGCCGGGTTGAAGGCCTGATAGCCTTGTCTCTGTCAGACAAAACGGTTACCGGTGTCGGAAATCAGGTTTTTTCAGCTGCAAAATGCGAGCTGTTTCGTATTTTTCGCCATAGATGTTAAGATGGCGCCCGTTTTTTTAGGGGATTGCTTTGAACGGAGATGCACAAGAATGAAAAAACTGCTTAGCGCTGCAGCCATTCTGCTGGTCGCACCATTTGCTCACGCTGGGGCTGACTTTGTCGAAGGTGATAAAACATTTGCCGGTGAGGCGGAGTTGGGGGCAACCCTGACCACAGGTAACACTGAAACCTCTTCGGTGAAGGCTCGCCTGGCGATGAAACACGAACTGGGCAACTGGGAAAACCAGTACCTGCTCGAAGGTCTGTACAAGGAAGATTCTGAAGAAGTTACTGCCAAGCGTTATTTTGGTGGTGTTCAGGGCAACTACCGTCTGGATGAGCGCAGCTATCTGTTTGCCAACACCAGCTACGAAGCCGATCCCTTCACTGGTTACGATTACAAGTTCAACAGTGCGGCCGGTTACGGCTACCGTGTATTCCAGGGCAGCAAAAGCTTCCTGGATGCCGAGATAGGTCCTGGTTACCAGTATCAGCGTCTGGACAGTGAGCAAAGCGCCATTCTGGGCTATAACTCTGACGCCAGCTGGGTCGCTCACGGAGTGATCAACTATGAGCTTGAGATCAGCAAGACCTCCAAGTTCCGCCAGATGTTTATTGCCGATTATGGCGACAAGCTCGACGCCCGCTCCGAGACTTCGCTGACCGCCAACATCATCGGCGCCCTGGCAATGAAGTTTGCCGTGATTGTGCGTTATAACAGCGATCCGCTGGACGACAAAAAGAGCACTGACACTGAAACCAATATGACACTGCTGTATTCTTTCTAAAAAAGCCGTGACATAAAAAGTGTGAACCAGATAAAAGCGCCTGCGGGCGCTTTTGTGATCTATGGTGTTTTTTTACCAGTCTTTTTCAATTCTTCTGCTGCGGTCTGCCACTTAGAGCCGGGTCTTGCTCACTTAAATTGCAGAAATTTGCGTTTTATCAAGATTCGCTTTCCATTCTCTGTGCTAGGTTTTAGTTAATTTCCTACCAAGAGAAGAAAGAGATGAAGTTAATGCGTTTGCATGGGGGCTGCGCAGCCTTAGGGGGAATTTTGTCAGGACTGTTTTCGCCTGTGGTCCTGGCTAGCACGGAAGCCACAAATAACCTGAGTCTGACAGACTCAACCGTGGGGTATCTGGCTCTGACTCTGTTTGCCATCGCCTATTTACTGGTGATGGGGGAGGAGAAGCTGCACCTGAGAAAGTCCAAGCCTGTGTTGGTCGCTGCCGGTCTCATCTGGGGCATGATAGGTTATGTCTATACCCAGAATGGTATGTCGGAAGTGGCCGAAGCCGCCTTCAAACATAACCTGCTCGAATATGCCGAGTTGTTGCTGTTTTTGCTGGTGGCCATGACCTATATCAACGCCATGGAAGAACGTAAGTTGTTCGACGCCTTGCGTTGTTGGATGGTCAGCAAGGGCTTCAGTTTATACCAGATATTTTGGCTTACCGGTTTACTGGCCTTCTTTATTTCGCCCATCGCCGACAACCTGACCACTGCGCTGCTGATGTGCGCCGTGGTGATGAAAATGGGCGCCGATAATCGCCGTTTTATCACCCTGTCGTGCATCAACATAGTGGTGGCGGCCAACGCCGGTGGCGCCTTCAGCCCCTTTGGGGACATCACCACTCTGATGGTGTGGCAAAAGGGTATGGTGCACTTTTCCGAGTTCTTCAAGCTGTTCCTGCCATCACTGGTGAATTTCCTGGTGCCGGCGGTGATCATGAGCCTGTTTATTTCCAGGGAAAAATCTGATGCCCTGGTTGAAAAGGTTTACACCAAGACAGGCGCCAAGCGGATAGTGCTGCTGTTCCTGTTCACCATAGCCATGGCTGTGTGTACCCATTCACTGCTGGGTCTGCCGCCTGTGCTTGGCATGATGACAGGCCTTGGACTGCTGCAGTGTTTTGGCTTCTACCTGAGGAAGAATTTCCCCAAAGCGCTGGCAAGAGCGCAGGAGAAGGCGCGCCTGATGCAGGATGAAAAGCGTCTGGAGCAACTGGGTAACGTGGTGCCTTTCGATGTATTCAGCCGTATTGCCAGAGCCGAATGGGACACTTTGCTGTTCTTCTATGGTGTGGTGCTGTGTGTCGGCGGTTTGGGCTTTATGGGCTATTTGAGCATGGTATCCCATGCCATGTACACCCAGTGGGATCCCACCTATGCCAACGTCGCCATTGGGGTGCTGTCCTCTATCATAGACAACATTCCAGTGATGTTTGCCGTACTGACAATGAACCCGGATATGGCGTTGGGACAATGGCTGTTGGTAACCCTGACCGCCGGGGTTGGGGGGAGTTTGTTGTCCATCGGCAGTGCCGCCGGGGTGGCGCTGATGGGGCAGGCGAGAGGGGTATACACCTTTGGGGCTCACCTCAGGTGGACACCCGTGATCGCCCTGGGTTACGTAGCCAGCATTCTGGTGCACCTCTGGATTAACAGTTCTACATTCTAGATAAGAATGTATCATATTGTTAATTAACAAAATTTCAATTGTGGGAAAAGTCTGAGAGACGGTTCACGCTTCTTGTCAAAAGCTTAAAAACACCCATACAGATCACTCTGGATGGGTGTTTTTTTCCCTTATACTGCCGCCATTCATTTGCTGCTGAGCCACGCCATGCAGATAGGTTGCTATTGGTTTGATGCCGATACCGGCACGCTCAAACATACTGGATCCGGGATGAGCTGGACACTGTCTGAAACAGAGCAGTGTGTGCTGAATATTTTGTTGGCTCACAGGGGGCAGGTGGTATCCAGAATGCAACTGCTGCAGGAGGCCGCCATTCCCGCCAATCAAGGGCATTTATTGGAGCAGGCGGTGGCCAGGATCCGCCAATACCTGGGACCCGAGCACAGCGACCTCTTGGAATCCGTAGACAGGCAAGGTTTTTTGCTGCATAGCAAGACTCGAGGCCGCAGGCCCATCTCTTTGTCCCCCAAGGGACAAACGCCCTGGCGTCACTATTGTTGGATGTTACTGCTGAGCGCACTGGCATTGGTTTTTTTGTCATCCAGGGTTGGGCCACTGCGCTATCTGGAAACGCCGGATGAGGTGATTAAACTCGTACACCCTTCGGGCAGTACTACCTTTTTGCGTCTCTACGGCGAACCCAAAGCATTGGCCGCATTGAAAGATTTGACTCAAGGCATTGAAGACTGGCTGGCACGCTGCCCCGATAGTTGGCGCACCATTTCCATCTCCCTCAGCGATGACAACAAGGTGTTGAGTATGGTGGTCAAGGGAGAAGGCGACCAAGGCGAGTACCTCAAGGCTTATAAGTTGACCATGGCCCAGATGAACGCCTGCGCCCCCGAATATACCTGGCTGAGGGAGGCACTGCGCTGTGACTGAATCGACTCTGCGGCGGCGGTTACGCCAAAACCGGATCTGGATACTGCTGCTGTTATTACTGCTGTTGTTTGCTGCCGGCATTCTCTGGGGCGATACCCTGATTTCCAAACGTCTTAGCCCTAATTTCAACTGTGAAGCGAGTTTGATCCGTCCCGGCATGGCAGTGGATCAGGCCAACACTGAAAAGCTCAGGCTCAGGATAGCCACAGAAAATGGTCATGTCAGACTGCGGGTGAGCTATCGTCACGACTCTGAGCCTTGGGCCAGCATCGAACTGACAGGGCTCATCAAAGGGATTGAGCCTGGCTCCCTGAGCTATTTGATAAGCCTGGAGCAGCGACAGGAAAAGCTGCAAGTGGATGAAGCAGAGTTACCCCCATATCTACTGACGATGCGGGACAGTATCAATAAGGTGTTGGCTCAGTCAGGCAAACTGGATCTCAGACTGCATGTACTTGAGATGGATATTCTGGCCGACTATGCACTTATCCAGGTGACGCCTGGAGATCACCTCTGGGCCTGTCGTATGAGTGAGTTTGAGGAGGATAAGGCCCAAGAGCCGCTGCTCTCCCTGATCAGCGGCTTATTTGATGGGGCAGTTTTCGGGGGTTAGTTCGCACCTTCCCCTGTGGTGGGAGAGTAGAGTGTCAGCTCATTGCTGATCTCTGTGCCAAACACCTCTATGGCCACCTTATAACGGCTGACGGCACCGCTGGTGGCATTGGCATCCCAATCCAGTCCAGATGGACTGAAGCTGTAGCTGCCGGCACTGTCCAGAGCCTGCAGCGGTTCAGCGCACTCGGTCGCCGGATCGCAGCTGTAACCATAGGTCACATGCCAGCGTTTCCAGGCCTTGGGCTTGGTGGAAGCCTGCTCTTCTGCCGGATAACCAAAGTAGGTGATCTGGTACTTGGCGGCATTGGTGAGCGCCTTGCCTTCGGCGTTTTGCAGGGCAAAGGTGACCTGGCCTGAGTCGGGATCGAAGCTATTGAGGGTCAACTCAATACTGCTTGCCTCGGCAATATCCTGGCTGGGTTTCTCGACCGGCGGCGGAGGGGTGATCTCGCCACCGCCATTACTGTTGTCATCATCGCTGCCACAGCCTCCCAAGAGCAGGGCCGAGCCGAGCAGCAGGCTCAGATAGCTGATTTTCATCGGATAATCCTCAGTTAAAGTGCCCGGTATGACAGGTGGTACATTCCATATCTGTCTTGACGCTGGCGGCTGGCCCCATGGTGCTGCTGGAGCCATGACAGCTTTGGCAACTCTGGGCTTCGGTGCTGGGTTTGCTCTCCGGCAGGGCGGCCAAGTCTTCGCCCTTGTGGGCTCGGTTCAGGAGTTCCACCAGATGATAGGCAATGGAGGCCGATAAACGATAGCAGCGTTCGCCTTTTTCGGAGAAGGTCTTGCCTGAGGCCTTGGACCAGTTACTGATGGAGGAGTGGCACAGCACGCTGTTGGCAACCGAGGACTTGACCACCAGGGCGGTCTTTTCGGCGGTGGAGCCGATTCCGGCAACGAACTCATCGCTGGACAAAGGCAGTTCGGTATTCTCGTAGTAGCGGAACAGGGCGCCGATGACGGCGGCATTTTGGCCATTGATGTCATCGAGAATATTGACCAGCATACCTACCGCATTGAGGTTACCGCAAAGCGTGCCCTGGCCGGTGACCCCGGCAAAACCATAACCGGCCAGCGCCGTTGGAATAGTGGCAAACTTATCGGCATCGACACTGGCGGACTGCGCCAGCATGGTCACAGTAGCGTGAAATACCTGATGCATACAGCCACCGCCGGTTTCATAAGCGAGTTTGGCGGTCGCCATGGGATCCAATGGGGCATATTTGAGTTTTTCCCCCAGTTCCAGGCGGTAGTTTCCTGACTCATCCGTGGCTGCAAAGGCACAAGTGGCCGTGAGGCCGGCTCCGGCTGCTGCGGCGCTAATTCCAATGATCTGGCCGAGGGCCTGACGTCTGTTAATGCTCATATTTATCACCCTTTGTTGTCTTTGTTTTTCCCGACCTGGTCGGTTGTCTTCAGCTTAGGGGGATGCCTGATGAAGGTTGTGATTCAGCGCGCATGAATCCTGAGTTGGCCGAAAACGGATTTTTGACATGCAAAGACGATTGACGGCTTGCATCTTGATACCCATTGAGGATTAGCATTTGATATGGGTCACTTTATTTGTTGCATTCATGTTGATTAATGGCGTCTTCATGGCTTTTTCCCTCAGTCTTCAGTGGCTTCAATCCTGGGTACTGGTTCACAAAATGCCACTTGCTTCCCTCTTGGTCGGCGCCTCGCCTGAGTTGGATCACTTTTTAAACTTTTTCCTGTGTCAGGGTTAAGAGGATCACAGTAGTGATTAGATTTCTTGCATAGACTCATAACCATATAAAACAGGAGGAATATAATGCAGATAGGCGACTGCTGGTTTGATGAAGCCAGTGGTGAGTTACAACACAGGGGCCGGGGGGATAGCTGGCATCTTCCCCGGGCGGAGTTACAGGTACTGAAACTCCTGCTCGCCAATCAGGGGCGTTTGGTTTCCCGTATCGAGTTGCGCGCCGGTGATGACAATCATCCCCCTTTGAGCGATTCGTCCGTAGCCCGTGCTGTCTGTATGTTGCGTGCCTTTCTGGGGCCCGAATATGAGTCTTTGATTGAAACGGTCAAGGGGCAGGGGTATCTGCTGCGCTCATCTGTGGCCCGTAAACCTGCAGGAGTGCTGGAGTCCAGGTTGAATGCCGGTCCCAAACAACTGCTGGTGGGCCTGGTGCTGATATTCATGCTCGGCCTCAGTCTCTTTTATCTGTATCGCTTGCCCAGAGTGGCGCCCACCATTCCGCTGAACAAGCAGGAATTGACCTTGCTTTCGGGTCAGAGAATGGAGCTGTTTTTCTATTCCAACTCCCGCACCAACAACCAGTTGTTGACCGAGCAGGGGAAGGTGTTGGCCTCGGCATTGGCCCAGTGCAAGAGCAGCCCCTGGCGCAAGTTATATGTGTCGCTGTCCCATGATAAGCAGGTACTTAACCTCACCTTGAGAGGCGAGTATCTGGGACAATCCGTGGTGCGTAATCTCAAGATCAGCGATGGCCGTCAGGTGAAGGCATTTGTGAGCGTACCTTGGCTCAAGGAGGTTGATCTCTGTGGCTAGACGTTGGCTTTGGATGATAAATCTGCTGATCCTGATCTTTCTGCTCGGCTGTTTGCTGGTGATCTATCGTTTCAGCCAGACAGCGCCCGCTTTGGCGCTTAACTGCAGCTCCGAGCTCTACGACCGGCAGTTGAACGAGGGCGAAGATGCGCAGCACTACCTGCTGCTGGATCTGCAGACCAAAGGCAAGCGAGCCCTGGTCAACTATCGCTACTTCAACATGGATGGCACCCCCGCCGGCAGTATCTTGATGCAGGGGCAACTGGCTTCGGAAGAAGCCGGCCGTTATCAAATTCTGGTCACGGACAAACAGGAACTCTCCGGCAAGGGTGCAAGGCCCGCCCACATGCAATACCTCTCCTATATTTCCAGTTTCAACCTCAGCAACGAAGGCCTGCATCATTTGGCACTGGAGATCCTCGATGCCGATGAAGCCAAAGACTATGCTATTGTGTTATTCCAACCGAGCAACACAGTATGTGGCTGTCGCCTGATCCATTGACAGCTGAATTTTTGCTGACGATTTCACCATTTCCACTCAGTTAACGCCGGTGCGCTATCCCATTCCCGTGTTGCTTGGGCTATAGTCAGGATCTTTCATCAATTCATTGATAGTGTTCCATTATTGTGTCCAAACTACGTATCAAGCAGGAAGAAAATCTATCCATCAAGTTCAGCCATCTGATGGATGTCGGGGAGCAGCGCAAGCTGGATCTCTACTTTTCCCTGCCCAAGGAGATGGGCATAGGGCCGCAGAGCCTGAATGAAGAGGAATACTACTTCAGCGCCATTCTCGGTCGGCGTTCCTACTACTCGGATGGCCTGCATCTGCCCTTGGTGCAATCCAGGTTTGTGAGTCAGAAGAAGCGTACCGTTGAAGAGTTTCGTCTCTATCTGAACCTGTTTGCCTACCAGTTTGTGGTGGCGATGGAGAACGATGCCAAAGAGATTTCGCGGCAATCCGAGCCGGAAAATTTCTATCCCTTGCTGGAAGAATTAACCGAGCAGACAGCTATTTTGCTGAAGAAGTTTCGCCGCAACGAGCCGGCCGATGCCAAATGGAAGCACTATTTCGAGAATGCCGATAACTATCTATCCTGGTTCTGTGAACAGCAACTGCTGAAGCTGCTGGCCCATGGCCCCAGAAACAGCGACTTCAGCCATATCTCGGACAAGGTGATCACCCTCTGCCGGGTAGAAAATAACTATCGGGCGGAGCGGCACTACAATTCGGCGCAGACCCTGCAGGATCCCAATCGCATTGCCAACAAGATGTTGCTGCTCAGAAGGCTTATTCAGCAAGGGGTGGTACTCAAAGAGGAAATCAAACCTCTGGGCACAGGGCTCAAGAAGCTGACCACAGGATTGGCTACGGCCCTGGTAATGTTGGTGGTGTCGGCGCTGATCATCAAGGCCCAGGGGGTATTCAGCGGTGTGACCCTGGTATTGGTGCTGGTACTGGCGCTGATTTACGGTGCGCGGGAGATCTTTAAAGACGATGTGCGCAATGCCCTGTGGCGTTATATCCAGCGGGGACGACCGCGCTGGAGCCGGATATTGAGAGACACCACCAACCAGAAGTTCATTGCCAAGCAGCTGGTTTGGCTTGAATTTATGCGCAGCCAGGATCTTCCCAAAGATGTCAAAGAGATCCTCAGGCGGCGCCACAGCCAAAATAAGGTCGATGCCGAAATTCTTCATTATGGCATCCAGACCAAGGTGGCAGATACCGAGTTTCTTTCCGGTTACAACACGTTGCAGGAACAGGTGGTGTTCAGCTTAGTACCCTTTGCCCGCTACCTGGAGCGCGGCAAGGCCAAAATTTACACCGAAACCGATGGCAGGATCAGCAATGAGTCGGTGGAGCGGCGTTATCAGATAAACCTGGTGGCTGTGCTCAAAGAGGGCAAGCAGGCGCCGCGCTATGCCAGATACAAGATCACCATGAACCGTTCACAGATAGTGGATGTCAGCCCCAGTGATATTCCGGATTCACTGCCGGGAATTGAGGACCTGCCCTATGATTCAGAGGTCAAGGCCAGTGGAGAGTCCAGACGCAGCAAGGAAGATCGCGCCGAATCCAAGACTATGGCGGAAGAGGAACATCAGGCTAATCTGGCGGCCGTGACTCAGGCCGCCGATCTTCTGTCTGAGCTGCAACCCGGCGGGAAGGAAGATAAAGCCGTCTCCTCCCGGGCAAGCGAGCCTAAAAACGGTGAAGGCAGTCAACCCTGACGGTCTTCACCGTGAAACGGCTCAGGAACGTCCCACAGAGGAAAAGGCTCAGGAACGTCCCACAGAGGAAAAGGCCAATCCCAGCCCCAGGCTGACCAAAACGCCGCCTATGGCGCGTTCAACCCAGTGGCGACAACGGGCCACGGAGCGACGGGCAGCTTGCGAGGAAAACAATAAAGCCACCAATGAAAACCACAGCAGGTGGGCGGCTGACATAAAGGCGCCATAACCTATTTGGGTCAGAGTGCTGGTCTGGGGATCGATAACCTGGGTAAAGAGTGCTACCACAAACAATGTCGTCTTGGGATTGAGGGCATTGGTCAGAAAGCCACTCTTGAGTGTCGCCCAATCGGAAATCACTTCCTGGGTCTGCAATTCAGATGCTTCAACCGCCTTGCTTCTGAGCATGGTGATGCCGAGATAGATCAGATAAGCCGCACCGGCAAACTTGATCAGGCTGAACAGCCACAGTGACTGGGAGATCAGCAGTCCGATACCGGCAATGGAGTAGAGCACATGTACCCATACGCCCAGTGATATACCGGCACCCGTCATCAGACCGGCCCGGCGTCCGAGTACCATACTATTGCGGGATACCATGGCAAAATCAGCCCCAGGGCTGATAACGGCCAACATAGTGATACTGGCGACGGCGAAGAGTTCTAGCATGATGTCTCCTGAAACGAGTGATGGGTATGGTTGCCTATTTCCCGGGGGGGATTGGGGGCAGGGCCAACAAGCCGCTTAGTTTAGCAATAAACCAATCAGGAATCGCACTAAAGATTATGTGGTTTGTTCAGCGCTGAAGTGACACTTTGAGCGCGGCGATTTGTGCACGGCTGAGCTCTCTAAACTCCCCTTCAGCAAGCCTATCAAGTGTTAACTCCATTATCCGGGTACGGCAGAGATCTGTGACTCTGTAGCCCAAATGCCGACACATACGGCGAATTTGCCGCTTCTTGCCCTGAGTCAGAATGATTTCAAAACTGTTTGCCGAAATTGGCGTGACTTGTGATGCCCGCACCTGACCATACCCGTAATCCATTGGGTTTCTCAAGGCATGGATAAACGCGTCAGTAAATGCCCGCTCCAGAGTGACCCGGTAGTGTTTGCTGTGGCAAAAATCCGGATGCATCAGTTGCTGGGTCAGCTCGCCGTCGTTGCTGAGCAGTAATAGGCCGCGGGAGTCTTTATCCAGCCTTCCGGCCGGATACAGGCGTTTATCCTGGGGCAATAAATGCGATAGGCTGCTCGGGTCATCCTTGAGCAGGCGGCAATCTATCCCGACGGGTTTATTGAATAGCAGATAAGCGTAAGGTGCCGGGGCGGCGACGGGCTCGCCCAGATAAAACAACTTCTCAAGACAATGGCGCTGCCCGGCGGCGAGGGTGACTCTGTCTGTGTGTTTGGCTGGCCTGTCACCCAGAAAAATCTCTCCGGCTTCGATGCGTCTGGCGGCTTCGCGTCTTGAGCACAGACCGGATTGCGCCAGATAGTGGGCAAGGCGCATTGTGGCTTGTCGGGTTGTTTTTGGCGCTGTCGCGTCAGCCCTATACGGTTTTTCAGTCATCAGTCGTTGAGCGGCTGCGACCAGTGCCACAGTCGATATACGGTGGCCGACAGGCTGAGACCGGCAAACACAGTGGCAATGGAATGCAACCACATAAACCATACCGAAGGGCAGAGGGTTTGCACCGAACAAGAGGCATAGTTCATCGATGGCCATTGCAACTGGGATAACAGGCCGATGGCAGACATTATCCCCAGAAGGCTGAACAGGCACAGCGGCAGGTTACAGAGCGCTCTGTGGGAGACAAAGCAATAGCAGCAAAGGGTGAACATTACCAAGGTACTGGCAATAAAGAAGATAGCAGCCAGCTGGTGGGCAAAGAGTTCATTATAGGGGAAGACCCCCAGCGCCACTATCCCCAAGCCAACCGCTATGCCTGATCTTGACAACAAGCCGGCTGCCGCGCTGTGCTTTTGCCACCAGAGGCCACCCATGGCCAAGATGAAGCAGGCGCCGCCGAGTAGCAGCGAGATATTGTAGACATAGGCCAGCGGCGAGCTCAAGTAGTCGCCCAGTCTGTCCATGCGCATGCTGAAAATGGCGCTGCCCAAGTTGTCATAGGCGGCCCAGAAGGAGGAGGCCATGCCCAGTGCCGCTATGCTGACGCCCACCAGAGACATCATAAATGCCAGGCGCTGCGGATCTTGCTTATGGTATTGCTCGTACAGGGGCATGGAATGGCTCGTTTGAATACCTGCATTCAATAATAGTCGCCAAATGACGGCGACAAAAAAACCGGTCGCAGGGACCGGTTTGGTTATTGCGCCCGCTAGTTTAACTGCGGGGACGCAGTATCACAATCACCACGGCAACCAAGGCCAGGATCATGCAGTACCAGGTGTTGGCAACGGCTTCCAGGGGAGAGATCTTGAAGTGGGAAGCTATCAGCAATGCCTGGGCACCGTAGGGAATAAGCCCCTGAATGATACAGGCGAAAATATCCAGAATACTGGCGGCGCGTTTCGGGGCAACCCCATGTTTGGCTGCCAGATCTTTGGCGATATCGCCGCTGACCACAATAGAGACGGTATTGTTGGCCACACAGGAGTTGGTCAAAGCCACTATCCCCGCCATCCCCAGCTCGGCGGCGCGACAGGAGGCTTCACCCTTGGCGCGGGAGAAACGGGCTATCAGCTTCTCTATCTGCTGGCTGACAAAGCTCAGGCCACCTTGCTGCTGCATCAGGGCCGCCAGGCCACCAACCAGCATGGAGAGGATAAAGATCTCCTGCATATTGCCAAAGCCTTTGTAGATATCCTTACCGAAGGTCAGCAGCGAGTAATCTTGAGTGACAAACCCTGTTATCCCGGCCAGCAAAATGCCGATGGCCAGTACCACAAACACGTTCAGCCCGGCGACGGCCAGCACCAGAATACTCAAGTAAGGTAATACCTTAACAAAGTCGACCTCCTGTGGTGGCAGTTCGGCTTGACCGGAAGAGAGGAAACCGAACAGCAACAGGGTCACAATCGCCGCCGGAATGGCAAAGATCAGGTTTTCACGGAACTTGTCTCTCATTTCGCAGCCCTGGGTGCGGGTCGCGGCAATAGTGGTATCCGAGATAATAGACAGGTTGTCACCAAACAGGGCGCCTGACATCACAGAGCCCGCCATCAGTGGCAGTTCAATCCCTGCCTGATCGGCAACCCCGAGGGCGATAGGAGCCACGGCGGCAATCGTGCCCATGGAGGTGCCCATGGCGGTGGCGATAAAGGCGGCGATAATGAAAAAGCCGGGCAGCAGCAGATTGGCCGGGATCAGCTTAAGCCCCAAGGCAACTGTGGCATCAACCCCACCAGTGGCACTGGCCACGGCGGCAAAAGCACCGGCCAGTAGATAGATTAGGCACATGGCGATGATGTTGTTGTGGCCTATCCCCGCCATAAAGGTGTTCATGGTCTGGTTGAGCTTTTGCTTGGACAGCAAAATGGCCAGTACAATCGCCGGTAATATCGCTATCGGGCTCGGCAACTGATAGAAGGCAAAGTCTACCCCTTGGCTTTGGAAATAGACCCCGGCACCGATAAACAGCGCCAGAAACAGAAACAATGGCAGTAGTGCCACAAATGAGGCCGGAGCTTTAACGGCCGGAGAAGTGTTGTTCTGGGTCAAAATCTACTCTCTGTGAATCACGTTCGGCCGGGGATTCCCTCCGCAGCAGCCAAACTCGCTGAATTGCATTGTCTTAACGGCATCATCTCCTGACAAATTAGGCGAAAGAATAGGGGATAGCCAGTCGTCTGTCAATTTAGACGTCTAGATGTTTTTACTTCTATGTTGATTTTGTGCACTGTGCGGCTTAAATCCTGACCGCCGCCCTAATAATCGAATGGGGGAATGAGTTCAGCCGTTTGTCTGTTGCTGACGCTGAACTCTGTGCCCGGGTAATTCGCGGCGTAGTTGCTGCGCTCTGGTAAGAGTTTTGGGATTAAGCCTTTTGCCGGGACACAACTCTTTAAGCAACTGAGTGAGCAGCCGGGCGTTATCAAACCTGACATCCTGGCTGTACTCCTTGCCGGCATAGGTGTTCCCCACCAACTCCCTGCCTCTCAGATAGGTACACAACAGATGGCAAAACTGTTGGATCTGCACCTCGTTGGCCTGTATTTCCTGCTGCTCTTTGGCCTGTGACAGCAGCTGAATTGGAGTCTCCCAATACTCCATTGCCAGTCGATTCAGGTTACGCAGATAAGTGGCACTGGCCTTGTTGAAGATCAACCTGTTACAGGAGATGGTGGAGATAGAACTGCGCAGGCTGTAAGTCTCGGTAAATTGGATCTCATTGAGAATATAGGCGATAAATTTCTCCAGCCCTGAGTAGCTTTCCAGATTGAGCCACCAACGTAGCCCCAACACTTGATCAAAGGCGCGGCAGGTGAGTGCTACCAGAATATCTTCCTTGGTCTTAAAGATGCTGTAGAACAGGGTCGTGGATATGCCAAGCCCCTTGGTGATATCTGATACTTTCAGTGACAATATTCCTTCTTTGGCAATAACAGACTCTGCCAAATCCAAAATAGCTTCCCGTATACGGTTATGCTCGGGTTTATTCATAATTAAATACTCAAGCAAGATTTAGCTCATTATAAATAATTGCGATAGTCTTGTTGCGCTCCGTTTAACTCTTTGTGATCTCGCTCATCAAAAAATAAAATTTTATTTTTTGATGATCCTTATTAAAGCTTTTAACAAAAAGATAAAAGCTCTATTTTCCTGTGATTCAGTTCACCTATTCATTTCTGCTTCTGTAAATAATTAATTCGAGTCGGGAAGGAGGATTGAATATGAATAAGAAGTTGATATACCCATTAATTATATCTGCCTGCCTTAGTGGCACCTGTCAGGCAGCTATGCTGGCAGTCGAAGCAGGGATGATGGATTGGCAATCCAAGGCATCTGATTATTTTGGCGAAGCCAAAGACAATAACCCCTTTATCACACTTAAAGGCGCCGTTGCCAACGACTATGGCGATGTCTATGGCCACGTAAAGTGGGAAGACCCGGATGATGGGGCTTACTACGGTACTGAGATCAATGTGATCGGCCAGATCAACTTAGGGGCGACAGATTGGAACCTCTATGGTCAGGTATTTGACAAGAGCAAACCCAGTTGGGGAGAAACCAACACCATGTTGGGACTGAGCTGGGACAAGAGTTATGGTGACACCTATCTGCAGGTTGCACTGGCCGGACATTTTGTCGATGCCACTTATAAAAGTTTTGATGCCAATTTTGAAGGTGGTTTTAACGGTGGCTATGTTTATTTTTTAGCAAGCCATCAGCTAAATCTATTTAAGCAAGACTTTAAATTAACCTGGTGGCAAGAACACTTCTTTAATCGCGAAGATGATTATTTAGTTTTATCTGGTGATGGAAAGGATTTTGGTTTTAATGGAGCTTTATCTGTTAATTGGTCTTTCACCAAGAATCTGAGTTTTATTCTGAGTTATCGATATGCGGAAAATAACTTAGGAAAACAAGGATATCACGACGCTATTTTTTATTCCCTGCAATATCAACTCTAATTGGAAGGTAACAAGATGAAAATGAAGAGACTGTGTTATTTGATGTTGGCGGCATCCAGTCTGACATTGACGGGTTTCTCAACCCAGGTCATTGCCGGTGGCGATCTGCCAGGTACCAGTTCCAGCGCCGTACCTCAGGGGCAGTTGGGTTATGTCTATGTGGATCCATATAAGTTCAGCCCTTTGGTGGCGGTGATAGATCTCGGTGGCAAGTCCATCAGTGATGTCAAGGTCAAAGTAAAAGGCAAGGGAAAGAAAGGGATTGATATTCAGTACCCTGTGGGACTGACTCAACTCAACACCCACAGCGGTATTCCGGTATTTGGCCTCTATCCCGATTATTTGAACCGGGTTGAGGTCAGCTACAAACTGGCCGGTAAGCCAGTGACCGAGGAATACAAGATCCGCACCAGCGCATTGCCTCACCTGCATATCGATGGCAATGCCCGCACCCAGTACGAGTATGAACCGGTCAAAGTCGCCAAAGGCTTTGAAGACAGATTCTATCTGGTTGATGGGCAGGTGATCCCGCCCAATATCCGTGACCACTGGGACTGGATCCCGACCCAGAACATCATAGATACCAACGGCGATGTGCGTTGGCATCTGAACAGCGATGTCATCTATGACCGTCCGGGCGGCTCCATGTCTTTCAAGCAGACCCGTGATGGCAAGCTGATCTTTGGTCAGGGGCTGATGTTTGAACTGCATCAAGGGTTCCAGGTGCCTTACTACGCCAAGTATGACTTTATCGGCAAGCCTATCTTCAAGCGCGAACTCCCGCGGGGATTCAACGGTTTCTCCCATGAGATCACCGAAATGCCCAATGGCCACCTGCTACTGAGGGTGGGAAAGCGTGATTATGTTACGCCGGATGGCCTCAAGGTCGACACAGTACGCGACCATGTGATTGAAGTGGATCAGAACGGTGATGTCGTTAAGGTCTGGGACTTCAACAAGATACTCGACCCTATGCGTGACACTGTGCTCAAGTCATTGGATATGGGGGCGGTTTGCCTGAACGTGGATGTCTCCAAGGCTGGTGAAACCAAGACCGCCGAAGAGCTGGCCAGCGAACCTTACGGCGATGTTGCCGGGGTCGGAACCGGTCGCAACTGGCTACATATCAACTCCATAGGTTATGACCCGGCCGATGACAGCATCATTGTCAGCTCGCGCCACCAGTCTGCGGTGATCAAGGTTGGCCGTGATAACAAGGTCAAGTGGATCCTCGGTACTCCCGAAGGCTGGAAAGGAGAACTGGCCGCCAAGGTGCTGAAACCCGTTGATACCAAAGGTCGGGCACTCAAGTGTGACGCCAAGGGCTGCGAAGGCAACTTTGACTGGACCTGGACTCAGCACACCGCCTGGCCGGTACCGGACAGGGGCACAGTCACAGTGTTTGACAACGGTGATGGCCGTGGTCTGGAACAACCTGCGCTGCCGACCATGAAGTATTCCCGTGGCGTCGAGTACAAGGTCGACATGGGCAAGATGACAGTGCAGCAGACCTGGGAGTACGGCAAAGAGCGGGGGTACGAGTGGTATAGCCCAATCACTTCCATCACAGAGTGGCAAGCGGATCACAAGACCATGTTCATGGCCTCGGCTTCGGCCGGACTGCTGGAAGGGGATAAGGCTCCCGAGCATTGGATCACCGAGGTGGATCCCAAGACCAATGAGGTCAAGGTCGAAATCAAGGTGAAGACCCTTATGAAACATGAGCCTGGCTATCGCTCTACCGTGGTTCACCCTGAAAGCATGTTCAATCGTTAATTGTGTTTGTGGCGGCAGCCGGGCTGCCGCCTGTTTGGAGTCCGTATCATGATGAAGAAAAGTCTGTTGGCACTGGGTGCCCTGTTATTGTCCTGCTCTGTTTCCGCTGCCAAATATAATGAAGGCGAGCATTATCAACTGCTGGGGGCCGCCAGCTTTGATGCACCCAACCAAGTGGTGAAGGTGTATTCGGTCAACTGCCCCTTCTGCTACAAGTACGACAAGTCAGTGATCCCCGGCATGGTGAAAAACCTGCCCAAGGGGGTGACCTTCGATGATTATCACATCACCACCAAGCCGCCCCTAGGCAAGGAAAAGGCTTGGGTGTTGGCCTATGCCCAAACCCAATCCGAACAGGCTTTCAAGGCCGCCAAGATGGCACTGTACAAGAAGTATCACGATGACAAGGCCCGCTTTGCTTCCGCCGATGAAGCCATCGACTTTGGCCTCAAAGCAGCCGGCCTGGATCGCGCCGGTTTTGAAGCGGCCAAGAATAGCCCTGAGGTGCAACAACTCTTGAGCAAATGGGACAGAGGTGTGGAAGTCGCCAAGATCCAGGGGATCCCGGCACTGGTGGTCAATGGCAAGTACTTGATTAACACCAAGTCTATTCGCAGCATGCAGATGCTCGATGAACTGGTGGCCGAACTGGCTGCCAAGTAGGAGGGACGGATGAATAAATTGAGTTCGCTTTTTCGGGAATTTACCCAGGCGCCTGTCCCGACTTTGGCCCGCTGGCAACAGGGGCGAATACTCTGGAGCATAATGCTGGGCGCGGCGGTATTTTTGCTGGCTTCCGCCATGGGCTACTTTCAGGTGTTTCTGGAGATGGATCCCTGTGAGCTGTGCGTCTACATACGCTTCAGCCAATGCTGCATAGTGCTGGCCGGTGCCATCATATTGATCAATCCGAAGAACCACGTGCTCAAGGCCTTGGGTGTTGCCCTGGCACTCTACGGCGTGATTCAGGGAATGGCCTGGTCGATTCAACTAATGAATATCCACGACGCCGCGCACCTGGTAGTGGATGAGTCGATGGACTTCTTCGCCGAGGCAGGTTCGGCGGCAGGCTCTGCCTGCTCCACCGAGCCGCACTTCCCTCTGGGCTTGCCGCTGGATAAGTGGCTGCCATTTGAGTTCGCTCCTACCGGCGGCTGTGGTGAAGATGACTGGTCACTGTTTGGCATGAATATGGCGCACTATTGCATCATTGCCTACTCAGTGTTTGCCATCGGCCTGGGCGGCGCGATAGTGGGTTGGCTGGCGAGCTTCAAGGCCAAGCCATAACAGGCAGCTAATCGCGCCTGGCAAGAACCACCCTCAGGGGTGGTTTCTTTTTATTTGGACATCCAGATGTCTATCTGTTAGTTTGATTGCTCATTCAGTCAGCATTATCTGTCATCAAGGAGCGCGAGATGAAACTGGAATCCCTGGCGTTGCACCATGGTTATGAATCGGAAGCCACCACCAAGTCGGCGGCGGTGCCCATCTATCAGACGACGTCCTATACCTTCGACGATACTCAACACGGCGCCGATCTGTTTGACCTCAAGGTGCCCGGCAATATTTACAGTCGCATCATGAACCCCACCAACGCCGTGCTCGAAGCCAGAATGGCGGCCATCGAAGGCGGCATTGGCGCGCTGGCGCTGGCCTCTGGAATGGCGGCCATCACCTATGCGCTGCAGGCGCTGACGGAAGTGGGCGACAACATAGTCAGCAGCAGCCAGCTCTACGGCGGCACCTATAACCTGTTCGCCCATACTCTGCCGCGCCAGGGGGTTGAGGTGCGCATGGCGTCGTTCGATGACTTCGATACCCTGGAGTCGCTTATTGATGAACGCACCAAGGCGGTATTTTGTGAATCCATAGGCAACCCCGCCGGCAATATTGTCGATATCGCGCGTCTGGCAGAAATTGCCCATAAACATGGTGTGCCCTTGGTGGTGGATAACACAGTGGCGACCCCTGTGCTGTGCCGCCCCTTCGAACATGGCGCCGATATCGTCGTCCACTCGCTCACCAAGTATGTCGGTGGCCACGGTACTACAGTGGGCGGGGTGATCATCGATTCGGGCAAGTTTGACTGGGTCGCCAATAAACACAGATTTGCGGTGCTCAATCAGCCGGACCCCTCCTACCATGGGGTGGTGTATACCGAAGCCTTCGGCGCGGCGGCTTATATCGGCCGTTGCCGGGTGGTGCCTCTGCGTAATACCGGCGCGGCTCTATCACCACACAGCGCCTTTTTACTGTTGCAGGGGCTGGAGACCTTGAGCCTGAGGATGGAGCGTCATTGCAGCAATGCCGAAGCGCTGGCAAGTTACCTGCAGTCCCACCCGCTGGTTAACTGGGTCAATTATGGCGCCCTGACAGACAGCCCTTATAAGGCCAATTGCGACAAAATCACCTCGGGTAAGGCGTCCGGCATTATCAGTTTTGGTATCAAGGGGGGCAAAGAGGCCGGCGGGCGCTTTATCGATGCGCTGCAGATGATCTTGCGTCTGGTGAATATAGGCGATGCCAAGTCACTGGCGTGTCACCCTGCCACCACGACCCACAGGCAGCTCAACGCCGAGGAGTTGGCTCGCGCCGGGGTGAGTGAAGATCTGCTCCGGATCTCTGTGGGAATTGAGCATATAGACGACATCATCAGCGATGTGGCCCAGGCGCTGGAAGCCTCCCAGGCTTGATGACATCATCAAAAAGCCCCGCCAAGCGGGGCTAATACTTATCTGGCGTCCAGCTCGGACTTCAATGCACGTATTTCAGCCTCTTTGGCGCTGATCTTGGCGGCTGTTTTAGCCTCTTCTTCGGCCAGTTCTCGCTGATATTTGGCGACCTTATCGACTTTGCCCTTGCGCTCGGCCTCGGCGATATCTGCCTTCAGTTCGGCGCGATCTTCAGCCAGCTCTTCACGTAACTCGCGAATATCATCCTGCTTGTCACGGATTTTGTTTGCCAATTCATCGCGTGAATCTTGCTGTTTTTTGATTTCACCGGCCTCAGTGCAGTGGGCACGGACTTCGGCCAGCGCCGTTTCCAGCCCCCGTACTCTGTGGCTGTTGTTATGCTCTTTGGCATAAGAGATCTGCTTTTCGATTTCGGCTTCTTTTTTGGCGCAATGACCACCGGCCAGGGCGGGAAGCGAAAACAGAGCCAGAGAAAATAGGGCTATGTGGGTCAGTTTCATAAATCACCAAAGGATGGAGTAAGAGGTCGCCATTCTAGCAAAATCTTCAATCTATGGCTGTCAGACCTATCCCGCAGGCGCCTTTGAGTTGGTTTATTGTGACAGCAGCCGGGCTCTGGACTTCTGGTAGAAGTAAGCCACCCCGAGCAGCAAGGCACCAATCAGCATAAAGACGATGATCTTCTGCAGCAGATCGGCGGCGGCCATATCCAGCAGCAATACCTTGAGGCAACTGATGGCAAACAGACCTGCGGCCAGTTTGAGCATAATCTGACAGCCGGGACGCAGGCTGAGGAACATCAGCCAGCAGCCGTGGGACACCATGAGCACTGTGCTTAAGGTGGCATCGAATCCGGTTGGCATCTGGTAGGCCAGTGGCAGATAGGCCAGCAGCAACAGGGCATGCCAGGCGATAAACACCATATTGGTCGGCAACTGCTGACGATAGCGTCTCATGGCCAATGGCCGTTTACGGATAAACAGCGCCAGCAAGGCCAGGTTGCAAGTTTGTGCCAGCGCCATCAGCCAAGGTTCAGAGGGCCGGGTCAGGACATCGAGCTGCAAATATTGCAGGCTGTCGAGCCAGGTAATCCAGGGCAGCAGCAAGGCGATAAAGAAGCTGGCAAAGGCAAAAGGGTAACCCGGGCGCAGGGCCTTGAGCGGTTTGCGGCTGAGCAGGATAAAGAAGTAGCCGCTCAGCACCACACTGCTAAGTGCCAACGTGTGGCTGAACAATACCTCCAGGCTGTGGCTGACCACCGCCAGCAGCAGCGCGCCATAGAAGGGTGACAACTGCCAGCCGAGTCGGCAGGGGCCTTGCCAGAGCCTTGGCAAGGATGGATAGCGCCACAGCAGCAGACCGGAATAGATACTGCCCAGCAGCAGTGCGATAAGCCCAGGCCATTGTCCTGCCAGGCAGGCAAAAGCGGTTTGGGCTATAGCCAGCACCAGCAGTACATCCGCTTCGCGTTTCAGTATCGGCTGCCTGAACTTGCGGGCCAATACTAAGCTGACAAAGCTGGATAACCACAAGGCCGGGGCCAGCCAATCTTCAAAGCGAAGGGCGATTTTGGGCAGCCACAGCAGTGGCAAGAGCACCAGGCAGGCCAGGCGAGTGTACCAGGCCAAACGCCTAAGTTCGCCCTTGGGATGGAAGCGCCGGTATGCATACCAGGCCAGTAACAGACAGAGGAACAGCTCTACCCTGGCGATTTGCGCATACAGCGGCTGAGCGCGGAAACTCAGGCTATGCACATCCACGGCGGCGAAGATGACCTGAGCCGCCAGCGGTAACAACAAGGCCCAGGCCAAGGCCTCGCTGACCCTGAGTTGTTGCCTGCGTGCGAGTAGCAGCAAGGTCAGACTCAATCCGGGAATTATCACCAGGAAGTAGCTTTCACTTATCAGCCAGGCGCTAACCAGGGCTAAAGACACCAGCAGCACGTTGGCAAGCTCGCGTCCCAGCTGCAGCAGTTGTTGCTCCCAGCGGCTGAGCTCGGGCTGTTTGCCCAGCAGTTGGTTAAAGCCAAATAACGTAAGCGTGCTTAGCCCCCAAGCCAGCAGCGGCAGTGACAAGAGCGCCGGCGCTTCATTGATCATATCGCCAAGGGCCAACAGGTTGATGACCAGTCCAAGAGCCAGCAGGGTGATGGCCTCGATTCGCAGCGAGGCTTGCTGCTCTCGGCAACCTAGCCACATCAACAGCAAGGCTTCGAGCAGTAACACCAGCCCCAGCAGCTCACCACTGAGCAGGCTGAGCGCGGCAAAACCGAGACAGGCACCGGTCGCCAGCCACAATAGCGTCTGCAGCTGTTTGTCTTGTTTAAGCCAGAGCGACAGGCCGATAAGCACGGCGGCGTTGGCCAGTAGTAGCTCGCCGGCATGGGGGCTGAACTGACTCAGGCTATAGACCAAAAAGGCCAGTAATGCCGCCGGCAGAGCCAGCAGTCTGTGGCTAAGGCCTTCCCGGCCAAACAGCCAAAGGCTGCCAAGGCCATAACCATAGAAGAGGCCATGCAGGGAGATGAGCGCCAGAACTCCCATTATCCCTTGCCCTTGCAGCGGCAGCTCGACAAAGAAACTCAGGCTCTCGATACAGGCGATGTGCAGTATGGCTGTCGTTTCCAGCAGCACAGGCCAACGTATCTTGTGACTCAAGAGTAAAGAGCAGCCGCCAATCAGCAGCAGGAAGGGTAGATACATCAAAGGCGCCTGACTGCCGGAAAGCAGCATCAGTGGTGCTAGGGAGCCACCCAGCAAGGCGACTATGCTGATGACTCTGGCTTCCAGTTTCAGCGCCAGACTGTAACCGGCCACAGTGATAAGCAACAGCAGCAGATAACTGACGCCATCCGGCACCAGCTCGAAGTAGGGACCGACAAAATAGGCACACAGATAGTTGATAATCAGCCCAAGGCCCACCAGACCCGAGCCGAAATCGGCCATCGCTCGTTGCCGTTTGCGGATAAAGGCCCCCAAGGCCAGAATGCCATTGGCACAGACAAAGCCGGTCAAGGCCTTTCCTGTGTCCGACAGCCAGTGGTTCATGGAATACTGCAGCAGATAACCAAAGCCCAGGGTCATGGCGATGATCCCGGCCAGGGTCATCATAAATACCGGCCCCTGACCTTTGGCTTGATAGTGCTGATAAAAATCTTTGGCTTGTGCGAAGAGTCCCAGCAGGGGGCTCAGCATAGCGGCAAAAAAAGCGGCCACAGCCTGATCAAATTTACGCCCCCAGTTGGGAGTCTGCTGCTCTCGACCCTCTTGTGTTTGGGACGATCTTTGGGCGGCGGAGGATTTCGAATCTGTGGGTCTCGAAGCGGAAGATTTCGAAGCGAAGGGTTTCGCTGCAGAGGATTCCGAAGCGGTTTGCGCTTTGGCTGCAACTGGCGTTGCTGCCATCTCCACCCTTGCCGGCTTGGTGTGCTCGATAGGCTGAATATCTGCCCTACGCTGCCAGGCGTCCTGGCGCTGGGTCTGTGACTCGGAGGATAAGTCGGCTACTGGCTCGGCCTGAGGCTCATTGGGGCCAGGTATTGCTGATGGCTCGGCAACCTTGGGCGCCAAAGGCTGAGCTTGCTCTTCGGCAAGCTGATTGACGGCCGCAAACAGCGCCTCGATTCTTTGTTCTATCGCGTCGAGGCGGATATCTGTCCTGATTTCCAGGTTAGTCTCTTTGAGTTTGAGATCTTCAAGCTCGCGCCTGAGATGTTGGAGTTCTTCCGTTAACTGCATGCTGCTTTCCTGATGCTAATCGCATTTGCGTAGGCTGCGGGCATTTTAAACGCGCGGCTCTGTCCTGACCAGCGATCGGCTCAGGTTTTGGGAAATTTCCGCTATCCATTTATCGTATTTGTCATGGGAAGATGAGAGAAAACTGAACAGCAGGCAGAGGCCTCTCGCGTCTTGCCGGTGGCATAGGTACAATGAGCGGCATGCAAACTCGCCCAACCTGGGGCGAGCGGACTCACTGCAGAAGGATGGCCTTAATGCACGTACATATTCTGGGGATCTGTGGCACTTTTATGGGGGGCTTGGCGCTGCTGGCCCGCGCCATGGGACATAAGGTCACCGGCTCCGATGCCAATGTTTACCCACCCATGAGTACCCAGCTTGAGCAGCAGGGGATAGACCTTATTCAGGGGTTTGACCCGTCACAGCTGGATCCCGAGCCGGATCTCGTGGTGATAGGCAATGCCATGAGCCGCGGCAACCCCTGTGTGGAAGCCGTACTCAACCGCGGCCTGAAATACACCTCGGGTCCGCAGTTTCTGCATGATCATATATTGCCCGAACGTTGGGTATTGGCCGTTTCCGGAACCCATGGCAAAACCTCTACCGCCAGCATGTTGGCCTGGATCCTCGAAGCCAGCGGCTATCAACCAGGCTTTTTGATTGGTGGGGTGCCGCAGAATTTCGGCATTTCGGCCAGGTTGGGCGAGTCGCCCTTCTTTGTGGTCGAGGCCGACGAATATGACAGCGCTTTCTTCGACAAGCGCTCCAAGTTTGTGCATTACCAGCCAAGAACCTTGGTGATCAACAACCTGGAGTTCGACCATGCCGATATCTTCGACGATCTCAAGGCGATACAGAAGCAGTTTCACCATCTGCTCAGAATCGTGCCGGGGGATGGCCGGGTGATCTGGCCGCAAGACAGCCAGGCGGTTGCCGGCGTGATAGCCAAGGGCTGCTGGAGTGAGCAAGAAACCTTGAGCCATGAAGCGGGCCAGGGGGACTGGAGCGCCAGGATGTTGGCAGACGATGGTCACGAATTTGAGCTATTTTTCCGCGGTAAATCCCAGGGCGTTTTGAGCTGGGGCCTGATTGGGCGTCACAACATAGACAACGCCACTATGGCGATAGCCGCGGCGCGTCATGTTGGGGTCTTGCCGGTAGATGCGCTCAAGGCGCTGGCAGACTTTACCCCGCCCAAGCGCCGTCTCGAGTTGCTGGGCAGTGTAGAGGGGGTCAGTGTTTATGACGACTTTGCCCATCACCCAACGGCAATCGCCACTACTCTTCAGGGGATGCGCGCCAAGGTGGGCCAGGGCAAAATCACTGTCGTGCTCGAGCCCCGCTCCAACACCATGAAGCAAGGGGTGCATAAAGACACACTGGCCAACTCTATGGCCCTGGCCGATGAGGCCGTGTTGTATCAGGCGGATAATATCGATTGGGATATTGCCGCGGCCATGGAGGCGGCGCCGCTGCCGGTGCAGGTTTTGCACGACATAGATGAGATAGTGGCCAAGGTCAGTGGTGAAGCCAAGCCCGGCGATACCGTGCTGATCATGAGCAATGGCGGCTTTGGCGGTCTGCATCAAAAGTTGCTCCAGGCCCTTAAAGCCAGAAGTGGCGAGGTCAAAGCGTGAAATATCAGCAGATTAAGAGTATCAGCCTCGCCTGGACCGGCGCCTCCGGGGCGCCCTATGGGCTGAGGCTGCTAGAGTGCTTGCTCAAGGCCGAGTTTCGGGTTTTTCTGATGGTGTCCAGCGCCGCTCGGGTGGTGCTGGCAACGGAACATGGGCTCAAACTCAGCAGCGCGCCGGACAAGGCCACAGAGCAGCTCAGAAAACTGTTTCCCGAAGGCGGTGAGCTGAGGGTGCTCGGCAAGGATGAGTGGTTCTCTCCGCCGGCGTCCGGCTCGGCGGCGCCAAAGCAGATGGTGATCTGTCCCTGCTCAACCGGCACTTTGGCCGCGGTGGCCACCGGCATGAGTAACAGCCTGCTGGAGCGGGCCGCCGATGTAGTGCTCAAGGAGCGCGGTCAGTTGTTGTTGGTGCCCAGAGAGACACCTTTCAACGCCATTCATCTCGAACATATGTTGAAACTCAGCCAACTGGGCGCCATCATAATGCCGGCCGCCCCCGGCTTTTATCATCATCCCAAATCCATTGAAGATCTGATAGACTTCATGGTCGCCCGGATCCTGGATCATCTGGGTGTCGAACATGCATTAACGGATCGCTGGGGTTATGACAAACCCAAAGACAGTGAGATCGACAATTGAGAGTGATATGAAACACACCACCGAAGTGATGATCTCGGCAGAAGAGATCAACCAGAAACTGGATGAATTAGCCGAGCGCATCAATGCGCATTATGCCAATGCCGACAAGTTGCTGATGGTCGGCCTGCTCAAGGGCTCAGTGGTCTTTATGGCCGATCTCTGCCGTCGGATTAAGGGCCATGTAGAGATCGACTTTATGTCTGTTTCCAGCTATGGCAATGCCATGACCAGCTCTAGAGACGTGAAGATACTCAAAGATGTTCAGTCGGAAATCGCCGATCGTGATGTGTTGATCGTCGAAGATCTGATTGACTCGGGCAACACGCTCAACAAGGTACGCGAAATGCTGCTGCTGCGTGAGCCAAAGAGCCTGACTCTCTGTACTCTGCTGGACAAGCCGGACCGCCGCGAAGTCGACGTACCGGTAGACTTTGTCGGTTTTACTATTCCTGATGAATTCGTGGTCGGTTATGGTATCGACTACGCCGAGCAGTACCGCAACCTGCCTTATATCGCCAAGGTGATCCCGCAGGAGTAAGCAAGCTGTGATTTCGGCTTTGTTTGTATAGTAAGACGGACTCCCGCCACGGCGGGAGTCTTGCTTTTTGCGTCCCGGGCCGCTGCCGATACCTCAGGTATTGGAGGCTCTTTAGGAGAAACATCTATGACGACCAAAGCTCTGGCGTTGGAGCTGGACAATCTTAAGAAGACCTATAAGGGCGGTGTCGAAGCCGTCAAAGGGATTAGCCTGAATGTGGCTCAGGGCGACTTTTTTGCCTTGCTCGGCCCCAACGGTGCCGGTAAGTCCACCACTATCGGCATCATAAGCTCGTTGGTGCACAAGAGTGGCGGCAGTGTGCGGGTCTTTGGCCATGATCTGGATAAAGAACTGGAGCAGGCCAAATTGTGTATCGGCTTGGTGCCGCAGGAATTCAACTTCAATCAGTTCGAGACAGTGCTGCAAATCGTGGTTAACCAGGCCGGTTATTACGGAGTGCCCAGAGCCGAAGCCCACAAGCGGGCCGAGAAATACCTCAGGCAACTGGATCTCTGGGACAAGCGCAACAGCCAATCCCGGCAGCTTTCCGGCGGCATGAAGCGGCGTTTGATGATAGCCAGGGCACTGATGCACGAGCCCAAACTTTTGATCCTCGATGAGCCCACCGCCGGGGTGGATATAGAACTGCGGCGCTCCATGTGGGAGTTTCTCAAAAAAATCAACGCTGAAGGCGTCACCATCATACTGACGACCCACTATCTGGAAGAAGCGGAAATGCTCTGCCGCAACATAGGCATTATCGATAAGGGCGTGCTGGTGGAGTGCACCAGTATGAAATCCCTGCTGTCGAAACTGGATATGGAAACCTTTGTGTTGGATATCAAGCAGCCGCTTGTTGAGGTACCCAAACTTGGCGATATCACAGTCAGGCTCACAGATCCGGCGACCCTGGAAGTGGACTTGGTGAAGTCCCACAGCCTGAACGCCGTCTTCGGTTTACTGAGCGAGCAGGGGGTTGAGGTACTATCCATGCGTAACAAGGCCAATCGATTGGAGGAGTTGTTTGTGAAACTGGTTGAAAATGCCCAAGGAGGCAAGGCATGAGAGGTCTGTATCTGGTTGCCTTCAAGAGTATTTTAATCAAGGAAATTACCCGTTTTACCCGCATTTGGGTACAGACACTGGTACCACCGGCGATCACCATGACACTGTATTTCCTGATCTTCGGTAATCTGGTGGGCAGTCGCATTGGTGAGATGGGCGGGGTGTCCTATATGGAGTTTATTGCCCCGGGCCTTATCATGATGTCGGTGATTACCAACTCCTATTCCAATGTGGCATCTTCCTTTTTCAGCGCCAAGTTCCAACGTAACCTGGAAGAGCTGATAGTGGCGCCCGTGCCCCACTATGTGATGATAGCCGGCTATGTCGGTGGCGGTGTCGCCCGTGGATTGCTGGTGGGCCTGATAGTGACCCTGGTGGCCATGTTCTTTGTCGATCTCAGTGTGCAGCACTTGGGATTGGTGATAGTCACAGTGTTTCTGACCTCAGTGCTGTTTGCCCTTGGCGGCCTTATCAATGCCGTGTTTGCCAAGAGCTTCGACGACATCAGCATCATCCCCACCTTTGTGTTGACGCCGCTGACTTATCTTGGCGGGGTGTTTTACTCGCTGTCGCTGCTGCCTGACTTTTGGCGTGGCGTATCGGCGCTGAACCCTGTGGTGTATATGATCAACGTGTTCCGCTACGGTTTCTTGGGATTTGCCGATATGAGCGTGCCGCTGTCCATTGGCGTGATGCTGGGGTTCTGTGCGGGTCTGTGGTTGCTGGCTTATTACCTGATCTCCCGTGGGATAGGGCTGCGCAGCTGATTCAGGGCTGAGCCTCGGTTTTTTGCTGCAGCAACTGTCTGTGTTGCTGCAGCTTGGCTATCTTGTCATCATTGACGCGTTTGAGCTCATCAAAATGGGCGTTTATCTTGCCGCGTTGCTTAACAAAAGCGGGGTCTTCCCGCTCCAGTTTCTGCCAATAGCGTTGCCGCTCCTGCTTTTGTAGCTCGCTGGCCCGCAATATTTCCAGATAGCTGTTTTCCTGCTGCAGCCGATAGACTTCGGCTTCCAGTCGCTGCAATAGCTTGTCTTCTGGCAGGCTGTCGTTCTCCAAAAGGGATTGCAGCGGATCAACTCTTTCTCCCTCGGCCGTTTCCGTGGTCACGCCATACTGATATTCAATCTTGTGCTGTTTGAAGGCTTGCGGGCAGGGAAGCTGGCTGAATACTACCTTGTCCTCTTTGATACATTTATAGACGGTACCTGCCTGAACTTGCGAAGCGAGCAGCAGTGCAGCAAAGAGCCAGAGTCTGGGCTGTCCGGGCAACATTGGGGCGGGAATCCTTTCGTTACATATCTAAAACAAGTGTAACCAATATGACTCAAACCTTTATTGAAGACCAGTTTTTGACTAAGGAAATTTTTTTGGCGACCTGGAAAAAGGTCTTCGGAAGAAAGAGGGGGGGGGATATTTCCCCCTCCCTAAAGAAAGGATATCAGCGTGACAGCGTCATATTGTCTATGAGGCGAGCCTTGCCAAGATAAGCGGCGGCCAGGATCACCAGCGACTTGTCATCGCTGCTCACAGGTTTTAGGCTTGAAGCCTCACGCACTTCCAGATAGTCAGGCTCAAGCCCGGCGGCGCGCAGGAACTCCTTGGCATTGCTGATGGCCTGGTCGATATCCTGCCCCAGTACAATCGCCTCGGCCAGTTTATCCATGCTTGCCTTGAGCTTGGGCGCCAGCGCTTTTTCGGCCTCGGTGAGATAACCATTGCGCGAACTCAGTGCCAGGCCGGAATCCTCGCGAACGGTTTCTACCCCTATGACCTCGATGGGCAGCGACAGGTCGGTCACCATGGTCTTGATCACCAGAAGCTGCTGGTAGTCCTTACGGCCAAACAGGGCTATGTCAGGCTGCACTATATTGAACAGCTTGCAGACTATGGTCGCGACCCCGCGAAAGTGCCCTGGACGGCTGGCGCCGCAAAGCTCATCGGAGATCCCGGGGACTTCCACAAAGGTCTGGGCATCCAGCCCTTTGGGGTAGATAAGCTCGGGTGTTGGGGTAAACAGCAGCTCGCAGCCGGCTTCGGTCAATTTTTGTTGATCGGCGCCCAGGGTGCGGGGGTAAGCATCGAGATCCTCATTCTTGCCAAACTGCAGTGGATTGACAAAAATCGAGGCCACCACGTGATCGGCGCGGCGCGCGGCTTCGAGGATTAAACTCACATGTCCCTGGTGCAGATTGCCCATGGTAGGGACAAAGGCTACGGTTTCCCCTTTTTGGCGCCATTCCCGTACCCGGGCACGGATCTCATCTATCTTGGCTGTGGTCAGCATAATCTGGCGAATCCCCGGCTCAGTTAAAGGTGTGCTCTTCTGCGGGGAATTGTCCCTGCTGAACTTCATCGATATAGGCCTTCACGGCCTCACGGATTTCACCTGTCTGCTTAAGGTAGTTCTTGGAAAAGCGCGGGATATAGCCGCTGGATATCCCGAGTACATCGTGCATCACCAGAATTTGGCCATCAGTATCCTTGCCGGCCCCTATGCCGATCACTGGAATTTGCAGCGCTTCGGTTATCTGTTGTGCCAGCGAAGCCGGTACGCACTCGAGTACCAACAACTGGGCCCCGGCACCTTCCAGCGCCTTGGCCTCATCCAGGATCCGCTGGGCGTTGTCGGCATCGCGGCCCTGTACCTTGAAACCACCGAACACGTGCACCGATTGTGGCGTCAGTCCCAGGTGGGCGCAGACAGGAATGCCGCGCTCGGTCAACATGGAAACCGTTTCCAGCAACCATTGGCCACCTTCAATCTTGACCATGTTGGCACCGGCCTGCATCAGCTTGGTAGCATTGGTCATCGCCTGCTCGGGAGTGGCATAACTCATGAAGGGCAGATCGGCCATCAACAAACTGCGGCTGATGCCGCGGCGAACACAACGGGTGTGATAGGCCATCTCCTCGACACTGACCGGCAAGGTATCATCGTGACCTTGCAGAACCATTCCCAATGAGTCTCCTACCAGCAGGACGTCTACACCTTCGCTGTCAAAAGCGGCGGCAAAACTGGCGTCATAAGCGGTCAGAGCGGTAAACTTTCTACCTTCCTGCTTGAATTTACGCAGGGTAGCTGTGGTGATTTTAGACATAATGCTCTTCTTATTAACCGAGTGAAGTGGTGTTATATGCCATGCGGCTTTGGACTGCAACGATCCGGCTCAGGTTCTCAGCCTGAGGGGTGGATCAGTTGCAGCGATTGGCGCATGGCATTGGTGATCAGCGTGGCTATGCCGGTGCCGCAGGGCAACACCAGCGAAGGATTGAGCTCTTCCAGTGGAATGAGGACAAACTCGCGGCTCTTGATGCCGTAGTGGGGCACAGTGAGCCTTGGGGTCTGTATCTGCTTATTGCCGTAGAGCAACAGGTCCAGATCCAGAGTTCTAGGGCCCCAGCGCACCAGGCGTTGTCGCCCTTGCTGCAACTCGATTTCCTGCAAGGCGTCAAGGAGTTCCAGCGGCGCCAGCTCGGTCTCGAAATAGGCCACCGCGTTGATATAGTCCGGCTGAGGAACATCGCCCATGGGAACCGAACGATAGTAGGATGAAACGCGAAAGCTGTCTTGCCGCGCCAGCTGCTGCAGCGCCAGGCAAGCACTGTCAAGCTGGCGCTCGGGAGAGTCCAGGTTGGCGCCCAGCGCCACATAGACTCCGGTCATCTTACTCGGCCGCCTGTGGTTTTTCGCTTGGGCGACGAGGCTTGCGGCGCCGGCGTTGATTGGCGTTACGGTTGCGGCTGCCGTTGGATTTACTGCCGCTGCGCACCAGCTGTTGCTTCTGCTCGTCATCAGACTCGACAAACTGTTGCCACCAACTGGCCTGCTTGGCCAGATTGCCGCCTTCGGCATTGGCTCTGAGCAGCAAGAGATCGTAGGCGGCGCGGAACTTGGGATGTTCCATCAGTTTAAAGGCGCGGCCCCCTTGAGAGCGTTCAAAGCGCATCTGTAACTGCCAGATATCCCGCGCCGGAGTGCTGAAGCGGCGGGGAATGCTTACCGAACGGCACTGCTGTTCGAGCACATCGCCCATGGCGGCAAAGAAAGCATCATAGGGGCTGAGACCGCTCTCCAAGGCGATATCCTGGGCGCGGTTTTGCAGTGGATACCAAAGGAGTGCGGCATAGAAGAAGGCCGGAGTCACAGGCTTGTCTTCACCGACGCGCACATCTGTGTTGTGCATCATTTCGCTCAGCAGTCTGGCGGCCGGGCCCTTGGGGTCGTCCCGCAGCAGACTTTCCACCAGAGGGAAAATGGGCGCAAACAGTTGATATTCGCGCATCATCTGATAGTTGTTCAGCGCCTTACCGGCGAAAAACAGCTTGAGCACTTCTTCATACATACGCGCCGCCGGAATATCTTTCAGCAGCGGAGCCAAACTCTTGATCGGGGCCGCAGTGCGTTTTTCGATGGACATCCCAAGCTTGGTGGCAAAGCGCACGGCCCGCAGCATACGCACCGGGTCTTCCCGATAACGGGTCTCGGGATCGCCAATCAGTCGCAGGGTTCTTGCCTTAAGATCATGAATACCACCGCCATAGCTGCGAATGGAGTAGTCGGCAATATTGTAATAGAGGGCGTTGACGGTAAAGTCGCGGCGCTCGGCGTCTTCATCTATGTCACCATAAACATTGTCGCGCAGCAGTCGTCCGGCCGAATTGACCTTGGAAATCTTCTCTTCGCTGTTGCCGTGGTGGCCGCGGAAGGTCGCCACTTCAATAACATCCCGGCCAAAGACGATATGGGCCAGGCGGAAACGACGGCCAACCAGGCGGCAGTTGCGAAACAGCTTCTTGATCTCTTCCGGAGTGGCATTGGTGACCACGTCAAAGTCTTTCGGCTCCAGTCCCAGCAGCAGATCGCGTACGCCGCCACCAACCAGATAGGCGTGAAAGCCAGACTTATGCAGGCGGTACAAAACCTTGAGCGCATTCTCGCTAATCTGTCTGCGGGAAATGCTGTGGCCATCGCGCGGGATAACCTCCAGGCTCAAACCTGTGTCTGTGTTGTCTTCTTGTTGAGCCTTGGCTGTCTGACCATCGTCAAACAACTGCTTACAAAACTGACTGATACGGCGAAAAATGGGACACCTCGGAACGTTAACGCAAAATAAGGGTTAAAAACTGGCGGCTATGATATACCAAATAGCAGGCGATGAGTATATCAGCGGCCGATGAGGATCTCTGTCTGCTTGGGAATGCTGTCTGGATCAAACTGAGCCACCGCCTGGGCCAACATCTGAGTCACATCGGCTTGGGGTGTGACAGCCGTCTGGCCGAGAAACTCGAGTGCCGCCAGCAGCGCCGGTTGTGGATGGCGTTTATCCACCGGTGTGGCATGGTTTTGCTTGGAAAGCTTGAGCCCTGCCTGGGTGCTGGCCAGTGGCAGATGAAAAAAGCTCGGTTCCTGAAATCCGAATTGGCGAAACAGGCTTATCTGTCGGCAACTGGCCTCCAAGAGGTCGGCTCCGCGGACTATCTCAGTGATGCCCTGAAAGGCGTCGTCCAGTACCACCGCCAGTTGATAGGCGTACAGGCCATCGCTGCGCTTGATAATAAAGTCTTCTGCGGCGAAGGCTGGGTCGACACAGACTTTACCCAGATGGCCATCGATAAACCGGGCAACCGCCAGTTGGTTGTGAATGCGAATGGCACCTTGCTTGAGTTGCAACTCCCGGCAGCGGCCGTCGTAAACACCACCTCTTTGCTGGATCTGTTTGCGGGTGCACTGACAATAGTAGGCCTGATTGGATTCCAGTAAGGCATCAATATGTTGCTGATAGTCTTGCAGACGCCGGCTCTGGTACAGCACTTCGCCATCCCAGTGCAGGCCGAAGGCTTCCAGGGTGCGCATTATGTCATCGGCTGCGCCGCTGACTTCTCTCGGGGGGTCGATATCTTCTATTCGCAGCAACCACTGCCCTTGCTTTGAGCGGGCGCGTAGATAACTGCCGAGGGCGGCAACAAGAGAGCCGAAATGCAAAGAGCCTGAAGGCGAGGGGGCGAAACGGCCTATGTAGGAAGTGTTGTTCATCAAGGGCTGAGTGACAAAAAAACGCGGGGCCAGTGTAACACTTGGCCCCGCGCTGCGGCAGATTAGATTAACCTGCCATCTGTTTTTCTTTGATCTCTGCCAGCGTTTTGCAGTCGATACACAGATCGGCTGTCGGTCTGGCTTCCAGACGACGGATGCCGATTTCGACGCCGCAGGATTCGCAGAAACCGAAGTCATCTTCTTCAATTTTCTGCAGTGTCTTTTCGATCTTCTTGATCAGCTTACGTTCGCGGTCGCGGGCGCGCAGTTCGAGGCTGAACTCTTCTTCCTGGGCGGCACGGTCAACCGGATCCGGGAAGTTTGCAGCTTCATCCTGCATATGGGTAAGAGTGCGATCCACCTCTTGACGCAACTGATTCCTCCATGCTTCAAGAATGGTCTTGAAGTGGCTCAGTTGTTGTGAGTTCATGTACTCCTCACCGGGTTTTTCCTGGTAAGGGTCTACACCAGCGATAGCGAGTACACCAAGTTTTTTAGTGCCTTCAGGCATAACGCATCTCCTGTTTCCATTTGCGTCGTAGGGCATTCTTATGAACGGCCGCTATCTATATCAGAATCTCTCTACCTAGGCAAATATTTCGATTTACTTATTGCTAATTATTTGAATATGTCTGCTAAACCCGATTAAATCAACTTTTTATCACTTTTTGGGGCTTGTCTGACGAACAAATTCGAGCCTTGATTCCACCCTGAAGCCTTCAGGTGAAAGGCTTGTGGCATAGGCCAGTACTTCGACTCCGGCATCTATGGCTTCGTTCAATAAGTCGGCATATTTTGAATCTATATGGTGGGCCGCTGATACGGTTTTTATCCCTGTATGTTGCACTAAAAACACCAATACCCCACGTTGGCCACTTTTGACCACTGACATCAGTTCCCGCAAGTGTTTTTGACCACGGCTGGTGACAGCATCGGGAAAGTAACCATGACCCTCTTCCAAGAGCGTGGTGTTCTTCACTTCGATATAGCAATCAGCCTCTGCCCCTTCGCTGAGAAAGATATCGATACGGCTGTTTTCATCACCGTACTTCACTTCCCGCTTGAGGTTTTGGTACCCCTGCAGTTCCCTGATGACACCCGTTTGGATCCCTTCCTCTACCAGGGCATTGGCCCGTCCTGTGTTGACACCGATCAGGTCGCCTTCAGGGGTTTGCATCAGCTCCCAAGTGTGGGCGTATTTACGCTTGGGATTGTCCGAACAGGAGAACCAAACCCGCTCGCCTGGGAACTGGCAGTTCTTCATTGAACCCGTATTGGGGCAGTGCAGGGTAATCTCAGTGCCATCATCCAGCCTGACATCGGCCAGAAAGCGTTTATACCTTTGGATCAAAATGCCGGATTGCAGTGGCGGGATAAACTCCATCCCCATCTCCCTGAAGTTGTTGAAAACCCCAAAGCCTAGCAGGCTTTACAGTTGGCAACAATTCTCATTCGGCGCGGGGCTTCAAGTGCCGGGCAGGAATGCAGTACACTGGGACCAATTGTGGCGCGAAGGCGCTCACTGCATAAAGAAGAAGGAATCGAAATGAGTCAATCCATGAAGATAGTGCTGACCCATGAGGCCCCTGCGGCCCATTGGGGCAAGGCCGATGTAACCTACAATGCTGAGCAGGCTCAGATCCACCTGCAGGGAAACGATGCCCTGCGACAAATCCAGATGGCTGCCCGTAAGCTGCGTAACCAGGGGATCAATCAGGTTTCTTTGGTGGGAGAGGGTTGGGACCTCAACAGTCAGTGGGCCTTTGCCCAGGGCTTTGTCACTGCCAAAGGCGGCCATGAGATCCAATGGGCCGGTGATGAGGCGCTCAAGGGCGCGCTGACCAGCAGGGCTTACAGCGCATCGTTTGCCCGCAGTCTTATCAATGAAACCCCGGAAAACCTGCCACCACTGAAACTGGCGCAGCAGGCGGCCAATTGGCTGGCCGAACTCGGCGGTGACAAGGTCAGCTACCGGATAGTTGAAGGGGAAGCCTTGTTGCAGGAGCAGTGGATAGGCATTCATGCGGTTGGCCGCGGCAGCGAAAGGCCACCTGCGTTGCTGGAACTGGACTTCAACCCTCTGGGTGAAGATGCTCCCGTGTCCGTCGCGCTGGTAGGTAAGGGGATCACCTTTGACTCAGGCGGTTACAGCATCAAGGCTTCCGAAGGCATGCTGGGCATGAAGGCGGATATGGGCGGCGCGGCAACTGTTACTGCGGCGCTGGGGCTGGCGATTCAGAACGGTCTCGACAAGCGGGTCAAACTCTACCTCTGCTGCGCCGAGAACCTGATCAGTGGTCGTGCCTATAAGCTGGGAGACATACTGACCTACAAGAACGGCACCACGGTTGAAGTGGTCAATACCGATGCCGAGGGACGCCTGGTGCTGGCCGATGGTCTGCAGGCCGCCTGCGCCAGCGGTGCGACTCGGGTTATCGATGCCGCCACCCTGACCGGCGCCGCTGTGATGGCCGTTGGCCGCAACTATAACGCCATCTTCTCCCCCAGCCAGCCACTGCTGGCGTTGACGCAGCAAAAGGCGGCTCTAGTGGCCGAAAATGTTTGGCCTTTGCCGCTGGAGCCTTGGCATAAAGAGATGTGCCCTTCTGCCTATGCCGATACCGCCAACAGCCGCCCTGTAAAAGGTGGCGGCGCCGGTGGCGCTTCCAATGCCGCCGGTTTCCTGTGGCGTTTTGTCAATGAAGGTGTGGATTGGCTGCATATCGATCTGGCCGCCGCATTTGAAGACAACGCTTCGGCCCTTTGGGCTGCAGGTGCCACGACTCATGGTATGTTGACCATAGCCGAACTGCTGGCGGACTAAGTCATAGGGAATTAACGCCCAAACCAAGCCGCCCACTGGGCGGCTTTTTAATGCCGGTGTATCGCTATTTTTCAACAAAGGGAAGTGCAGGATGAAGTTACGCAAGGCAAGAAAGGAAGACGCACAAACTGCCTGGGATATCCGTAATCTGGCTATTCAGGCCGGTTGCCAGGGGTTTTACACAAAGGCAGAGCTCAGAATTTGGACCCAAGGCGAGATGCCCTCTGTCTTTATCACCATGGTGGAGAGAGACTTTTATCTAATCGAACATCAGGGAAAAATACTGGCGACCGGCATGCTGGATAACGACCGAATTGAAGCACTGTTCGTGCATCCACAAGCCATGGGCCAAGGGCTCGGGCGTGACTTGCTCGCTCATCTCGAGTCTTTGGCGCGTGAAAGAGGCGTGACTGCGCTGACGCTGGAGTCTACCCTCAATGCCGCCGACTTCTATCGTAGCTGTGGCTTTTGCGGTGAGGGGATAAGCCAATATCACTCCCCAAGAGGCATAGTGCTCGACTGCGTGGTGATGCACAAGGCGCTTAAGTGATTCAGTCGCTTAACGGCCAACTGGCCAATATCCGGTACTCGACGCCGGTTGGAGTACTCAAAGACTCGTAGAGTTGCAGCTCGCTTGGCGTTAAATCGAGCGTTGGAATATGTTCGAGTTTCGGTAGGTTGCCAGCCCTTCGCATCAAGGTGATATGGGGACGGTAATCATATTCGCTGCTATGCAGCCCAAGGTCGTCCGCCAGTTGTTGCGCCGTCCCGGCAAGCGCCATTAACGCCGGATCCTCGGCTGTGCCGGCCAGGCAGAGTATTTTCGGCCCGGGCCAGAAACAGAGATGCTCGAGCCGCACCCGAAAGCGTTTCAAGGGCAAGCCGGGAATGGCAGCGAGTAAATTCCCGAGCTGTTCTGCCGTCACCTGGCCGAGAAACGCCAGGGTAAGGTGCAGATTGGCCTCAGTCACTTTCTTGAGACCGGGGGCTGACGGTTCATCAGCTTGTTCACATGCTTGCTGCAACGTCAGTAAGCTCGCTCTTTCTGCCGTGGTTGGCGTGAATCCCAGAAATAGCCTTTTAGGCGTAATTGAGCTCATTTTTCGTTCCCGGTTAAGACCTTGGCCTATACTGTGACTTGTACCATTGTACACAGGAGTCGATTCACTCGGTGAGAATGAAAAGCAATGGTATCGGATGGATTCTTCGGATCAAAAAACAGTCGTAAGGAAATGACCCCATTATGCCCGCGAGTCTTGCCAACCAATTACAACATGCTCTGGTGGATGTCTTCAGCGATTCTCCGCTGATCACCCTGGAGCAGAATGTTGATCGCGCCCTGGAGATCATCACCCGACAATTGGATTGTGACGGGGTGTTTGTGCTGGCGGCCGGTAAGACACCGGGGCGACTCAAGACCCGCAATCTCTACCTCAAACCCCAATTCAAGACTCAGCAAGCCTCCCGGGAATGGGGGCTGGGGAACATGCCTTTTTTTCGCAATCTGTTACGCCACCCCAAACTCTTGACCTTGGACAGTATTGAAGAGCTTCCCAAGGAAGCTCAGGAAGAGAAACGTTTCTTACGCCAGTGGCAGGTGCGCAGCCTGTTGGTGCTGCCGCCACTGCATCTGGGGGATACTCATATCGCCGTTGGCGCCCTGCAATGCGGCGGCGAAAAGCGCTGGCAGGAAGACTTTATCAATGAACTCAGCCATGCGGCGGCCATGATAGGCTCGGCAATGGAGCTGACCCGTATCGCCTTGGCGCTGCTGGCCAGTGAGCGCAAGTATCAGGAGCTGTTCCAACAGTTACCCCTGGCTTGCGGGCAGTTGGACAGCAGTAACCAACTGACCATGATGAACCGGATAGCCAAGCAGACACTGGTGGCCGGTGACAGCAAGGATCTGCTGGCGTTGGTGCGTGAGGATGACAAGGGGATTTTGCTTGATACCCTGGCCGTGGTACGCGATGGGGTATTGAATCAGGCCTGGTGTGAGGTTGGTTTTCTGCATGGACAGGAGCTCTCTTGGCAAAAACTCAGTTTCAGCCGCAGTAAGGCTGATAAGCGTACCCTGGTGCTGATGGCCGAGGATGTCAGTGAACGCCACAGATTGGCCAGCGAGCTGTCATTTCACGCCAATTATGATGCGCTGACCGGCCTGCCCAACCGGGTGCATTTCGAAGCCCTGCTGGCCAAAGTGCTCGGCGAGGAACAGGCGCCGCCTGTGTGTATTGCCTTTGTGGATCTGGATCAGTTTCGGGTGATCAACAATGTCAGCGGTCATATCGCGGGTGACAGGCTCTTGTGTCAGGTGGCGCAGCGGCTCAAGCAGCTGGTGCGCAAGGGGGATGTGGTGGCCAGGCTCGGCGGCGATGAGTTCGGGATCCTGATGCATTTTTGCAACCCAGAGTCGGCCAAACATATCGCCGAGCGTATCTGTCAGCAGCTGTTCAATCACGAATTCAACTGGGAAAACCGCAAACACGGGGTCTCGGCCAGCATAGGCATAGCACAGTTGGATCCGGCAGCCCAGGACATCTATACCGTCATGGGCCAGGCCGATGCCGCCTGCCGACTGGCCAAGGAGCGGGGGCGCAACGGCTGGTTACTCTACGACAGCAGCGATCCCCGCCTCAAGCGGCTCTACAGCGAAATGACCGCCTCGGTCGATGTCCTCGGTGCCCTGGCCAATGACAGATTTGAGCTCTATTTCCAGGAGATCCGCCCGCTGGAGGCTACAGATAGCGGCATGCATCTGGAGATCTTGCTGCGTATGTATCAGGAGGAGGGAGAGATGTTGTCTCCGGCGATATTTCTGCCTGCGGCCGAGCGTTATAACCTGGCATCCAGGGTGGATCGCTGGGTGATAGATCATCTGCTGCTCTGGGGCAATAGGCATCTTGAGTTGTGGCAATCCCTGTCTTTGGTGTCGCTGAACCTTTCGGCGTCCTCGCTCGAGGATGAGGAGTTTATGGACTGGCTTGAGATGCGCCTGCTGGCTGAACCCGAATTGGTCGATAAGCTGTGTATCGAAATCACCGAAACTTCGGTTCTCAGCCAGCTCGAGCAGGCCCACAGGTTGATTGAGCTGCTTAAACCCCTGGGTTGTAAGCTGGCGATGGATGACTTTGGCGCCGGCTTTTCCTCTTTTGCCTACCTTAAACAGTTGGCGGTGGATTATGTGAAGATTGACGGCCAGTTTGTGCTCAATCTCTGTGAAGACAAGGCGGATCAGGCGATTATTGCCGCCATGTGCCAGTTGGGAAGGCAGATGGAGTTTCAAACTATTGCCGAGTTTGTGGAAACCGAGGCCATAGTGGCGAAACTGCAGGAGCTGGGGGTGGATTATGCTCAGGGCTACGCCATAGGCAAGCCCAGGCCCTTACTTGAGCTGAGTGAGTCCAACCGCAGTTGTGCCAATGCTTATTGATTCATACAGGCCGGCACAGACTGGCATCAGGATACCTGGTGTAGTTTGCAGGACATGGTCAGGGCCTTCCTGTTAGCCACGGCGGCTGAAACTGGTTACACTGAGCGCCTGTTTTTGTAAGCCATGCCCTGAATCTTGAACGACTTACCCATTCAACCCCTGTTGCCTCAACTGCGCCAAACCTTGGCCAGTTGTCGGCAAGTTATCCTCGAAGCGCCTACCGGAGCCGGTAAATCCACCGCGCTGCCCTTGGCACTGCTCGACTGGCCGGAAATCGACGGCAAGATCCTCATGCTGGAGCCCAGACGGGTAGCGGCGCGGGCCATCGCCGGCTTTTTGGCGCGCCAAAGAGGACAGGCGCTGGGGCAAGAGGTGGGGTTCAGGGTTCGCGGTGATAGTCAGGTCAGCGGCAATACCCGACTCGAGATCATCACCGAGGGGGTACTGACCCGCATGATCCAGCAGGACCCTGAGCTCAAGGGCGTTGCCATGATCATTTTCGATGAGATCCATGAGCGCCATCTGAGCACAGATCTCGGTCTGGCGTTGGCACTGGAAGTGCAGGCCTCATTGCGGGACGATTTACACTTGCTGGCCATGTCGGCAACGCTCGAAGGCCTGCCGTTACAAACCTTGATGCCGGATGCCAAGCTGCTTGCCAGTGAGGGCCGCAGCTACCCTGTGACTATCGCCTACAGCGCCGTTTCGGCGCAGAGGCGCAGCGGTGCGGGTTCCGGCTCTGGCATGGCACCTTGGCTTGAACATATGGGGCGGCAGTTGCTGGCGCTGCTGGACCCTCAGCAGGCCTGCGCTTTGGGGGTTAGCGAAGCGCAGCAACAGGGCTCGATACTCGCCTTCCTGCCGGGACAGGGGGAAATTCAGCGCCTCAAGCACTATCTGCAATCCAGAGTTGCAGCCAATGTGCGCATTTGTCCTCTCTACGGCTCATTGAGTGCAAAAGAGCAGGATGCGGCGATTGCCCCGGCCAATGCCGGTGAGCGTAAGCTGGTACTGTCCACCAACCTGGCTGAATCCAGTCTGACCATAGAGGGGATTACTCTGGTGGTGGACAGTGGTTACAAGCGCCAAGCCAGTTTCAACCCCCGCAGCGGCGTGACCCGTTTGGGACTCAAGCGTATCAGCCAGGCATCGGCCACTCAAAGAGCCGGGCGGGCTGGGCGCACCAGTGCGGGTTTCTGCTTAAGGCTTTGGGGCCAGGAGGAGCACAGCCGCTTGCCGCAGACGGATGAACCGGAAATCTTGCATGCCGACTTGCTCTCCATGGCCCTGGATGCGGCCTGCTGGGGTGTGCGCAGCCTCAGTGACTTGCCTTTACTGACGCCACCGGCCAGAGCCAATGAGGCGGTGGCCTGGCAGCTGTTGCAGTCGCTGCAATTGGTAGACCCGCAACGTAAGCTTACCGCCCATGGCCGCGCGGCCTATGCACTGGGGGCGCAGCCGCGGCTGGCGCACATGCTGCTCCGGGCGCAAAGCCTGGGGCAGGCGCGCGGCGAACCCGAGCTCGCCGGTCTGGCTTGTCTGCTGGCTGCCTTATTGGAGGCCAGAAGCCTTGCGGGCAACAACGCCGATATCATGGATAAACTTTCTCAGGCCACTCAAGGCCTTGAAGCCAGACAAGTCGGCAACTGGCTCAGACGCTTGGGGCTTAATGGCAAGGCGGCGGATTTTCTGAAATTGGCGAATCGTGCCGATTGCGCCCTGTTGTTGGCGCTGGCATTTCCTGACAGGATAGCCAAGGCAAGAGGCGTCGAGGGCTATCAGCTGGCCAATGGCAGCGGCGTGGTGCTCGATGCCGGTGACAGCCTTAGCGGCTGCGAGTTTCTGGTGGTGGCCGATTACCAGGAAACCGAGGGCCGCAGCGCCGGCCGTATCTACCTGGCGGCCGAATTACCGGCGGGGTTGCTGGAAAATGAGCTGGCCTTTCTCTGTACCTGGCAACAGCAGGCGGGCTGGGATGAGTCCAAGGGACGTTTCTTTGCCGAGCGCCAACTGCGTCTGGGGGAGATAGTACTCAAGCGGGAGGCCGAGAAAGAGGCGGATCCCAAGCTGAGGGCTCAGGCGATTATGGTGCTGCTGCGCAGTAAAGGCTTGGCACTGCTCAATATGGATGAGGATGTCAGGCAGCTCCAGTTCAGGCTGGCACTGGCAAGATCCAAAGACCCTAGCCTATTTCCGGACAGCAGCGATCCGGCGCTGCTGGATTCTCTCGAGGAGTGGTTGGAGCCGTTTTTGAGTGATATTAAGCAGCTAAAGGGATTAATGGCATTGGATATCAAGCAGCTGCTGCTCAATCGCCTCGAGTGGCAGGCGCAGCAGACACTGAATGAATGGCTGCCGAGTCATTGGAAAATGGCCACGGGCACCCGGGCACCGATCCGCTATGATGCCGGCGGCAGGGCGCTGCTGAGTGTGCGTCTGCAGGAAGCGCTGGGCATGGCCGAAAGCCCGCGGCTGCTGCAAGGGGAGTTGACCGTAACCATGGAACTCTTGTCTCCGGCGCAGCGCCCTTTGGCGCTGACGGCCGATCTGGCCAGTTTTTGGCAAGGGCCCTATGTCGAAGTGAAAAAAGAGATGCGTGGGCGCTACCCTAAACACCTGTGGCCCGACGATCCGGCCAATACTTTGCCGACTAAACTCACCAAGAAAAAGACCTTGAATATCCAGCAGTAAATTTTGGGATAAGCATGACCACCAAGAAAAGTACCACGAAAAAAAGTACCAGAAAAACCAGCAGCAAGAGCAAGCCGGAGCGGCAAAGCCCCGGTCTGTGGCGCAGGTTATGGTCGATAACCTGGAAGCTGGCCCTTATTCTGGTAGCGGCGTTGACTATCTATTGTATCTACCTGGATCAGATCATCGCCCGTAAGTTCGAAGGGCAGAAGTGGCACCTGCCGGCGCAGGTGTTCAGTCGCTCCATGGCGCTCTATCCCGGGGCGGCGGTGAGCCATGCCCAACTGATGGCCGAACTTAAACTGCTGGGCTATCGCAAGGTGGCCAATCCGCGCCAGGTGGGGGAGTTTTCTGCCTCCAGTACCCGAATCGAGCTGTGGCGCCGCCCCTTCCTGCATCCTGAGGGGAGCCAGGCAGAGCAGCGGGTGATGATAAGTTTCGACTCCAACGGTGTCACTTCGGTGGCGCGCATGAGCGACAAACGCCAACTGGCGGTGTTTCATCTCGAACCTGTACTGCTGGACAGGATCATCGCCGGCGATGGTGAGGACAGGCTGTTTGTACCAACCGAACAGATCCCCGAAAACATAGTCGAAGCGCTTATTCTGGTGGAAGACCGCAGCTTCTATGAGCACCACGGGGTGAACCCCTTTGCCATCGCCCGTGCCCTGCTGGTCAATATCAGTGCCGGTCGCACGGTACAGGGCGGCTCGACCCTGACCCAGCAGCTGGCGAAGAACTTCTTCCTCTCCAGTGAGCGCTCCTTGATCCGTAAGGCCAGAGAGGCCCTGATGGCGCTGATTATCGATTTTCGTTACAGCAAGGATGAAATTCTCGAGGCCTATCTCAATGAGGTCTACATGGGACAGGACAAATCCAGAGCCGTGCATGGCATGGGGCTGGCATCGCAATTCTATTTTGGCCGCCCCGTAGGAGAGCTGACCCTGGCGCAGCAAGCCTTCCTGGTCGCCGCCATCAAGGGGCCATCCTACTACAACCCCTGGCGCTATCCTGACAGGGCTCAGGAGCGGCGCGATCTGGTGCTCCGGCTGTTGATGGAAGGCAGCAAAATTTCTGTTGACCAATACAAGGCGGCAGCAGAGTCGCCGCTGGGATTAAGGCGCTCGGACAAACCTGTGCACCAGAAACTGCCGGCCTTCTTTGCCGTGGTCAAACAGGAACTCAAGGATCGCTACGGTGCGGCGCTGCTGAAGCAGTCCGGCGTCAAGGTCTATACCACCTTGGACCCCATGGCACAGGAAGCCGCCGAAAACGCCGTTGAGCGAACCCTGAAGGAGCTTGGCAAGAAAGATAAAGAGTTGCAGGTAGGCATGGTGGTGACCGACAAGTACAGCGCCGGTATCGCCGCCATGGTGGGCGACAAGGTACCTGGCTACGAGGGTTTCAACCGGGCGGTGGAAATTCGCCGTCCCATAGGTTCACTGGTCAAGCCCTTTGTTTATGCCACGGCGCTGGCTCAGGGCAGCAAGTTCAATCTCGCCAGCCCCCTCAAAGATGAGGCCATTACCCTCAAGAATGAGCAGGGCAAGACCTGGTCGCCACAGAATGTGGATCGCAAGTTCCGTGGCCAGGTGCCACTGTTGACGGCGTTCAAGAAATCGATGAATGTGCCGACCGTTAATTTGGGGATGAATGTCGGCGTCGATGCCGTGGCCGCGACGCTAAAAGAGGCCGGCTGGAATGAAGCTGTATCGGCTTATCCTTCCATGTTGCTCGGCGCCGTGAACGGTTCCCCCTTGATGGTGGCGCAGGTATATCAGACCCTGGCGGACGGTGGCCGTTATCGTCAGCTCAATGCGGTGACTGCCGTGCTGGACAGCGACAACCAGCCCCTGCCTGTGGCCAGTATGCCACGCCATGAGGCGATAACGCCTGCGGCCAACTATCTGGTGCAGTACGCCATGACCAAGGTGGTGGAGTCCGGCACGGCTTCGCGTCTGGGGGCGGCCTTCCCCGGCGTGATGCTGGCGGGCAAGACGGGCACCAGCAACGACCGCCGCGACTCCTGGTTTGCCGGGTTTGACGAGCGTAACGTTGCCGCCGTTTGGGTTGGCCGCGATGACAACGGCAAGACCCAGTTCTATGGCAGCAGTGGTGCCATGACGGTTTATCAACGCTTCCTCGCCGAGCGGCCGCCACTGGGGCTGAGGTTGCCGCCGGTCAACGGCGTGGTGCAGGGCTATTTCGATCGGGATACAGGTGCAGCGAAACAAGCCGATTGCCGTAATGTGGTGGCGGTACCTGCGCTGGCCGACAGTTATCATCCGGCGCCCAACTGCGGTGAACCTCTGCCTTGGTGGAAGCGGATCCTCGGTGGTTAACCGTGTAGAGGCTAAGGAAGGTGTGAACAAGTCCCATGTGTGCTCTGCGTCGGCTTACGGGCCTGGATGCAAGGCGTGGTTCGCAGCAAATGGCCTTAGCCCTTTGCAAGAGGCACAACACAGCAGGCAGGCCTGTAAGCCACGCCCTTCGGGGCTTTCACAGCAACCGGCTCTCTGCGTTATCCGACTTCGACAGGCCCCGGCATGCCTTCAGTCAGATGCCTTGAACGCCAATTGTTGTGCAAGCCAGAGTGCCACGAGGACTTATTCGCACCTTCCCTAATAGACACTAGATAGCAAAAAGGCCACCTCCGGGTGGCCTTTGACTTGTTTGAGAATATAGCGTGTTATCGTTATACCGTCTGATTTCAGCGGCGACGTCTGGTGACGGCGGCGACACCCGCAAAGGCCAGGAACAACCAACCCAGGCTGCCGCCTTCATCTTGCTTGGCATCTTTTTCGGTAGCCAGGAAATTGATCAGATCGGTCAGTTCGCCCAGGGTGCGAATTTCTCCCAGGTTAACCATATATTTGTCGTTTACCACGAAGCTTGGCACGCTCTGAATGGCAAATTCATTCTGCTGCTTACGCCACAAGGCGATGACATCATTGATTTTCTTGCTGTCGGCCAAGGTATCATACTGGCTGACATCGACGCCGTTGGCGGCAAACAATTGCTTGATATCGTCGCGGCTATTGATAGCAGAGGTGTGCTTGTGTCCAGGGGCGGAATGGTCATGGCCATGGGCCCCTTCCTCGCCCTGAATGGCGGCAAACATAGGATGAACCAGCTTATCAGTCGCGCCCAGCTCTTGCATGATGGCCAGAGACTTCATCACCTCAGTGCCCAGATCGCTGTTCATAAAGTCGACATGCTTGCTGTCAAAGCTGACTTCTTTATTGAGACCGGCCTTGATGTCCGGCAGATACTGGGTTTCCATGCTGAAGCAGTTATGACAGTAGAAAGAGAAGAACTCGGTGAGTTTGGGTTCTTCACTGCCTTTCTTGGCTATCTGGGTATAGTGTTTACCTTCGATAAAGTCGGCGGCGTTGGCGGCCAGCGGGATCAGGGTAAGTGCCATTGCGGCAACCAGTGGCTTGAGCAAAATAATCTCCTCAGAATTGACCGGGCGCAGCGCCCTTTGCTGTCAGGTTAGTGTGACTGGCTTAATTATGACTTAAGCGTCGGCGCCTTTGGCGGCCATTTCTGTGAGCGAGGCTAAGCTTTGACGGTTTGCCTGGTTATTCAACCTCGCAGGGCTTGCCAGGCTTCGCAGATCTGTCTGAATTTGGCGGCATCACCACCTTGCCTGTCCGGGTGCCACTTCAGCGCCAGTTTACGCCACTGGCGACGGATCTCCTTGTCGCTGGCGTCGGCTTCCAGCTCCAATACCCGCAGTGCCTCTCGTTGGGCAAAACGGCCGGGACACACGCCAATATAATCCTGATAACTGTTCCAGAAGGACTCCAGCATCTCACGAACAACATTGACGCAGGTGTCGTAGTTGTTCCAGTCGAGGTAGTAGTCTCTAAGTGCCGAGTCATCCTGTTGCAGTTGCAGCACATTGGCCGGTGGGATCCGCAGCAATATGATATCCATGGCCTGTACCTGCAGCCATTGGCCCGGCAACAGCATGTGTTGCAGTTCGTAGAGGGCATTCATCAACAGGAAGTTGCGTTTGAACAGATCTTTCTCGGGCAGAGGATCCAAGTCGTGCATCAGTCCCTGTTGCTGTAATTCGGTGGCGAGGTGATGCACCTTCCAGGAGCGGTTGCTGCGTTTGAGCAAGCTGAGCAGCGGCCAGATAAGCGGGTTATCGCCCTTGAGTCGGGTCGGCTTGACCTCAGTGGTCTCTGGCTGGGCCAGCGCGGGTTTGGCAAGCAGCATGGTAGCAATCATTCATCCTGAACTGACGATAAAATCTACTATGCCACAGGTGTCCGTGGGTGCAAGGTGAAAATAATGGAACCCGGCGTGGAGCCGGGTTCTGAAAGGGATGATGTAAACTCGTTCCTCGTTAGATCTTGGTAAACAGCTCTTCTTGAGGCAGGCGAGACTTGGGCAGCTTGGCGTTGAAGTCAGACTCGTCATGGTAGCCAAGAGCCACAACCACGCTGGCGGTCAGGCCCTGTTCTCTCAGACCCAACACCTGGTTGAGCTTAGTCGCATCGAAGCCTTCAATTGGGGTTGCATCTATGTCCAATACGCTGGCGCCCAGCAGCAGAGTACCCAGCGCCAGATAGGTTTGTTTCTCCATCCAGTGCTGCAGATCCTTAAGTTCGAACTTGTGCATATTGGTGAAGAAAGAGCGGCCGTTGTGTTGGCCTTGCTTGGCGTTTTCGTCGGCGAAGCGGCCATCGGCATCTTCTTGCTCAAGCAGACGCAGCAGATGGGCTTCGTCCATGTTGTTGCGGGTACAGAGTACTACCACGTGGGAAGCGTTGAGGATCTTTGGCGTGTTGAAGCCATAGTCAGCGGTAGACTCGGCAATTTTGGCTTTGCCTTCATCTGTCGCGGCCAGTACAAAGTGCCATGGCTGGGAGTTCACCGAGGAGGGGCTGAACTGCAGCAGACTCTGCAGATCTTCAATTTTATCCTGGGGGATCTTCTTGTTGGGATCAAAAGCCTTAGTGGTATAGCGCTTTTTGGCAAGGTATGTCAGATCTGTCATGTCACTGCTCCGGACAAATGAGGCTGAAATTGTTTTGGCATTCTACGATCTCTGTTGCGCTTTACAACAGTGTTTCTGCTGCAAGCTATATCAAAAATAAATTGAAAGTACGCTGGTGGGGAACCACCTCTCGGTGCCAACAAGATTGCGTTTGCATGTTTTTGGCTATTAAATTGCGTTTGCTGTATATCTTGGTTAATATATGGACAGGTTTATGGCGGAGCAGCAAAGATGAATACCCTAGAGAAAGCCAATGCAGCCGAGGTATTATTCAAGGCGTTTTCCAATGCTTGCAGCGAGTTACAACTTACCCAGGCCGAGGCCAGCCGTATCATAGGTGTTAATCCCAGCACCTTGAGCCGTAACAGCGGCAAGGGGTTTAAACCCGATTCCAAGCAGGGGGAACTGCAGTTGCAGCTTATCCGCCTGTATCGCTCGTTGTATGCCATAGCGGGTGGTGAGAAAGCCTTTATGCGTCACTGGCTCAACAGCCCCAACAAGGCGCTGAATGGGACCCCCAAGACTTTATTGCAAACCGTGGTTGGCCTGGTGAGTGTTAACCAATATCTGGATGCGATGCGAGGCAAGGTCTGAAAGCCATAGCCGGTGACAGGAGACAAATAACTGAAAATGGATTTTAGCGCGTTAGAGCCGCAGGACTTTTTCCCTCGCCCTTACCTTGGCCGCGGTTATCGCCTGGTCGAGTCCCAGGAAGAAGCCGCCACCCTGAGCCTGGTGGATGATTTTGACGAACAGATGCTGCTTGAGTCTCTGCTCGATGAGGTTAAACCGCCTTACCGAAGTGGAACAGAGCACTTGCATTATCTGCTCAAGACCCCGTTTCGTTATCCGCCGCTGCGCCATGGCTCGCGCTTTGGCAGTATCACAATGGAAAGCTTCTTTTATGCCAGTGAATCCTGGCAGACCTGTTTGGCCGAAGTTGCTTACTATCGTTTTGTCTTTATGGCCGACATGCTGGAGCCTTATCTGGAGCCGCTGCGCTCTGAGCATATGCTGTACTCTGTGGATATCAATGCCCGCGATTGTGCCGACCTGACGCTATTGCAGGGGCAGGAAGTGCAGCAGCAACTGACTCACAAGTCGAACTATACCTATACCCAGGCTATGGGGGCCTGGCTGCTGCAACAGCAGGCGCAGATGATCCGCTACACTTCGGCCAGAGCCGAAGAGGGCGTTAACCTGGCGCTGCACGATCCTTTGGTGTTGCAATCAACCGAGCCGCAGGAGTGTGAATACTGGATCTGCCAAAGCTCGGCCGACAAGGTGGCTTTCAGTCGTCGTAATAGCCGCAGCATGCCATTGACCTGGTTTTTAAAAGACTTTTTGCAGGACGGGCAGTTGCCGCGTCCTGCCTGAGTGCAGAACTTAGTCAGGATTGCGTGGTGATAAACAGCGGGTTGGAATAGAACCAGAGATCGCCGTAGTTACGCTCATTGATGTCGTTGTACCATTGCTGCACCTGCTCCCCTTCGGCCTGTGGCAACACCTCTGAACGCAGAGGTGTGCCCTTGTTGGTCAAGCCGCTGACGTTGTAATCCAGGTTAGTACCACGCAGGCGGAAATACTGCTTGCCATCGGCGATAAAGCTGAAGCTCATGTTGTAGAAGCCATCGCTGTCTTTTTGCCAGTCGGCCTGGGTGAATGACTTGATCACCCGGGTGCTGTCGTTGGTTTCCTTTTGCCAGGCAGCCGTTCCCGGCTTTGCCCGTTCACCGATATCGCCGGCAATCAAATCGATATGATGTACTCCCGGATTAATGCCGGCGTAGTGTTCATTGCCGATATCGCTTTCCTTGTTATTCAGCTCAGGGCTGCGGAACCTGATATTGATAGTGACCTTGTCACCGTCCTTGGCGCTCAAGGTTTGTCCCATAGTGATGGTTTGATCACCTGTATTCATCTGGAAATCCAGCCCATCGATGAGATCGCCAAATACCGCAAAGCTGTTCCCCGAGCGTAGCCCTTCAAGCAGTGCCTGGGTGCCTTCACCCTCAACCCAGGTGTAATTCTTGGCGTATTCGCCGGGATAATAACTGCTGGCGTAAGGTGGCCTGGTCTTGAAGTGAATATCCGAGTTACCCATGTTCCAAATCCTGCGCCCTTCGCCCAGCAGCGCATCCCACCAACCGCCGACTTCGGCCACGACGGGATCGACACCGCCGTAAACACCGCTCGATCTGTCACCATAGTCACCGCGGTTGCCACTGAACTGGCCGCCAACCATGCCTTCCACCAGGAAGAAGACCTCAGGCGCGGCACTGTGAAGCTCCCTGACTTCGGCTATGGTGTAGCTGTCGAGATAGCGTCTGGGGTGATTGAGCATGCCGTAGCTCTGTTTGGGGAAGTGTTGCTGTAGCCAGGCGAGCGCCGCTACGGCATCTGCATGGGTTTGATTCTGACGCTTGACGCCGGCGGCCTCCCAGGCGGCGAGATCTTCGGCTGCGAAATCCTCCGGCTCATTCTTGGCACTGAAGCTGTACTCGAAGGTTTTAATCGCATCCAGAGTCCGCTGTTCATCGGCCAAGATGGCGATATTGAAGTGTTCGTGAGTCGGCATATCCCACTCAAAGCCGGAGTAAACCAACTTGCCCGGGTAGTTGGGCATCAGGCTGGCGAGTCCGGGTTTTTCGTAGCGGGTGAGGGCATCATAAAAGAGAATGCCGCCTAGATCGTTATCTTCATTGTCCTGGCTGTTGTTGCGCATATGGTTGGTCAGGCTCATATAATCCAGGCCAAAGTCCTCGAAGCCCCACTTGAGAATATCGGCCTGGGTCTCTCTGGCATCCTGGGAAACCGCAGTGTGAACATGAAGATCGCCTTTGAGCCAGCGACCCGTTACCGGCTCGGGAGTTTGAGTGTCGTTATCTGAGTTACAGCCGGCCAGCAGGGCCAGAGACAACAGTGACAATGCTGCGACTTGATGGGATTGACGCACGAATAACCTCTCTATATTGGGCGTTTGGGAAAGCACCCAACATAGAGAACAAAGATGGTAGATTTATGGCACTTTTGTACTAAAAAGTTACCCTGTGATCAGCGCAGCACCTTGGCAAGGAAGCCTTGAGTACGGGGATTTTGCGGCGCATTGAAAATCTGCTCCGGCGTGCCCGCTTCCTGGATCACCCCTTCATCCATGAAGATCACCCTGTCAGACACCTCGCGGGCAAACCCCATTTCGTGAGTGACTATCACCATGGTCATGCCGTCGCGAGCCAAAGATTGCATCACATCCAGTACATCGCCGACCATTTCCGGATCCAGCGCCGAGGTGGGTTCGTCAAACAGCATCAGTTCGGGAGACATGGTCAGGGCTCTGGCAATGGCCACCCTCTGTTTCTGGCCGCCGGAAAGACTGGATGGATAGGCATCTTTCTTATCTGCCAGGCCAACCTTACCCAGCAGTCCCAAAGCCTTGGCTTCGGCCTCGGCCGAACTCATCAACCCCAGCTTGACCGGTGCCAGCGTCAGGTTGGCCAACACTGTCTTGTGGGGAAACAGGTTAAAGTGCTGGAATACCATGCCCACTTTCTGTCTGAGCTTGTCGACACAGGCCCCCGGCGCCGTTATCGATTCACCGGCTATCCGTATTTCGCCTTCAGTCGGTTGCTCCAAAAGGTTGATACAGCGAAGAAAAGTACTCTTGCCACTACCACTGGGGCCTATAATACTGACCACTTCTCCCTTGGCGATATGCTGATCTATGCCTTTGAGTACTTCCAGTTTGCCGTAGTACTTGTGCAGGTTGGTTATCTCAATCACTTTGTTTCAGCCTCGCTTCAAACTTACCCAACAGCCAGGTGAAGCTGTAGGTCAACAACAGATAGATAAGGGCACAAGTCAGCAGCGGCACCACATCTTCGAAGGTTCGGCTGCGGATGATTTCACCGGCACGCATCAGATCCACACCACCGATAAAGCCGATGACGGCCGTTTCTTTCAAAAGCACGATAAATTCATTGCCGAGCGCCGGCAGAATATTCTTGATTGCTTGTGGCAACACTACCTCACGCATGGTCAGTGAATGGCTCATCCCCAGAGAGCGGGCGGCCTCGGCCTGGCCCTTGTCAACCGCCTGGATACCGGCACGGATGATCTCACTGATATAGGCGCCACTGTTGAGGCCAAAGGCGATGATGGCGGCTGTCACCTTGTCGACATCCATGGCGGCCAACACGATAAAGTAGAGGATCACCAGTTGAACCACTACGGGGGTACCGCGGATCACCCCGACATACAGCTTGGCCGGCCAGCGCAGATACCAGCGCTCGGACATACCCATCAAGGTGGTGAGCACCCCGAGAATGGCACCGAGGATCATGGCGAAGAAGGTCACCGTCAAGGTGACCTTGAGGCCGCTTAGGATCAGCAAAATACCGATCATGCCGTCTTCCCCTATGGGGGTAAACAGCGAAGAGATTATTGCATCCATCTAAGATTACTTCTGATACTTTTCAAGGAGTTGTTGGTATTCGCCTGAGCTTTGCAGCCGTGACAGGGTGGCATTGATCTGGCCGAGCAGTTCGGGTTGATTCTTGGAGACTGCAATACCGTAAAACTCGGGTGAGAAGTCGATATCCAGCTGTTTGAGAGTGGGGTTCTTGGCCAGATAAGTGGCCGCCGGTTGGCTGTCGAACAGTACCAGGTCTACCTTGTGGTTTTTCAGCTCCATAAAGGCTTCAAAACCCGTATTGAAGGCCACGACTTCGGCCTTGAGTTCCTTGGCCATGATGTCGCCGGTAGAGCCCAGCTGCACCGCAATCTTCTTGCCGGCAAGATCAGCCGAAGTGCTGAATATCTGGCTATCCTGATTGACTATCACCACTTGGGTGGCTTCGTAGTAAGGCGTGGAGAAGTTGACGCTCTTTTGCCGCTCATCCGTGATTGTCATGCCGGAGGCGATAAAATCGATTTTGCCTGAGTTCAGCGCCACTATCAGAGAGTCGAACTTGAGGTTTTCTACCTTGAGGGTTTTACCGGCGTCGGCGGCAATCGCCTTGGCAATATCGATATCCAGCCCTTTTACCTCATCACCATTGGCACCCCCCATATATTCAAATGGAGGGAAGGCAGCATTGGTACCGACGACCAGTACATCTTGATCTTTACCGCAGCCGGTCAACAGCAAAGCCGTGACAGTGGCCAGAAGCAGGGATTTTTTCATCATTGAAGATACTCTTGAAGAACCGTATGGCTGGCACTATAGCCAGTTCGAACGTATCAATCAATAACTAATCATAAAAAATGACTAATTATTCATTTGTTGGTTTTGTCTTGTTAGAAAATCTTTGTTAATTAGTTTGTTATTTATTAATTGAACATGCTTAAGTGAATAAAGTAGATATTGCTCAACTAGGACTGAGCGACTAGAGAAGATTTTTTGTCGCCTGAGACACAAGAATGTGCATTTGGCACAGCGCCAAAGAAAAATTTGTTATAAAATGCGCGCCCAAAATCCTCTGCCTGCCTACAATGGTGGAAGCCACTCCGGATTTTGGAACCGGCCTCCAATTCAGTACCTGCCAAAAGCAGACAGCGAAGCACACAAAATAGAACAAGATGGGGTCGCATACCTATGACAGAAAAACGCTTTATTACCGCACAGGAATTGCTGGAGGACTCATTTCGTCTGGCAGCACAGGTCTATGACAGTGGCTTTCGGCCACAGTTTATTGTTGGGATCTGGCGTGGCGGCGCCCCAATAGGGATTGCGGTACAGGAGTTTTTCGACTTCAAAAAAGTGGAGACCGACCATATTGCGGTGCGTACTTCATCCTACTACGGCATAGGCACAGACAAGCAGAGCAAGGAGATCAAGGTTCATGGTCTGCACTACATTGTTGAAAATGCCAATGCCGATGATGGTTTGCTGATTGTTGATGATGTTTTTGACTCCGGCCGCAGTATCTTTGCACTGAAGGAGAAACTCGGTCAGCTGATGCGACTGAACATGCCCAAGGATATCCGTATCGCTTGTCCTTACTACAAGCCACAAAACACTGCGGTGCCACTGAAGCCTGACTACTATATCCATGCCTCGGATGAATGGTTGGTATTCCCCCATGAAGTTTCCGGTTTGAGCCCGCAAGAGCTGGCTGAAGGTAAGGGCGATTTGAGAAATATCAAAGAGTTGTTCCTCTGATAAAGGGTTTCTATCATCAAATACTGAAGAGGGCGCCAATGGGCGCCCTCTTTGTTGCTCACACTCGTTATATGTCCATGCAGTTGGCGTAATAAGTCACAGTCGCCGGCCAATCGGAGAAGACTCCCAAGACCTCTACCTCTTTGGCCAGTACATCCAGCAGTTGATAGACATCGCCATCGTTGTTGATGCCATCGCTGATGCTCTGATAATACCAACCACCGCCTTGCGCCAGGGGGCCAGAGCGTTCCAGTGACCAAGTGATTATTTTAAGCCCGGCTTCCTTGGCCGCCAGAGCATAGGCCGAGGGAACTATCTTGCCGCTGTCCTCCAGAGCTACCAATACCCACAAGGGCGGCGCAATGATTTCGACTCCCAGTGCCTTGAGCCTTTGCATATCGGCCTGCCAATGGGCCATATCATTGGGGTTAAAGCTGCTGTCTGAGTCATACCTGTCATCCAGATAGACGGCCTGCTTGCCAAAATCGGCGTTATTGGCCAACCAGTATTGCACATCTTCCAGATTAAATGACTGGGGATAGACATCTTTTGCCGGCACCCCGGCGGCCTGATATTCGTCGATCATCTTCTGAGCATAGTCCTGTTGGCTAAAGCCATCGAAGGGCATGGGCACACTGGCGGCCTTGAGTTCAGGCGTCATCTTGACCTTGGCTTCTTTAAACAGAGCTATGCTCTCGGCGTGGGTCATCAATGTGCCGCAACTGGCGTAGAGATCCGTGCGCCAGGCAGGAGTGCCCTCCATAAATTCTTGCGCCGTGGTGGCCTTGGGATTAAAACCATCCATCTTGCCGCAAAGCTGTTTGAATTCGTCCAGGGTTATATCGCTGGTACAGCACTCGGCACTGGCGTTAACACCATTGGCAGCATCGGCGGGAGAGAAAGGCTGACGGCATTTGGCTGCCAACTCAGGGATACCCAGGATATTGGTGGTTGTGGCCAGATCGCATTGGGAGTGCCGACAAACCAGCTGTTTATCGGCGGTGAAGGTGACATCGCATTCCACTATTCCGGCTCCGGCATCTATGGCTGCCAAATAGGCTTCTTTGGTGTGCTCAGGGAACTGCATGGAGGCGCCGCGGTGGCCTATGCTGAAGTCGGTGCGATAAAAGGGCCCCTGGCTGCATTGTGCCAGTTTATCTTTGAGCGGCCCTTCATCCATGTCATTTACCAGAAACAGGGGACGGGGGCCCAGATTGGCGCCAACTTTCTCCTGCTGATCCTGTGTCGGGGTTGAAGTATTGGCGTTGTTGTCATTGCTGTTGCAGCCACCGAGCAACAGGCCAAACAGTACAGAGCCAAGTAATACCGACGTTGTTTTGGAGTGAAAAGCCTTCATTAAGCAGATCCTCATACTATTTCGCACAGGAGTATATTCACTTGGCGAGAATGGTATTTAGTCATAAACAGGCCGCTTAAGCTAAAGACGGTTGATGACAGCCGGATAGCAAAATCATGACAGTTAACTTAATTAATACAGTATTTTGTTCCGGATATACTGAAGAGAAACCTATTGCGTTAGTCTTAGAGCCGATTGATCTTGTCCTTCAGATCGTAGCTTTTGTCCGTGACTATGGTTTCCAGATTGGCAATTCGCTGCCTCAATTCATCCACTTCCCGTTGCAGTTTTTCAACTTCGCCATTTTGGTGGTATTGCTGCTTGCGGTTGTAATCCTTGATGAGTATCACCGCAAAAATGCCTATGACTATCACAAGCATCAGACTGATTAATCCCATAACGACTCCTTGATGTTAAGCATGTTGAACATTCTGGCACAGTATAGGGGGACAGGAAAATCAAGGGCCTCATTGAGGCCCTTGTTCTGTCTTTCTGCTAAGGTTTCAGGGTATCTTTTATCAGTACGCAGCGCTGCTCTCTCTCTATGGCTTGCTTGAGATTACGCTGGGTCATGGCCGATAGCTCAGGGTTGGCCTGTAAGGCTTTTTCGAGCTGCAGCACTGAGGCGTGACTGCATTGACGCGGTAATAATGCCGGTGCGTAACTGCGCATAAATACCGGGCCTTTTTCGGCGTCCAGGGTGGCCAGCTGACTCAAGCGCTGCTCTGCGGTGCTGGCCTGGAGTTGCCCTTGGCTGCTGGGATAGAGGTTTTCCATTGCCACCCTCAGCTTGGCAAACGGCAGCGCCGAATGGTTGATTTTCTCCAGCCAGCGGCGTTTACCGGCGGTTTCCGGGCGCACCACTTCGGCGGCGATGGCCGCCTTTTGCCCCGAATCGCTGTTATCAAGCTTGGCTTCTTGCTGTAACAGAAGTTTGCTGGTGGGGTAATCGTAACGGTTCAACTGATAGATAAGCTGCCAGCGGGTATCTTGATCCAGCTCCACTCCCTTTATCTTGCTGTGGCCTTGCAGCAGTGACAGCAGGTGATCCAGCGAGTCCCCGTCGCGGGCAAAGTCCACATAGGCATCGAACCAGCGCCGCTGCAGATCTTTATTATCCGCGTTTTGCATGGTCAGACGCAGACTCATTTGCGCCAGCGCTCTGATGGCGCGCTCGGCATAGGCCGAGTGAATGGGAGCCATCGACTCGAGTAAGGTCTTGCTGTAGCGCATATTGCCGAGAATTTGCCCCAGCAGGGTGTAATCGCTCTCTTTGGGAGCATTGATAAGCACAGTTTCCAGATACTTGTTCAAGGGCAAGTTACCGCTCTGGACACTGTCCCACAGGCTTTGCCAGAGCATGGCGCGCAGCAGGGGATCTTCTACCTTGGCCAGGTGATTGAAGGCGGTATCGAACGAGCGTGGGTCGAGCTCGACTTTGACATAGCCCCAGTCCTGATAGTTGGGATAAACCAAATCAGGACAGGACGCGCCTTTAAGTTGCGGCACCAAGGTCTTTTCACCTTGGTAGGTAACGGCCAGAGTTTGCAGCAGGTGCATCTCATGGCGGCCCTTGCTCAGTAAGGCCAACTGAACTTTTTGCTCTCTGAGCGTCGGATAGGCGAGATCGCTTGCCGACTGCAGCAGGGCAAATTCACTAATGCGGCCATCTTGGCACTGGAACTCAGCCTTGAGGCTGTTGACACCGGCGCTGTAGAGCCAATCCCGGGTCCACTGGCTCAGATCCCGCTTGGCGGCCTGGCCGAGACTGGTAATGAAGTCTTCCAGTGTGGCGTTTTGCCAGGAGTAGCGTTTGAGGTATTCACTGACGCCACGGCGGAAGGTTTGCTCCCCAAGCAGGTGGCGCAGTTGAATGAGAACCGCGGCCCCTTTCTGGTAAGTGATGGCGTCGATATTATCGAAGGCGTTGGCACTGCTGGCTACAGGCACTTCTATGGGGTGGGTGGTAACGCCAGAGTCCTGCTGATAGGCACTCTGTTTGCCCCTGGCGTAAAAACTGCGCCAGGTATTGTCAAACTCAGTGGCTTCTGCGCTCGCCAGCATGCCCATGAAGGAGGCGAAGCTTTCATTGAGCCACAGACCGTTCCACCATTTCATGGTCACCAGATCGCCAAACCACTGGTGCGCCATTTCATGCATGATCACAGACGCCAAGCGCTGGCGCTGATTGGCTGTCATCTCACCACTGCCAAGAAAACGCCCTTCGGCAAAGGTGATGGCGGCGGCATTTTCCATGGCACCATAGAGGAAGTCAGGCACCAGCAGTTGATCGTATTTTTTAAAGAGGTAGTCGATACCGAAATAGTCGTCAAAAAACTTAAGCCCGGCGTCTGTATATCTGAACCAGTCGGCGGCATTGACCTGGGCCGCCACTGATTGGCGGGCAAACAGGCGCATGGGGTATTTGCCGCTGTTGTCTTGCCAGACATGGTAAGGGCCTGCATGCATGGAAAAGTTGTAGGGGCTCAACTTGGGTGTTGCCGGAAACTGCCACAGCTGGTTGTCACCCTCCGGGGTCACACTCAATTCTTGGGTGGCGCTGATCACCTGCCAGTCTTTGGGGGCTCTGACAGTTAACTTGTAGCTGGCCTTGAGATCCGGTTGGTCGAATACGGCAAACATCTGCTGCGCGGCGGCGGGCTCAAAGTGGGAGTAGAGATAGACCTTGCCATCGACGGGATCCACAAAGCGGTGCAGCCCTTCACCATTGCTGGAATGCTGGCGTGTGAAGCTGACTTCTATCTCATTGTCGCCTTTGAGCAGCAACTTGGCACTGATCTCCAGATAGGCGCCATTGTATTTGGGATAGAGCCTGTGGCCGTTGATCTTAAGGCTGGTGATCTGCGCCTTGCTCAAGTCCAATGTCAGGGGCTGTTGGTTGTCGCTGAGACTGAAACGTACCAGGGTGCGGTTGGCAAATCGCTCGCTGCCATCCAAGGTAAAGTCCAGTTCATAGCTGACATTGCTGACTCTGGCAGAGCGAGCCATCGCCTGTTGCTCACTGATATAACCGCTGCCATCCCGCACACCTGCAGAGGATTGAGTGCTGCTGCAGCCGCTGAGTGATAGCAGTCCGGCAGCCAACAGGCTGAGACCAAACAACCGGGGAAGAGATTTCACAAACAGATTCCTTGCTTTTTATTGTTTTACCATTGGGTGTCGGTGTTTTCCCTCACAACAGGAATGAAAGGGAGGGATACGCCTTAAGTTAATACCCTGTCAGGCTTGGCGCCCGCGGCATAAATTACGCTATTTGCCGACAAAGAACAAAGGAGAAATGTTACAAAAAAGCCGCTGTGACAGCGGCTTTTGGGAAGGAGTGTGATGCTTGGTTAGAGCCCGAGGAAGGACTTGGACTTCACTTTGCGGATCTCTTTTTCATCGGACCATTCGATCAAGCCGGTTTCCAGATCCATCAGGCGCATGGTCATCTTGTAGTAGACATCACGGGTGCTGCCATCTTGTTTGACTATGCTGGAAAGGTTGCCGTAGAGCATGTATTGAGCGCCTATCTGACGACCGAACTTGATGGCGGTGGATGGGTCAACCATGCCGGCGTTGTTCTGGTAGTCCAGTTGCTTGCGCACTGAATCCACCTTGGTCATATCGATAAAACGGAACTTGCCTGAGCGCAGCAGCTTGTTGCTGATGGAGTCGGTCACTGACTCAGTATCTATATGCTCAGAGGTCTTGTTCTTGATCTTGTCGACAAAGATGATAGGTCTGTCGTTGGCTGTCATGGCCACCACAGGCGGGAAAGTCAGCATGCTGTCGACCATTTTGGCGGCAATGGCTTGCAGATCTGTCGAACCGAAGTTTTCATTCACTGTCTCTACCTCAGTGGCATCACCGTATTCCACTTTGGATTGACAGGCTGCCATGCCCATAGCCATTGCCAGTATCAGTATCAGCTTCAAGTGTTTCATAGTCAGTTCCATTTCAAGGTTATCAAATCAATTTTGTATAAAAACGTGTGACATTGCCAGTGTCTATTGCCCAGACCAGAGTGGTCTTGCCACTCTGAACCTGAATTTCCGTGCCCTGATTGTCCAGAGTCAGTTGATAGCTGCCGGCATCGACAAACTGCCTCGCTATCTGTGCCTGCCTAGGTAACGTGAGCCAACTGCGGCGATCGGCCTGCTCTGTGACCACGTTGAATATCTGCATGGCTATCACCCCAAGGTCCGAACCGTCTTTGCGCTCGGCCTTGCGGGCCATTTCCGACTTGGCATAGACCCTGGCGGCCTGGCGCACCAGCAGATAGGGTAGTTCCTCCTTGAGCGCCGTGATGGCCAAGGCATCTATATTGGCTATCGGGGCTGCGGTCATAGGTTTTGACAAGCCGCGGATATTGGCACTGCTGACCGGCACTCTGGAGGGCATATAGGTGGGCAGAGAGACAGTTTGCCAGTTGCCGTGAATGATGAAGGGAACTGTTAGGCTCTCCTTGGCGGGCACAAAGCCGCGCTCCAGCAGCAAGATGACCTGACCTTGCCCCTTGGCGGGCGTGGGCGCTTCTCCCCAACGGCGTTTGAACTCATCATACTGAGGCATGGCAAGCTCTTTGGCCAAGCGCACCAGATCCTGCTGCAGATAAGGATTCTCCGGCATAATCTGCGCCGCCTTGCGATAGTCGATAAAGGCATCGTTGCGCTCACCAAGGATTTCGTGCAGTACCCCTGTGGTGTAGTAACTGTAGGCGTTCAAAAACGAGCTGGTGACACTGCCGGCAGCCTTGCCCAGTTTATCCATTTCGGCGCTGATAGTGCCGTTGGCCATCTGCTGCACCGCACTGCTGGATTTCTCGTACCTTTGCTGTTCCAGCGATTGCAGTTCATTGCTGCGACGCACCTCCACCAACGCGCCTTCGGCATCGCCGGCAAACAGATAATTGAGAGCCTGATATTGGTGCAGCATGATGCGCTCATACCCGGGACCACGATAGGGAATGATATTGTCGTTCAGCAGCAGGCTGCCACCCTGTGAACCCAGCTCGGACAAACTGAGCTTGGCTTTGTCGTCGAATGCCTGATAGGCGGCTATGGCGCTTTGGTAATAGTCTTTACTGGCGGTGAAATCGCCGCTTATCTGCGCGGCGCGCCCCGCTTCCTGGGCATAGAGCAGGCCATCGCGGCTGCTGATCCCGCCTGCCAACTCCTTGGCGGCATTGCCCGGCATTGATGAGTTGAGTTCGGCGCGAACGCCGGCCAGTTGTGATGGATAGTTGACCAATACACTGTTGAAGGCGCAGCCAGTGAGGCTCAGAGACAACAACAGTGGCAGCAGTAACTTGCCTGACTTCAAGAGTCGGCTCCTTGGTTTTGGATCTCCAGTCGTTCTCTCAAGGTGAGTCCTTCCAGATGATCATATTCATGCTGAAAAATGCGCGCGACAAAGCCTTGTAACCATTCTTGCTGCCACTCGCCGCTGAGATCCTGATAACGTACCTCAATGCTTTCATGGCGCAGAATCTGTACTCTTTCACCGGGCAGAGACAGGCAACCCTCTTCTCCGGCCAGCATCTTGCCTGAGCGTTTGAGTATCTGCGGGTTGATCACCACCTGGGGCGCCATCAAAGGCGCATCCGGATATCTGTCGTTGGGATGGGATGCCATAATAAACAAGCGGATACCTTGGCCTACCTGAGGCGCGGCTATGCCAACCCCCTGTGCCAGTTTCATGGTCTCGAGCATTTTCTCGGCCAGGGCCGCCAAAGGTTCATCGAACTGTTGAACCGGCTGGGCAGCCTGCCCCAGAATACGTTCTCCGTAGGTTGCTATGGCTAACATCCTTATCCCCCCTTTATTCGACTCAGTAGTGAGGCGGCGGCGTTTCTTCCGATTGAGACGCGATATTGCTCGGTTCTACCGCTTTGAGTTTACTGATTAACAACTGGATCTGAAACTGCTGCTCGGCCACTACCTTATTGAGTTCGAAAATCTCCTGACTCAATTCTTCCAGTGTGGCTTCCTGAAATGACAGCTTGGTTTCGAGCTCTTCGATCCTGTCCGGGATTGCTTGCATTACTTACCTCTGTGTTGGCGCCGACCAGCGTTCCAGCAAGCTGGCACTGCTGATACTCTGAAGTTGGCCGTTGTCGGATTCAGACACTGAGTATACTACGGCGCTTTGGGGCAAAGGCTTTTTTGGCAGTGAAACTTGCCAGTTGGCGACTTTTTTCCCCGAATCGACCTGCCACAGACTCAATTCTCTGGCCGGCGTGCCGGTCAACAAGGCCTGCTCCTGTTGGATAAAGCGCGCTGCCGAAAAGTTCATTTGCCGCCGGACTATCGCCAGCGAGCTGGCCAGTTTCCCAGAATCATTGTGCCAAATGTCGGCATTGCCGGTACTGTCGGACACTAAACTAAGGTTACCGCTGCGGCTGAGGGCAACCTTCAGTACCCTGGAGTCCATCTGCCAACGCCTCAGTACCTGAGCATCCTGGGTGCGCCACAGCAGGGCGGTGGCATCGTTGGCGCCGGTCAATGCCAGGCGGCCATCGGCAGAGAGGGCAACGCTGTTGACCTTTTCACTGTGGCCAAGAAATTTCACCAGCACACCTGTGGTCGGGGTCAGCGACATCACCGCGCCATCGGCCAGCCCTACCAGCAACTGGCCGTTGTCGGCCACGGCCACAGTCTGGGCTACTGCCGGCAGTGACCACCAACCCGCCGCCCGGCCGTCGGCGATTTTCCACAGTGCAACTGAATCGCGGCTTAACGTCACCGCATATTCTCCATTGGCCGAGATATCTGTGGCGATGACATCATTGGCTTCACTGCCTTGAGCCCACTGATACTTGACCGCGCCTTGTCTGAGATCCCAAAGCCTGATCCCCTCCTGGCTGCTTATCAAAGCGTAGCGGCCATCGGCAGAGAGGCTGGCGCTGTAGCTGGGATCGGCCGCCAGGGATTGGCTGCTATTGGGGCCTGGATGGCAGGCACCAAGGCCAAGCAAAGTAAAACTGAGCGTGCAAATAAGTAGCAATCTGTTTATTGCCATGAACTTATACCGCCTCGACTTGTCATTTTGAGTAAGGGTAAAACGCTGTCGCTTCCATGCAAGGGTTATCGGTTTGTCGGCCGCTTTCCCTTGTTAACCAGTATGGATAATCTGCTTTGTATCTCAAAGTTAACTGGTATAAAGTGAGTCGTCTTACATATTTTGGGTTAATTGTAACCATTTGAAGATCCTGAGGATGCCTTTAATGAAACCGATTTACAAAATTTCACTGGTCGCACTGGCCCTGATCGGCCTTTCCGCCTGTAACCAAGAACAAAAAACAGCGAGTGCCGACAAAGTGGAACTGAGCTCTGTCGAGCAGAAAGAAGCCTATAGCGTGGGCGCCTCTATTGGCCGCTACATGGCCGGCCATATCAAGGAGCAGGAAGAGCTGGGTTTCTCAGTCGATCGTGCTTTGATTGTGACTGGTTTCCAACAGGGGCTGAAAGACGAGCTGCAACTGACTGAAGATGAGATGCAGAAAGTGCTTGAAGGTCTGGACCAGAAGCTGAATGAAAAACGTATGGCCAAGGTCCAGGAGATGGCGGCCAAGTCGATGCAGGAAAGCAAGGCTTATCTGGAACAGAACAAGGCCAAAGAGGGTGTGATCACCACTGAGTCCGGTCTGCAATACGAAGTATTGACTCCAGGCGAGGGTGAGAAGCCGGCCGCCGAAGACGTAGTGACAGTTCACTACCGTGGTACTCTGATCGACGGCACTGAGTTTGACAGCTCCTACTCCCGCGGTGAACCGGCAGAATTTGCCCTGAACCGGGTGATCCCTGGCTGGACCGAAGGGGTTCAGTTGATGCCGGTAGGCGCCAAGTATCGCTTCGTTATCCCATCAGAGCTGGCCTATGGCGAGCGTGATATGGGCACTATTCCTGCCAACTCCACACTCATCTTTGAAGTCGAGTTGCTCAAGGTCAAAAAGGCCGAAGCCCCCGTAGAGCCGACCGAAGCCGAGGCTTCTGCCAAGTAATCCCTTCTTTTACGGAAAGTGGATACCCGATATTGAAAAGGACGCCGCCGGCGTCCTTTCTGTTTACAGTCACTTATTGCGTCAGTAATTCTAAAGCCACTTATAGCGATAGAACAGCCACAACTGTCCCCCTACCAATAGCAACAGGAACAGGCAAAAGGCTCCGAAGGCCCAGCCGACATCGGCGCCCGGGATCCCGGCGATATTGACCCCGAGCAGACCGGTAAGAAAACCCAGCGGCAGAAAGACGGCGCTGATCAGCGACAGGAAATAGAGGCGGCGATTGACTGCCTCGGCCTGACGGTTTTGTAACTCTTCCTGGGTGACGCTGGCCCTGTCTCTTATTGCGTCCAGATCTTCGATGCAGCGAATGAGTTGATCATTGATTTCGTTGAATTTAAGCCGCTGCTGTTCATCAAATACCTTGGCCGAGTCTGCCAGCAGGCGGGTAAAGGCTTCCCGCTGCGGCGCCAGGTAGCGCCGGACCACCACTATCTGGCGCCTGAGCTCGGCGATATCGCTGCGTAGATCCCTGTCTTTACCGGCCATGACCTTGTCTTCCAGATCGTCGACAGTTTCTTCCAGCCGGTCGATAAACTCCGTCTTACGTTGGGTGAGACGCTGCGTCAGCGCCAGCAAAAACTCCCCGGTATTGCCGGGGCCAGCTCCCTGGCTGACGCTCTGGATGATGTCTTTGACCGATAACAGCTCGCGACTGCTGGTGCTGATAATTCTGTGATTGTCCAGGTAGAGGCGTATCGACACCATGTCTTCAGGGTCGGCCCCTGGGTTGTGATTGACCCCTCTGAGCGCCAGCAGGAAGCCCTGGCCGGATTGTACCACCCTGGGGCGAGTGTCCTGCGCCAACAGGGCAGCCACTTCCAGCGCTTCCAGGCCGCTGTGTTGTTGCAACCACTGACGGTTGGATTTCTTCTTATAGTCCAGATGCAGCCAGAGTATGCCCTGCTCCGGGCGCCAGTCGCTGACCTGTTGCTGCGTCAACTCCTTGCCTGCCATCTCCCCGCTGAGCAGCAAGGCACAAAACTGTTTTTCGGCCATAGATTCACTCTCATAGGTTTGCTTTAGTTCAAGCTAACCTAGTTATACCACTGGGCATAGGAATTTACTCACTCAGTGACAATGAAAAGCTGGGCAGGCAAGTAAAGTAATGGAAGGATATCGGGATAAAGCGACATTGGCTTGCGCCGCATACGTGCTTTTTCAACTCGCCCTTGGGGAGCTTGTCAGCCACCCGATGACTACACCAACTTGTCTCGCCGTAGCATCACTATGCCATCGCCAATCTGGCTTGAACCCCAATGGTTGACACAGTTCTGAGCAAGTCAAACTTCTATAGGGAATGATATTACGATAGAAAGTAAAGCCCAGGCATAACTATGGGCAATCCCCTGGGCTCTGGGTTAAAATTAGGATAGGTTTGATTACAGCAAAAGAAGTGGCACCATGGAATACGAATTTCGGCGCAATTCACTGACGGGAACCGCAATGGCCCGCTTCAGTATGGAGCATCATGTACTGGGGCAATGGTTCTCTGAAGAGTTGGCGGATAACGCCGAGATCTGCACTCAGGTCAAACAGGCATTGGCGGATTTACAGTCAGGGCGCATTCGCGAATGGCAGTTGATTGGCCGGGATCTGACGCTGCAACTGGATCAGGAGCAGGTGCGGGTTTACGCCAATGTGCTCGAATTCGGTGAGAGTCAGGAGTTGGATGAGTCCCTCTCTCTTTATGATGCCGAGTCAGAAGCCTGGTGCGGCCTGGAAGACTTTCAGGATGTGCTTGAGAGTTGGTGTGACTTTCTGCACCAGAGCCGCTGAACAAGCGGCATTGGCAGCAATGAGAAGGGACGCAGTGGCGTCCCTTTTTCGTGGCTTAACGGTTGAGATAACGCACCGCCATTTCGGTGCGGGACTTGGCATTGGCCTTGCGAAGCAGGTTTTTGACATGCACCTTGACCGTGCCTTCGCTGATATGCAGTTCTTCGGAGATCACCCTGTTGCTCTGGCCTTCAGCCAGATGCTGCAGTATCTGCAACTCTCTCGGTGTCAGGCTATCGAGCCAGGCTTCCTCGTCGGCGGCATTTTTCAATTCAAACAGATAGTCTTCCACTTCGGCGCTGATCACTCGGTGGCCGGACATGGCTTCTTTCAGCTGCCCAAGCAGCAGATCGGGTTCGGTATCCTTGAGCAGGTAACCATCGGCGCCGGCTCGCAGCAAACGGATAACATCCTGTTTGGCATCGGAAACCGTCAGGATAACGATTCTGGAGGTGACTCCCTCCTGACGCAGGGCGTTCAGAGTATCGAGACCCGTCATGCCTTTCATATTCAGATCCAGCAGGATAATGTCCGGTTCGTTTTCGGCGGTAGCCGCCAAGGCGTCGAGCCCGGTACCGGCTTCACCGAAGAGACTAAAGTCAGGATCGGATGCCAGTAACTGACAGATACCGCGACGCAGTAAGGGATGGTCATCGACTACCAGAACTGAATAAGGTTTACCCATGATGTGGCTCCTGCTGAGGTGGGAAAGTCAGGACAACACTGGTGCCTCCCGACGCATTGCTGGAAAATTCAACCATACCCGAGAGGCGGCTGGCTCGCTCGTGCATTATCCCTATGCCGAAATGTTGATCCCTTTCCTTGATATGCGCCAGGCCTATGCCGTTGTCTTCGACACTGATAACCACCATGTTATCAGAGTTCTTTTCGCAGCTGATACAAATACGACTCGCATTTGCATGTTTAATGGCATTGAGGGTGGCTTCTCGGGTGAGCTGCAGAATATGAATATGTTGGTGCGCCGCCAGTAACTGTGGCGGCAGGCGATAGCTGAGTTCCAGCTCCGTGTCTGTTTGGCTGCGCAGTTGCTCCAGCATGGCCTCGAGGGCGTTGCGCAGATTGGGTTCTTTAACAGTCAGGCGGAAGGTAGACAGCAGTTCTCTGAGCTGGGCGTAGGCTGTGGTCACCCCTTCATTGAGTTCTTCGAGCTGTTGGGTCACCGCCGGGCTTTTGCAGCTCTGGTCGAGGCCTTTACGCAGCAAACTTATCTGGATTTTCAGGAAGGACAGCAGTTGCCCAAGAGAATCGTGTAGCTCCCTGGCGATAACCGCCCGCTCTTCCAGCAGGGCCAGCTGTTGGCGTTGTTCGGAGGCGTTGTGAATCACTATCGAGCGAGCCAGCATGATGGCGAAGTTTTCAAACAGGGGCACATTGATATCGTGCTCGCCTATCACTTCCAGAAAGCCGAGTTCCTGTTGTTCAAACTTGAGCGGAAACTGCATGGTCTGTCCGGATTGCGGCCAGATATCCTCGTCGGTGGCGATCACCTCCATGGCATCTTCATCCTGCTGAATAATCAGCCGCAGATGTTGCAGGTGCTCATACTCCTTGAGTTGCAGCAGCGACTGCCGCATCACCTCGAAATTGAGTTTGCCCGAATGCAGCAACACCAGATTGTCATAAAGAAATTTGAGCTCACGGTTGGCACGGGTCAACGCCAGGGTCTTCTCCTTCACCTGAGTTTCCAGGTTGCCGTAGAGAGTTGCCAGCTCCTGAGCCGTACTGTCGAGGGCATCGGAAAGAGCGCTGAGCTCAATATATTCCGTCTTCGGCATTTCGACGGCAAAGTTACCCTTGGAAATAGTGTTGGCCGATTCCATCATCTGTTGCAGCGGCACCACCACCTTGCGTTTGGTAAAGCGCACGGCGATAAAGGCAATCAGCAGCATCAACCCCAAGCCCACTATCTGGCTGACGGCCAGCAATCTTAGTTTGAAGGCGGCGTGGTGCTCCATCTCCAATACCAGCAAATCTATGGTATCGACAAAGTCTTTCAGCGAGGAGGCATAGTTGCGCGAGTCTTCCTGCTCTATGTAGTACTTCATGACCTTCCACTTGCTGATCACCAGTTGGTATTGCTGCCCGAGCCTGGCCGGCGATGACCAGTCCATAGAGCGTACCAAGGCATCTGAGTAGAGGGTGTTTTCAAATTCGCGAATTTTTTGCAGCGCTTCTTCACTGCCGGAGTTGGCATAAAACATCAGCCGGTAGCTCTGCATTCGCAGGGAGCCGGAAGCGTTGATCGCCCTGGCATCTCCCAGGCTGTAAGACAGATTGATAATGGCAAAAGTGGCCAGACCGCTTGAGAGCAGGATAAGGGTCAGCATTAAGCCTAAAATGGTAGAGGTCAAACTGCCTCGTTTCATGAAATATTCACTCACTTTTGCTAAGATTTCCTCAGTCCCTGCAGCATTACTCTCGATTATCGGAAAGAAAACGCGCCGATAAGATTGTCGAGAATAAAAAAGGACTTGGGTCTCAGAGTTCTACATTAGCCAGCGCTTGAATACATTAACAAGAGTACAAAAATGTGAACAACATCGCCTTCACATTTTGATCTGGCGCAAACTTCGCTCCGGATACCCCCTAAGAGGTATATTTTTGGCGTATTCAAGCGGCTACTTTTGACTTTGGAGATGTCGTGGTTATTGCAAATAACGATAAAGTAACACGGAGATGAGATGGTGAAAAAATTAAGCCAAAAATCCTTTGCACTCAGTGCATTGGTCGCGGCAAGCGTAATGGCTGCCGGTGCGTTTGCGAGTGACAAGACCGAGCCTCGCAACGAAGTCTACAAAGACAAGTTCAAAAATCAATATGCCAGTTGGCATGACACTGCAAAGAGTTCTGAAATTGTTGACGTATTGGCAGAAGATCCCAACCTGGTGATCCTGTGGGCCGGTTATGGTTTCGCCAAGGACTACAATGCTCCTCGTGGCCACATTTATGCCGTGACCGATGTGCGCAACACCCTGCGTACCGGTGCGCCAAAGAGTGCCGAAGATGGTCCAATGCCAATGGCTTGCTGGAGCTGTAAGAGCCCGGATGTACCTCGCCTGATTGAAGAGCAGGGTGAAGATGGTTACTTCACCGGCAAGTGGGCCAAAGGTGGCCCTGAAGTGGTTAACGCCATAGGTTGTGGCGATTGTCACGAGAAAGGTTCGCCCAAGCTGCGTTTGGGCCGTCCTTTTGCCGAGCGCGCCATGGAGACCCTGGGTACGCCATTTGATAAGGCTTCCCGCAAAGACAAGCAATCCATGGTTTGTGGCCAGTGTCACGTAGAATACTACTTTGAGAAAGTGGAAGGCCGTAAGGGCTTTGTTAAGTTCCCATGGGATCAAGGCACTACAGTGGAATCCATGGAAGCTTACTACGATGCCATCGAGTTTGCCGACTGGACTCACGCTCTGTCCAAGACTCCTATGCTGAAGGCACAGCACCCAGGTTATGAAACCTGGCAGCTGGGGGTTCACGGTAAGAACAACGTGACCTGTGTTGACTGTCACATGCCGAAAGTAACCAACGACAAGGGTCGTAAGTTCACCGATCACAAAGTGGGTAATCCGTTCGACCGCTTCGAAGAAACCTGTGCTCAGTGCCACACTCAGAGCAAAGAGTTTATGGAGAACCTGACTGCCGAGCGTAAAGCCAAAGTTAAAGAGCTGAAGCTGAAGGCTGAAGATCAAATCGTCAAGGCACACTTCGAAGCTGCTGCCGCCTGGAAAGCCGGTGCGACCGAAGCCGAGATGAAGCCAATCCTGACTGATATCCGTCATGCTCAATGGCGCTGGGATTATGCTATCGCCTCTCACGGTGTCGCGGCTCACGCTCCTGATGAAGCGCTGCGGGTACTGGGTACTGCGGTTGACAAGGCTGCCAATGCCCGGGTGAAACTGGCGCAGCTGCTGGCCAAGAAAGGTATCACAGAGCCTGTCGCTCTGCCTGATATCTCCACCAAGGCCAAGGCTCAGGCTGCTCTGGGTATGGACATGAAGAAGATGGTTTCCGACAAGGAAGACTTCAAGAAAAATGTTCTGCCTAAGTGGGATGCTGAAGCCAAGAAGCGTGAAGCAACCTACAAGTAACAGTCGTTAACATAACAAAATGAAAAATCCCCGCACCGCGGGGATTTTTTATCTTACAAGCCAGCAGTGGTAGCCAGTGAGTGATTACAGGCTTATTTGATCAGCTTAAGCAGAGCCTTAAAGCGTTCACCTTCTGCCTGATGTTGCAGTTCAAACAATAAAGATTCGCTGTTGTTGAGCCTGGCTCCCTGCTGCTTCATCATCTCTATTCCCAAGCGTTTGTTGCTTTCACTGCGGGAGCTGACGGCATCGGCTATCAAGTGCACATAGAAACCCTGCTCGATAAGATCACCACAGGTTTGATAGACACAGACATGGGTCTCTATCCCGGCCAGCAGTACCTGTTTGCGGCCCGTGCTCAACAGTGCCTCACGGAACGCCGGGCAGTGCCAGCCACTGAAGTGATGCTTGGCAATCGGCGAAGTGGTCTTGGATAGCAGGGCAGCCAGCGACTCTGTCGTAGGGCCGAGCTTCTGTGGCAACTGTTCCAGCCAGAGCACTGGGATATCAAACAAGGCCGTGCCTTCTATCAGCATGGCCAGTTGTTGATGCAGCTGTTCACTCTTGTCCATTATCTGCGCCAGTTTGCCCTGAACATCCACTATGACCAGCACACATTCTTCCGCTTTTAACATCTTGTTCTCCTTTAGGTTGGTCTTAGGACAGGTGCAAACGAGTCCTTCTTTCTCTCCAGTCAACGACAGGACATTCAGTTAACGTCAGTACAGGGCTTAAGCCAATAGGCCTTAGGTCGTAGATGATTGCGCTTTTTTTGTGCGCATAAGCCTTACTTGCACTTAATTGGTGCATATCTGCAGCTCTTAACCTGGCCCGTAAAAGCTAACTCTTTATAAAACAAAAAATTAACATTTTGGCCTGATGCTTGAATTGCTTTTGGCATAACACCAATACAGCAAGGCGATTCTGGAGGTCTGGATGAAATTAGTCAGCGCAATCATTAAGCCGTTCAAGCTTGATGATGTCCGCGAAGCGATTGCGGGCATAGGCATTGAGGGGATGACGGTCACCGAAGTAAAAGGTTTTGGCCGACAAAAGGGGCATACAGAGCTCTATCGGGGAGCCGAGTATCAGGTGGACTTTCTGCCCAAGGTTAAGCTCGAGATTGCCACCAAGGCGGAGAATCTTGAGCACCTGCTGGAGGTCATCACCAACGCCGCCCATACCGGCAAGATAGGTGACGGCAAGATCTTTGTGACAGATCTGGAACAGGTTATCCGTATTCGTACGGGCGAAACAGACACAGAAGCGCTGTAAGGGGGAGAAGATGGAAGAACTGAGCAAATTGGGTACTACGGTCACAGAGCTGCGTTTTGCGCTGGACACCTTTTACTTTCTGATCTCCGGCGCGCTGGTGATGTGGATGGCGGCGGGTTTCGCCATGCTGGAGGCTGGGTTGGTGCGTTCCAAAAACACTACAGAGATACTCACCAAAAACATCTGTCTCTATTCAATCGCCTGTATCACCTACCTGATAGTGGGTTACAACATCATGTATGTGGACAATGGCGAGGGCGGCTGGCTGCCGAGCATCAGCACCTTGATAGGATCTCAAGCTGCTGACGCCGACCATGCGCTGGAGTCTGATTTCTTCTTCCAGGTGGTATTTGTGGCTACAGCCATGTCGATTGTTTCCGGCGCCGTGGCCGAGCGCATGCGCCTGTGGGCTTTCCTGGCATTCAGCCTGGTAATGACGGCAGTCATCTATCCGGTGGAAGGTTACTGGACCTGGGGCGGTGGTTTCCTTTCCGAAGCCGGCTTTGTCGACTTTGCCGGTAGCGGCATAGTGCATATGGCCGGTGCGGCCGCGGCCTTGGCCGGCGTCTTGCTGCTGGGGGCCCGTAAAGGTAAATATGGCGCCAATGGCCAGGTTAACCCTATCCCGGGATCCAACCTGCCGCTGGCAACCCTGGGGACTTTTATCCTCTGGATGGGTTGGTTCGGTTTCAACGGTGGTTCTCAGTTACTGGTCTCTGATGCCGAGAATGCCAGCGCCGTGGCCAAAGTCTTCGTCAACACCAATTCGGCGGCGGCCTTCGGCGCGGTATCTGCACTGATCGTCTGTAAGATGGTGTGGGGCAAGGCCGACTTGACCATGATACTCAATGGTACTTTGGCTGGTTTGGTGGCTATCACGGCCGATCCATTGTCGCCCTCTCTGCCTATGGCGGGTGTGATAGGCCTGGTAGCCGGCGGTTTGGTGGTGTTCTCCATCGTGGGCTTTGACCGCATCAAGGTAGATGATCCTGTCGGGGCTATCTCGGTGCACGGGGTCGCCGGTTTCTTCGGTTTGATGATGGTGCCTCTGTCCAATGCCGATGCCAGTGTGACAGGGCAACTGTTTGGCGCTGCGGTGATCTCTGCCTGGGTGTTCCTGGCGTCATTGCTGGTGTGGGGCGCCTTGAAAGTGACCATGGGGATCCGGGTGACCGAAGAGGAAGAATACAACGGTATGGACGCGTCGGATTGCGGTATCGATGCCTATCCTGAGTTTGTGACTGTCAAGAGCGCCAATTGATAAGCCAAGAACGCCAGTTGAAAGGCCAGGCACGCCAGCTGATAAGCCATGAGTGTTCTTGAGAGACCAGGCAAGCTTCCTTTATCTTTAAGCCATCTCTTGTGAGGTGGCTTTTGGTTAGAGCTGGCTTTGGGGTTACCGGCCTTGTGGTTACCTGGCTTGGGGGGAGTCGGCCAGGAAAAGCGCATTTTGCGGCTATGGCGCTTGATGACAGACGCTCTTGGGGGCAGACTGAAAGCAGAAACAGCCTGGAGCCTAAGGGGATGGCGATGAAGACTCTCAGTGTAATGAAGCTGACCGGTACTTTTCTCTGCACTTTGTGCAGCACCTTGCTGTGGCTTGGCAATGCCGAGGCAGGTCAAGTGGTGGTTCGTGATGCCAGTGAGCCCTTCGATGCCTTTGCCGTCAGGGATGAATTACTGCGTCAGCATGAGTGGCAGGAACTACTGCGCTCGCAGCAGCAACTGGAGATCCTCCGCAGCCTGCCTGCCATATGTGTTCCTTACATGCGCCCCTATCGCTACTTTTCCTGCGATGGCCATTTTTATCGCCCCTATCTTTACCGGCAACAGCAGCTCTATATAGGGATCCCCAAGCCGGGTTTCGAAGTTATCGCTCCCGGGAATGAAGGCTTGAACTAGGGGATATTCACATTTTGTCACCCTTTGGCGCGGCAGGAGTGGCCAGTCTGACTTAAGCTTTCAGTAAAGAAGCCTTAACTCAGGAGGCCTTATGTTCTCAGGCACTTTCTCAAGCGCTTTCTCCGGCTCTCTCACTCGTGTTCTCTCTGGCGCTCTATCCGCTACCATGTTGAGTCGCTTAATTGGTGCGGTTTTGCTGCTGCTATTTTGCGGTTGCAACAGTACCCCGGTGCCAAGCAAGATGGCCCTTGGCAGCCTGTTTCAGGATAACCAATTCAAAGAGGTTGGGAATATCCCCGAGCCCGCCGAATTATTCGCCTTGCCTACCGAGGCGGTGCAGTTGCTCAGAGGTGCCTATAGCCGCAGCGCACTCATCTCCAATCAGGAGTTGGCCCACGAGTGGTTGGCTGACTATATCCATGCCGACAAGGGCGGCTTTCGCTATCAGGACAACTACACCCGCACCGCCGCCGAAACCTTTCACGACAGGGCCGGAAACTGCATGTCACTGGTGATCCTGACGGCGGCCATGGCGCAACAACTGGGGATAGAGGTTGAATTTCGTGATGTGGAAGTGCCCCCGGTCTGGGATCGTCAAGGCGCCTTTTATCTGGTCAATGGTCATATCAACCTCAAGCTATACCCGCCCAAGAATAATCATGTCTTCCATGTCACCGAGCGTTCCATCCTGGTGGATTTCATGCCAGAGCGTGCTGTGCGCAGCTATAAGGTCAATAAGATCAGCCAAGGTACTGTGGTCGCCATGTATTACAACAATGCGGCGGCCGAGGCATTGATCAATGAGAATTGGGATCTCGCATACGGCTTGCTGAAAAAGAGCCTGCAACAGCAGAGTCTGTTTATTCCGGCGCTCAACAGCCTGGCGGTGCTCTATCGCGCCAGGGGCATGGAACAGATGGCCGAGCGGGTCTACCGCTATGCGTTGACGCTTGAGCCGGAAAACATGACTACCCTCTATAACCTGGCGGTCATGCTGAGCAGCCAGGACAGACTGGATGAATGGGCCGAAGTGCACAAGGTACTGGAGCTTGCCCGGATCCGTAATCCTTATTATTACTATGATATGGCGCAACAAGCCTACATGGATAGCCAATATGACGAGGCACTGAGTTGGTATCGAAGAGCGATTGAGAAGGCGGATTATCGTCACGAGTTTTACTTTGGTTTGTCTAGAACCTATTGGGCAAAAGGGGACTCCGACCGGGCGAAGAGCAATCTGCAAAAGGCGTTGGCGCTGGCCGGTGACGGCGAGCAGAAAAAACGCTATCAGGCCAAGTTGCATGCGATGGAAGGGCATTGATTCAAAAGCTTGGCTGAAAGAGTGGGGTTATAAAGGCGCAATTAGTTGCAGCCAAGCTGCAGAGTAAAAAGCCCGATGCTGACATCTGCATCGGGCTTTGTTGCTTTTGGGCTATGAGTTGCTTTCTGGCTATAAGTTTCTCTCTACCTGAAAGTTGGCCTTAAAGGGCATCTAAACTCAGCGCCTTATCACGGTAACTCAAGCGCACCATCTGCCCCATATCCTTGAGCTCAACTGCCCTGACACCATAGGGCGGCTTTAAGCCCGAATTTTGGATTAGCTCAAGGTTTAGAGGCAACTGCAGACTGTTTTGCTCTTGTGTCAGCCAGGCTGCGCTTTCACTCTGCAGTATGGCGATTTCCCGCCCCTGGGAGTCCATCCCTGTGAGTATTGCCGACACCCCAAAACGACCACTTTGGGCCAGCTCCAGCGTAAAGTTGAGGGCACTTGGCAGACCATTTTGCCAACCAACTTTGATTTCGGGTACCAGCCGCGCCGATGGATAGAACTGCTTGAAGGCGGTCTTGACTGTTCGTCGTACCAAGGTGTTATCCACCTGTGTCTCAATATCGACCACCAATTCACTGAAACCCGCATTGCTTGAGGGCATGGGCAGCTGCTCATTTTGCAGTCGCCAGCTGTTGCCACTTTGGCTGAGTTGCAGTGGGGTTTGCTCGCCGCTTGCTTGCTGCAGCCGGGCACTGGCCAAACGAGGTGAACCCATGGCCTTATCGTTCTCAAGCGCCAGCTCCAACTCGAGATGGGTGTTGGCCTCGAGTGATGATGGGGTGCTTAACTTGAGACGATAGGCAGACCCTTTCTCTTTGACATTGACGAGATAGTTGTCAGTGGCGGTCAGCGCTGCGGCGACCTGCAGGCGATAGAGACCGGGCTTGATATCTGAGCTCAGCAACAGGGCACTGGAGTCATCATCCATCCCGGCGCTGGCCAGAGACTCAGAGTCTACGGCGCGGCGGATAAGACGCTTGTTCTCAGTTTTGCCTGCGGCCGAGCTGAGTTGAACTGCGTCCGGAGCAATGCTCTTGGGGGCAGTCGGGGCGCCGCTGCTTTTATCCCAGCGAGGAGCCAGACGGATAACGCTGCTGCCTTGGGTTAATGGCAGCTCTATGCCCTGGTTAAGCTCGGCGCCTGTAACCATCAACCAGTATTCATCACTGCTGGCACTGGCGGTTTTGTCCGGCAGCTGGGCTTGATACTCCCCTGACAGCGCCCTGACAAAGCTGACATCTTCCCTGGAAGTATTCAAGGGCGGCAATTGCCCTGTATCTAGCTCTTCTGAAGCCTTGATATCGCTTGTCTGGGGCGGCACCATGGCCAAGGTCAGGCTTTTGGGCTGCTGGTTCTGTTCTACCTTGGCATCATCCTGGCAACCCGTGAGGCTCAGGAGTATCGCTGCCAGCAGCGGTGTCTTGCTGATATGCATCTTCATACTTACGTCCTCAGATATGATTGCGCAGAAGGGTGTCGAGATTAAAACAGGCCCGGCGGCTTTGATGGTGACTCAAAGGTTCTCTGTCACGGGTTTTCTGCTTATCGGTAAACCAGACACTGCCGGCGGCACTCTGGGAGCTGCACTCAAGAAAACCGTCGGAGCAGTTATCCAGCCAGTTTTGGGTAGTCTCCAACCCGACCTGGTACTGATAGCCGCCGCAATAGCTGTCGCTGTCCCAAACTGCCGACTCCACGTCCGAGCCGACAACAGCTTCAAAAGGCTTACCCAGAGAAGGGCGCCCGGCTGTGCCGTACAGCCATTGACTGTTGTATTGCGCCATCCAACCCACTTGCTGCTGTTTGACGGCATCGCTGTCGTAACCGAGCAGCCAGCCGAGACTGGTTTCAAACACATTGCCTTGAGTGACGGCATCGGCCAGTGGGGTACCGGCACTGGAAGGAGCCAGCGCTATCACTCGGCTGATGCTGTTGATCACAGCTGGATAACGCCCATCCCAGGTGGGATTGGACAAGACCCAGCGCACTATGTTGCCGCCATTGGAGTGGGTGATGAGGATCAGTTGATCCAGATTGCGGGCGTTGATAAAGCTCTGCAGCTGAGCGACCAGACAGCCGGCAGCGGCCTCATCCCACATATATTGTTCGAAGTCACAGTTGATGACCTGATAGTTACTCGGGGTGCTGATACCTTGACGAACTGAATCGACAAACTCGCGGGTCCAGTAATCGTTCAGGGCATCGGTTTGTTTTCCTGTTCCATGGACAAAGGCGACGCCGGTGGCGCCATGACTCAGGGAGCAGACACTACAAAGACCCAACATCATTAGGGTGGTGGATATTTTCATGTCGCATTTCTCTTGTTGATTGTCATTATTTTGTTGAACGGATAAGTATGCTCATCCACTAATTAAGCTAACTTCGATATGTTAAGGCGGCAAGACTTTATGCGGAATATTTGATTGTCTGAAGAGGGTTTAATGTGGGATTGTGTTTGAATTTCAGCTTTGACTTTATTTATCTGCTGCTTTTTCAGATAAATAAAGCCTGATGGAAAACTACTCGGGTTTGAATATTGTCAGTCATCAAACTGTGGTGGTTCGGCCAGAATACGCTCGGCAACTCCCTGCTCATAAAGCCACTCGATACCGGCGGTTATTTCGGCGGCTATCTCAGGATCCCGGCAAGCCAGAAAGCGTGGGGCCTCTTCGAACAGCGATACTTCCCTTACAGGAGGAAGTGAGTCCTTTTTCTCAGCAAGTTTTTGATAGTTATAGGCAAAAATTCGCCTTTCCAACACTATTGCCTCAACTCTATTCCCCAGCAACATAGCCACCTGATTACTCTGATTGGCAATTTCACTGTAATCCGGATTCAGGCGGGCCATCTTGGCAAATTCCGCTCCCAGGTAATGGCTGGCATTTTGAAAGGCCGCCAGGCGTATATGGGCGAGATCGGCGACTTGCTCAATGATTCTCTGGTTATCGGCGAGCAGAAAGATGCTGTTTTGGTAACTGAGCAGGCTCGGGTTGTAGTGCATCCCTTTGAGTCCGGGCGGAGCATTGATAAGACAATCGACCTGGCCGGCCAACAGCAGCCGCAAGGCGCGTTTGGGGGGCGTAAAAGCGATATCTCCCAAGGTGAGTTGCCTGTGTTGCAAGGCTTGTTTCAGTAACTGGTATTGGATGCCGTTGTGGCGGTCTTCAGTAAAGAAAGGCGCGATGGAGAAACTGGTGGAAAAGGTCACCGACCGATTGGCCTGCGACTTGGCTTGGGCAAGAGGCATCAGCATGAGTACAGATAGCAGACAGAGTCGGATCACAGTTGGCCTTGGGTTACTGGGTATCAGGTGTAATTATAATTCGGTTCCTGGGGCCTATAGGCTGTTTGCCTGCCCATTGGTTGCTGAACATCTCTTTCGTTTGCAATATCACACTTAAAGAATTTTTTATTAAATCATAAGATTGCCATACAAAAAACAATAAAAGGGCAGATTTGCCTGTAAACCCATATAAGTCAATTGCATTGGTTGAATATAACGGATAGATTGAATCTGTTATCCAAAACAAGAGATTCTTATCAATAGCCGGAGTAGTGTGACATTTATGTATTACCAGAATGATGATGTACGGATTAATGAAGTTAAAGAGTTACTGCCACCGATAGCCATTCTGGAACGATTTCCGGCAACCGAGCGCGCTTCCTCAACTGTCTTTAAGGCCAGGGAAAATATTCACAGAATTCTTCAGGGACAGGATGATCGCCTGCTGGTGGTGATAGGGCCATGCTCTATTCACGACCCTGAAGCGGCGTTGGAGTATGGTGAGCGTCTGGCCAAGCTCAGAACGGCCTATCAGGATCAACTGGAAGTGGTGATGCGGGTTTATTTTGAAAAACCCAGAACGACAGTGGGCTGGAAGGGGCTGATTAACGATCCATACATGGATAACAGCTTCAAGCTCAACGACGGCCTAAGAACTGCCCGCAAACTGCTGCTCGAATTGAATGACAGCCAGGTGCCAACCGCGGGTGAGTTTCTCGATATGATCACCCCGCAGTATATGGCCGACCTCATGTGTTGGGGCGCTATCGGAGCCCGTACCACAGAGTCCCAGGTTCATCGGGAGTTGGCATCGGGCCTCTCTTGCCCTGTGGGATTCAAAAACGGTACAGATGGCACCACCAAGGTGGCGATAGATGCCATTGGGGCCGCCAGTGCGCCACACCATTTCCTGTCTGTGACCAAGTTTGGCCATTCGGCGATTGTGTCAACCAAGGGGAATGATGACTGCCATATCATTCTGCGCGGTGGACGCGAGCCCAACTACAGCTCGGCCCATGTAACCCAGATATGTTCTCAGCTTGAGAGTGCCGGTTTGAAACCCAAGGTGATGATTGATTTCAGCCATGCTAACTCCAGTAAGGACTTTCGGCGTCAGATGTTGGTAGCTGAAGATGTCTGCGGCCAGATTGCCGCCAAACAGCAGGCAATTTTTGGGGTGATGGTGGAGAGTCATCTGGTGGAAGGACGTCAGGATCTCAAACCCGGACAGCCTCTTTGTTATGGCCAGAGCATTACCGATGCCTGCATAGGTTGGGATGATACAGAGAGGCTGCTGTCAATGCTCAACGACAGCGTGCTTAAACGCCGTCAGGGTTGAATGTTTCTACTACATAGATAAAGGCGCCATCGGCGCCTTTATTTTTGGGCTTGCTGTGCCAAATATTCGTTGGCTTTGGCCAGACTGCCAAAGGAAGCTATCAGGTTGTTACGGCCTTTTTCCTGGATCTCGGGGTTGCCTGATTCGATCATCATCCATACCCAGGTTTGGATCAGCGGCAGGGGCGGGTATTGAACTTTTGAATCCAACATAAGATTTCCTTCAAAATATACGGTAAAAATCGGTGCGGGCCGGTTTGTTTGACATTTTTTGAACACTTGTTGCTGCCCGTACTCAATAGCTGGAAAGAGTACCAAATTCTTTTTTCATGCATAACCATCTTTCGCTTCTTTGAGGTGATTTTGGCGATAAAAATTCCGTTACTAGTCATTTAGTCTAGGTCTAATGTTATTTTTGTCATTCTAAAGTGCTAGTTGCTGTGATTATTTCCGAGTGGGCAGCCAAACAGATCGCAGACTTGAGTCCTGGTCACTGCTACACTCGAGTCACTCTTTTCCCCTGGCAAGATGTATGCGTCCAACTCTCTACTTTGAAGGTCCCGTCGATAAGCTCAACTGGCAAGTGCTCAAACTTCTCTGGCCCTATCTGCTGGAATACAAGGGCCGGATTATCCTGGCGCTGTCGTGTCTTGTTGTGGGAAAGCTCGCCAGTGTCGGCTTGCCTTTCCTGCTGAAGCATTTGGTAGACGGCCTTGGCGGCGAACAAACGGCGCAGCTGTTGGCCGTGCCCTTGGCGTTGGTTTTGGCTTATGGCGGCTTGAGATTGGTTAATGCACTCACAGGGGAGATCAGGGATACCCTCTTTGGCAGGGTAACAGAGAGAGCGATACGGCGCCTTGGGTTGCAGGTATTTGAACATCTGCACCGGCTGGATCTTGGGTTCCATCTCGACAGACGCACTGGCGGATTATCGAGGGACATAGAGCGCGGCACCAGCGGCATCAGTTTTCTGATGCGCTTTATGGTGTTCAACATAGTGCCTACCTTGCTGGAAATCCTGATGGTAGTGGCCATTTTGCTGTGGAATTACGGCATCTGGTTTGCGCTGATTACCTTCTGCTCCGTGTTGGCCTATGGCCTGTTCTCTGTGATAGCCACCGAGTGGCGCACCGCCTATGTACGTGAGGCGGCAAAGGCCGACTCTGTATCCAATACCCGTGCTATCGACAGTTTGCTTAACTATGAAACCGTCAAGTACTTCAATAATGAAGCCTATGAGGCGAATGAGTATGACAAGGCTTTGGCGGATTGGGAGGTGGCCAAACGCAAGAATCGCTTGTCGCTGTTTGCTCTAAATGCCGGTCAGGCCACCATTATTGCTGTTGCCATGACCTTGATGCTGGGGCTCGCGGCTTTTGAAGTGACCCGGGGACAGATGACAGTGGGTGATTTTGTGTTGATCAACGCCTTTATGATGCAACTCTTTATGCCGCTCAACTTCCTGGGTTTTGTGTATCGTGAGATTCGTGGAGCCTTGGCCAATATTGAAAGGATGTTCTCGCTGCTGGATAAGACTCCGCTGGTAAAAGACAACCCAGCGGCCAAGGATATCGTGCCGACAGAGGGCCGAGTCAGTTTTGAGTCGGTTGGCTTTGGCTATGGTGACAGGGAGATACTCAAGGGCGTGAGTTTTGAGATAGAACCCGGGCAGAAGGTGGCTGTAGTGGGTGAAAGCGGCGCCGGTAAATCGACGTTGGTACGCTTGCTGTTCCGTTTTTACGATGTCAGCCAAGGGGCAATTCGGGTCGATGGTATAGATATTCGCGACATGACCCAAGATGCACTGCGCCGGGCCATCGCCATAGTGCCTCAGGATACAGTGCTGTTTAACGATACTCTGTTTGAAAACATTCGCTATGGCCGCCCCGATGCTTCTGACGCCGAGATTTGGCAGGCGATAGAGTTGGCCCATCTGAAGCAGTTTGTTGAGACATTACCACAGCAGGCTCAGACCAAGGTGGGAGAGAGAGGCATGAAACTCTCCGGCGGTGAAAAGCAGCGAGTGGCTATTGCCAGGGCGATATTGAAGCGCTCGCCGATACTGATCTTCGATGAAGCCACCTCGTCACTGGACAGCCGCTCCGAGAGGGCTATTCTCAAGGCGCTCGATGAAGTTGCCAAGGGCCATACCAGTCTGGTGATTGCCCACAGGCTGTCGACTGTGGTGGATGCCGATAAAATCTTAGTGTTGCATCAAGGTCGGTTGGTTGAGTCCGGCACCCACGACCACCTGTTGGCCGCCGATGGATATTATGCTCGTTTGTGGCGGATCCAGCACACAAAACAGGCAGATGAGTCGGTGCAAGTTCAGCATTGATTCAGGCTGGCTGCCGCATACTTGATACTCCGAAGTAGCGTCAGCCTGGGGGCAGCACAGATGGAAAACATTGTATTGCAGGTCAATATCGAAGGAATGCAGGACAAAGTCCGTACAGACTGGAACAGTTTGGCAGATAATCTGAAAAAGCGGGGTATGGACGAAGTTGCCCTCAATCAACTGCATACCGAGTTACGTGCCGGACTGAGAGTTTCCACCCGTGGCCTGACTCTGTCTATGGTATCTGCGGAAACCTTTAATGCGGCGTTGGAAGGGATTATCAGTGAGTCAAGAAAGCAGGCTCAGTCGCAAGGGGTTTTGCGCAGCTGAGCCTGAGTGGATCCTATTTCTTGGTTTGGTTGCGGTTGGCTTGCCAGCCGTCGCACAGTAGGTTGAAACCATTTTTCGCTTCGTTTACCGGCGTCAGTTCAGTTATTTTACCGCCGCGATAACAGAGCATCTCTCCCTCAATCTCAATCAAACGGCTGCAATTCTTGCAGCTGAGCGATGCAGTTTTGCTCGTTTCCGGCTTGGGGACCTGACTGACAAATGTCATTTTCACTTCAAAATCCTCTGGAAGTGGCAAGTCTTGACTAGGAGTAAGATCTTACCACTTTTGTGACATAACGCACAATCTACCCACTATTATACTTTAGTGACAGCTAAATTATCTTTATTGATCGAAGTGAGCGTAATATTTATCCAAGGACACAGACAGACCATTTTGAGTGACGACTCTGACATGATGTGGCTTGAGCTGTCTTGGGTCACTGACTCCACAGGAATGGGCCAGCATCCCCAGGTCATGGTGTAATGCCTTGTTGTAGTTGGCGACTCGGGTGGATTTGTCTCTGGGATCCAAACCCTGTTGCAGCTTCTTGTTGTGGGTGGTTATCCCGGTAGGGCAGGTATCCTTGTTGCACTGCAATGCCTGAATACATCCCAGCGCAAACATGTTACCTCTGGCAGAGGCGATGAAGTCTGCGCCAAGAGCCAGTGCCCAGGCGACTCTGGAAGGGGTGATCAGCTTGCCCGAGGCAATCACTTTAATCCTCTGCTTCAATCCATGGCGGCGAAGATGATCCACCAGCAATGGCAGACTCTCTTTCAGCGGCAGGCCAACGTAATCCATCAGAGTTTGCGGCGCCGCGCCTGTGCCGCCATCGGCGCTGTCGAGGGTGAAGAAGTCGGGAGCCGATTCATGGCCGCGTTGGTTAATCTCTTCCAGAAAATCTTCCAACCAGTGGATATCACCCAAGACTGCCTTGATCCCTGTGGGTTTGCCTGTCACTTGCCTGACTCTGGCTATCATGTCGAGAATGTCGCCGACATGGTGAAATTCAATATGACCATTGGGACTGATGGAGTCCTGTCCGACAGGGATGCCGCGAATGGTGGCTATCTCTTCGGTTACTTTCACCCCGGGAAGAATTCCGCCTTTGCCTGGCTTGGCTCCCTGACTGAGTTTGATTTCGAACATCTTCACCTGAGAGTGAGCGGCCACTTCCCTGAGCTTGTCATCATCCAGGTGGCCTTCGGCATTGCGAACACCGTATTTGGCGGTACCTATCTGAAACACCAGATCGCAATTTCCCTTGAGATGGTGGGCGCTGAGGCCGCCTTCCCCTGTGTTGAGCCAGCATCCTGCCTGAGCTGCACCATGGGAAAGGGCGGTAACAGCCGGGCGGGAGAGGGCGCCAAAGCTCATGGCGGAAATATGGCAAATGGCGCTGGTGGCAAAGGGATGTTCACAGTCCGGGCCAATAACCACAGGCGCTGGTGGCACAACGTCTTGATCCAGCGTTGGGAAGGCCGTATTCATAAACATGATACTGCCGTTGGCTTCCAGTGGCCTGGTGGAGCCGAAGGCTATGGTGCGATCAACATTTTTCGCCGCCCGATATACCCAACTACGCTCGGCGCGATTAAAGGGAAGTTCTTCCCGATCGAGGGCAAAAAAGTACTGGCGGAAGAATTCGCCCATTTTCTCGAAGAAATATCTGAATCGGCCTACAACAGGGTAGTTATGCCGCACCGCCTGCTTGGTTTGCATCACATCGGCGATATACATGTAAGTGATCACCAAAAGCCCTAAGCCGACGACTATCAGAAACAGGCCGGAAAACAGTTCCAGCCCCCACATAAACCAGTTTTGCTCGCGCATCTTCTATCCTTATTGACTGCCAAAGTGGGTGGTTACCAGGCCTGTGGGCCCCTGTTCTCCCAAGGTGAGAATAAACAGTTGGTCGTATTGCTGCTCATTCAGGCTAACCAGGGGGCCACCCAGAGCCTTAATGATGGCCGGAACTGTATTGCTGTGGCCGGCGATCAGCACATTGCCTTGGCTGGCTTTAACCGCATCAGCTATGGCATTGATGTGAGCCTCCAAGCCGGCTTTGGCTGGAAACACTTCTATCCTGAGTTGTTTGGCTGTTGCAATCGGCGCCAGGGTTTCCTGAGTACGGCGAAACTCACTCGACATTAGCCTTTGCAGTTGGGTGTCCCGTAATGCCTCGGCCAGAGCCTCGGCTCGCGCTTTACCGGCGGCTGTCAGCCCGGGATCGGTTCCCTGGGCTTTTTCCGCGTGCCTAACCAGAAATATGGTTTGATTGGTGTCAGCGGCAAGGGATGGCAAGCTAAAAAACACAGAAAGACAAAGCAGTAGGAAAATTCTTACCATTTTTATTTCCTATCAAATACTTAAATAGCATGCGGGATCATAGCTCAGACTATCGGTCTGGGTAAACAATCGCTAAACTAATTACTGAACTGGTCGATAATTAACCTGAGATACGCTTTTCATACGAGGAAACCAAGATGGAAATCCGCAATCATGGCGCTCAGGTATCTGAGGTGGCCAAGGACAAGACCCAACAACTGGACGGGAATCATGGCAAGGCGGTATCTGAAGTCGCCAGCAGCAAGAGCGCCCGCCATGTCAGCCAGCAGTTGATGAATAACGCTATTCTGGCGGCGCAGGAGGAGGTAAGCCTCAATAGCGGCAACGAACCCATGAGTCTCTTATATCGCGCCGCGATTGAGGCCATCAATGAAGAACTGGCACCTTACATGGGGGAAAATGCCCTGCAGCAGGTGCAGGATCAGCAGATAGATACTTCTCCCGAGGCCACGGCCGACAGAATTGTCAGTTTTGCCACTCAGTTCTTCAGTGTCTACCAGCAGCAAAATTCCAGCATGGACTTTGACAGTCAGCTGTCCGGTTTTATGGACGTTATAGGCGGCGCTATAGATCAGGGCTTTAAAGAGGCGACGGATATTCTCTCCGGGCTCAAGGTGCTGGAAGGCGATATCAAGGCCGGGGTAGATGAAACTTACTCCCTGGTACAGCAAGGGTTGCAGGCATTCAGAGACAGCTTTAGCACAGAGCAGGAATAATTGAGCTCACGCGAAACCTTACCTGCAGATAACACCCCTCACTATGAGGGGTTTTTGTTGGCTGAATATGGAGTTATGCTGCAATAATCGTCTTGTGTTACCTAAGGAGAAGCTATGTGGACTGAAGGCCGGGTCATTGAGCGTATCGATTGGAACAGCAAGTTATTCAGCCTGAGGATAGCCGCCGAGATAGCGCCGTTTATTGCCGGCCAGTTTATCAAGCTCAGTCAGGTGCGGGATGATAAACGTATCGCCCGGGCCTATTCTCTGGTGAATGCCCCCGGGACTGACTATCTTGAAATACTGGCGGTGGCGGTAGATCAAGGCCAGTTGTCGCCAGACCTGCAATCTTTGCAGCCGGGTGACAGTATTAGTGTGACAGACAAAGCCACCGGCTTTATGACCCTGGATGAGATCCCTAAAGGGGAATTACAGGGGCGCCACCTGTGGTTTTTGGCAACAGGTACTGCTGTGGGGCCGTTTCTTTCCATGCTGGATACTCAGGAGCCTTGGCAACGGTTTGATAAAGTGGTTCTGGTTTACGGGGTAAGAGAAGTGCAGGATCTCGCCTATCTCGATAAGATCCGCGGCTATCAACAGACCTATCACGAGCAATTTGTGTTTGTGCCCAGTGTCACTCGTGAAGACTTTGACGGTGCGCTGCGTTGTCGCATCCCGGATGGGTTGCAAAGCGGTGAGATAGAGGCCAAGGCCGGGCTGAGCATAAGTGCAAAGGACTCGCAATTGATGCTTTGTGGTAATCCCGGAATGATCCAGGGGGCTACGGCGGCACTTATCGATAAAGGCTTGGCCAAAAACCTGCGCCGGGCCCCCGGACAGATAACAGTCGAAAAATACTGGTAACAGGAGAGTCTGGATGCAGCTCTATTACTCTACAGCTTCGCCTTATGCTCGCGTGGTCAGGGTCATTGCCCGCGAGCTGGGTTTGGCGCTGGATGAAAAGCTGGTCAATCCCTTCGATAACAGTGACGAGTTACTGTCAGTTAACCCCTTGGGGAAAATTCCCTGTCTGCTTTTGGACGATGGCGCCGCACTGTTCGACAGCGAAGTCATTGCCCGCTTCCTGGACGACAGATTCGGCCAGGATCGTTTCTTTGGGCCATCCAGAAACTGGGCCTATGAGTGCCAGTTCTCACTGCTTAAAGGCGCGCTGGATAGCGCCGTTGGCCTAAGGCAGGAACAGATGCGTGAAGAGGAGGGGGTTCGTTCTCCTTTCTGGAGCGGCCGTTTCGAGCAGGCCCTGCTCAGAGCCTTGATGGAGGTGGAGCGTCAGGGAATCATCGCGAGCGGTCCACTCGATGCCAGGCAGGTGCTGCTATTGGTGCTACTCGAATACCTTGATTTTCGTCATCCGGATCTCGATTGGCGTAAAGTAGTGCCTGCCCTGGCACACTGGCAGGAATCGGCGTCACTCAGGCAGAGTTTCCGAGATACTCGTCCTGGATGATTTCTCGGTAATTTGCGGTTTGGCCAAGTCCGAGTAACGCCTGCCCTTGGGGTTGTCCCTGCGGTTGGTTTCACCGAAGGCACCGTAGAGATCATGGCTCATGCCATAATCCAGTCGTCGGTCGCTGAAGGGAACCCTTCTATCTTCATGATGTTGATACTTGCAGTCGCATTGGCTGCAATCACACTCAGGCAAGGGAAGCCTGGGCGCCTCCTTCGACAAAAAACGCTTGCCTTCAAGCACTCTTATCGCCTGGCAGGCAGTTGGTGTCAACATTATGGAGACACAGTGATACTGCTTTTCCTGCGGCGTAACAGGTTTGGCCAGCCGTCGCTTTCCTGGCCTTAATCTGTGGCGGAACAGAAACAATATCAGTAGCAAAGACACCACAGCCAGCAAGATTTCCAACATATCCAAGGCGTTTTCCCCCTCGCCATGCATGGGTTTTAAGGTTCAGTTTAGTTTAGTTTGCGACAATTCGGCCGATTCCAATCGCTTTGCTCCCAGCCGCTGCCATTCTGTCTATTTCATTTGTATTCCCCTTGCCAGAATTTTTGCACTAGGCTGAAAACAAAGTGGATTAGAAATAGTTCTCATTAAATTACTCATCCCAACATGGAGTGCCGAAGAATATGAGCTACAAAACAGGTCTGATACTTTGCAGTGCGTTGGCCGCATCCAGCCTGACGCTGCCGGTGGCCGCCGCCGGAGAGGTGACGGTTTATTCCTATCGTCAGGAGTTTTTGGTCAAGCCCATTCTGGATGACTTCAGTCAGGCTACCGGGGTGAAGGTTAATTTTGTGTTTGCCAAAGATGGCATCGCCGATAGATTGGCCCGTGAAGGACGTTTGTCACCGGCGGATCTGGTGCTGACGTCTGACTTTTCCCGTTTGCAGGAATTGGTGGACAAGCAGTTGGTCAAACAGGTGGAAAGCGACACGCTCAAGCAGAATATTCCGGCCCAATACCGGGATCCAGAAGGAAACTGGTACGCCCTAACCATGAGAGTGCGTAATCTCTATTCCAGCAAGGAGCGCCTCGGGCCGCTGGCGATCAACTATGAAGACCTGGCCGATGCCCGCTACAAGGGCAAGGTTTGTATGCGTAGTGGCAAGCATCCCTACAATATAGCGCTGGTGGCCTCCATGATAGCCCACCATGGTGAAGCCGATGCCAAGAGTTGGCTTCAGGGGCTGAAGAGTAACTTGGCCCGTAAGCCTCAGGGTAACGACAGGGCGCAGGTGCAGGCGGTAAAAGAAGGCTTGTGTGATATCGCCATCGGTAACAGCTATTACTATGGCAAGATGCTGCAAGACCCCAAACAGCGGCCATGGGCCGAAGCGGCGGTGATCAACTTCCCGAACCAGGAAAATCGCGGTGCCCATATCAATGTCTCGGGTATGGCGCTGGCCAAGCATGCACCTAACTCGGCCGATGCCCTCAAGTTGATGGAGTATCTGTCTTCGGATGCTGCCCAGCAGAGCTATGCCGAGGTCAATATGGAATATCCGGTCAAGGCCGATGTGCCTGTCTCAGAACTGGTGGCATCCTGGGGAGACTTTAAAGCCGATGACTTGCCTGTCTACAAATTGGCAGAGCACCATCAGGCGGCGCTGAGACTGCTCGATGAGGTTAAGTTTGATCTCTGAGCTTGAAGGCGTTTCTGCAAAGGTTATGGGGGAATAGCGGTGATCCTGACCTTCTCCAAGGGCTGGTCGTGGGCGGGGTTTACCGTCTGCGGCCTTATGGTGGCGCCTTTGCTGGCGCTGGTCATGCAGGCATTAGAACCGGGCGAAACCCGCTTTGGGCAGATGTTTGCCACTGTGTTGCCGTCATACATAGCCAATACCTTCTGGCTGATGTTGGGGGTGAGTGTCGGCAGTCTGCTTTTGGCGGTGCCGGCTGCCTGGCTGGTGGCGCGCTGTGAGTTTCGGGGTCGGCGCCTGTTCCAGTGGGCTCTGTTGTTGCCGCTGGCCATGCCGGCCTATATCGTCGCTTATGTGTATACCGATCTACTGGATTATGCCGGGCCTGTGCAACGGTTTTTACGCACAAGTTTTGGTTGGCAATCGGTAACCGACTACTGGTTTCCCGATATTCGAACTCTGGGCGGCGCCACTGTGATGTTGTCGCTGGTACTCTTCCCCTACGTTTACCTCTTGGGGCGCACCGCGTTTCTGGAGCAATCCTTAAGTTTGCAGCATGCAGCCAAGGTGATGGGCTGCTCGCCATGGCAGAGTTTCTGGCGTTTGTCGCTGCCAATGGCGCGCCCGGCGCTGGCGGCCGGGGTCGCCCTGGTGGCCATGGAGACCATGGCTGACTTGGCGACGGTCAATTATTTTGCGGTATCCACCCTGACCACGGCTGTTTACGACACCTGGCGAGCCTATGGTGACTTGGCGGCCGCGGCTAAAATTTCGCTATTGATGTTGCTTGGTGTCTTTACTCTGTTTGCGCTGGAGCGTATGGCGAGGCGTAAACAGCAATTATTTCAAAAACAGCTGTTGCTGGAGGCACCAGAGCCATACCGGCTCAAAGGTTGGCGTGAGTGGTTGGCGCTCGGCTACTGCTCGCTGTTGCTGCTGTTGGCGTTTGTTTTACCATTTGTCATTCTCGGCAGTTACGCCTTGGATTACTGGCAAAAGAGCTGGAACAGTGACTTTTGGCAGTACAGTCTCAACAGCCTAACGGTCGCCGCCATCAGCAGTGTATTGTGTTTGCTCTTGGCTATCCTCTTGATGTTCATTCGCCGACTGAGTCCGCGAAAGTGGGACATACTGCCATCCCGTCTGGTCAGTACCGGCTACGCTCTGCCGGGCACTGTGCTGGCGATTGCCGTGCTTATTCCGCTGACCTGGCTCGATTTCAGAATCGATGATCTCTATGCCCTGTTCGAGCGCCAAGGCCCGGGGCTCTTGTTCACCGGCAGTATCGCCGCCCTGGTGCTGGCGTTTTGTATTCGCTTTGCCGCCATCGCCATCGGCAGCATAGAGAGCAGTTACAAACGGCTGTCGCCTTCTCTCGACATGGCGGCCATCAGCCTGGGCAAGACACCGGGTAAAGTACTGGCATTAATCCATCTGCCATTGCTGCGCAGCGGTATTTTTGCCGCTCTGCTACTGGTATTTATCGAGGCGATGAAAGAGTTGCCGGCTGCCTTGCTGTTAAGCCCTGTCGGGTTTCACAACCTGGCTACCCAAGTGTTCCAATACGTCTCTGATGAGCAGTTGGAGCAGGGGGCGCTGGCGGCTATTGTCATTGTGTTGGTGGGGCTGGTGCCCTTGATTTATCTCAACCGTTCGCTGGAGCAAAACAACTGATGTCGACCCTGAGTGTCAAGCAACTCCACAGCCATTATGGCGCCCAGCAGGTGCTCAAAGGGCTGAGCATTACCTTGCAAACCGGTGAAATTGCCGCCCTGCTCGGACCCAGTGGTTGTGGTAAAACGACTCTGCTCAGAGCCATTGCCGGACTGCAGCCGGTCTCCGCCGGTGAAATTCATATCAGCGGCCGTGCAGTAACCACGGATAAGCTGCAGGTTCCGGGAGAGGAGCGTGGCGTGGGGATGATCTTTCAGGACTATGCCCTGTTTCCCCACTTGACGGTCGCGCAGAATATCCTCTTTGGTGTCAAGGGATTGAACAAGGCGCAGCGTCTGAGCCGGCTCGAGGAGATGTTGGAGTTGGTCAAGCTCCCGGGGCTTGCTGAACGTTATCCCCACGAGTTGTCCGGCGGTCAACAGCAGAGGGTGTCGATTGCCAGGGCGCTTGCCTATGAACCTGAACTGCTGTTGTTGGATGAACCCTTCTCCAATATAGATGCCCAGGTGCGCGGCGAGCTTATGCTGGAGATTCGCGCGATCCTCAAGAGCCGTAACGTCAGCGCCGTATTTGTGACCCACAGTAAGGATGAGGCCTTTGTTTTTGCCGATACCCTGGCGCTGTTTGAAGATGGGAAAATAGTGCAGCAAGGCAGTGCTGAAACTCTCTATGCCAACCCGGTCAATCGCTATGTGGCGGACTTTCTCGGCAGCGGTAATTATCTTAAGGCCCTGGTCAGCTGCGAACACTGTGTCGATACTCAAATCGGTCGACTTAAAAGCTCTTTGCCCCATGGTTTGCCACTGAACTGGCAGGGCGAGTTGTTGCTGCGGCCACAGCAGTTGGAGTTACGACCCGACGAACAGGGCCTGGCCGTGGTTACCGAGCGGCGTTTTCTGGGCAATGTTTGCCATTATGATGTGCAGCAAGAGGGCGTCATACTCGAGGTTCGTAGTCATCAGGTACAGTTTTCTCCAGGGCAGAGAGTCAGGCTGTCGGCACTGGAACATCCGTTGGTGTTGTTCGGCAATGGTTGTTAACAACAATTGTTTCATAAGTTTGCTGTGGGTGATAATTTGTTTGTCTCTGTGTTATACCAAGCAATCGGTTTGATTGAACTCATCATAGGTATTCACTGAACCCCGGACTCGCCCATGCGCCGCTCCGGGATGAGAGCGGAGGCGAGATGCATAACTACAGCAATAATAAAATGCAGGACGCACAAGGGATACGGAATATCAGCAACAGCTCATGTCGTCAGCTGTTACTCGGCGTCATCGGGAGTTTGGCTGTTTTCTGCAGCACGGGAAGCATGGCGATGGACAGAATCACGGGCGCGGCCTTTGCGAGCCGCTCTGAAGTCTATGCGGTCAATGGCATGGCGGCAACCAGCCAACCACTGGCGACTCAGGTGGCGGTCGATATTCTCAAGCAAGGAGGCAGTGCCGTAGATGCCGCGATTGCCGCCAATGCCATGCTGGGGTTGGTGGAGCCTACTGGCTCTGGCATAGGCGGCGATCTTTTTGCCATTGTCTGGAGCGCCAAAGAGCAGCGGCTCTATGGGCTCAATGCGTCTGGCCGCAGTCCGGCGTCTCTGACGCTGGAGATGCTCAAGGCCAAAGGGCTTGAGCATCTGCCGCCTTATGGGCCTTTGCCCGTATCCGTGCCCGGTGCCGTGGATGGCTGGTATGAACTGCATGACAAGTTCGGCAAATTGCCCATGAAGGATAACCTGGCGCCGGCTATTCATTATGCCCGTGAAGGATTTCCGGTTTCCGAGCTCATCGCCTTCTATCTGGCTCGCAGCGGTGACAAGCTGGCCAAATACCCGGGGTTTAAAGAAACCTATATGCCAGGCGGCCGCATGCCGGCCGTCGGTGAATTGTTTCGAAACCCGGCTTTGGCAAACAGCTATGAAAAAATTGCCAAGGGGGGCCGGGATGTCTTTTACAAAGGAGAGATAGCCCGCAGTATTGCCGCTTATATGCAACAACAGGGCGGTTATCTTTCCTATGAAGATCTCGCTTCTCACAAGAGTGAGTGGGTCGAGCCTGTATCGGTTAATTATCGGGGCTATGATATCTGGGAGCTGCCGCCCAACGGCCAGGGAATAGCGGCACTGCAGATCCTTAAAACCCTGGAGCCATTTAATCTCAAGGCCATGGGGCTGGACAGCGCCGAATATGTGCATCATTTCGTGGAAGCAAAAAAGCTGGCGTTTGCCGACCGAGCCAAGTTCTACGCCGACATGGACTTTGCCAAAGTGCCGGTAGCCTCACTTATCTCCAAAGAATACAACTACGCCAGAGCCAAGCTTATCGATGCTGACAAAGCCGCCGCCAGTGTTGAGCCGGGTAATCCCAATCTTTTACACGGCGATACCATCTATCTCACTACCGCCGATAAAGAAGGCAATATGGTGTCTCTCATCCAGAGCAATTATCGTGGCATGGGCTCAGGCATGACGCCTCCGGATTTGGGATTTGTGTTACAGGACAGGGGCCAGCTGTTTGATCTCACTCCCGGGCGTGCTAACTCCTATGCACCGGGTAAGAGACCGTTTCATACCATAATTCCGGCCTTTGTCACCAAAGATGGCAAGCCTTGGCTCAGCTTTGGCGTCATGGGGGGAGCCACCCAACCCCAGATGCACGCTCAGATCATGATTAATCTGATTGATTTTGGCCTCAACCTGCAGGAGGCGGGCGATGCTCCAAGAATACTGCATACAGGTTCCAGCCAACCGACCGGCGAGCAGATGACAGATGGCGGTTATATCAGTCTCGAGTCGGGCTTTTCCATGGAAACCCGCCGTGAGCTGATGAAAAAGGGGCATACTTTGAGTGATTCTCTCGGAGCTTTTGGTGGTTATCAGGCCATAGGCGTCAATGTTGAAAGCGGTGTTTATCGGGGAGCGTCCGAGTCCCGTAAAGACGGGCAGGCATCAGGTTATTGAAAGCAATCGGCAAAAACGTGCGTGAGCTAATTCAAATTAATGCTCAAGTTGCGGATAATAAGGCCGAAGATGAATTAATCTGAAAGGGTAGATTGCAAATGGATACACAGGTTATGCCACGGGAACAACTGGGAATCTGCGCTGAGGGAAATCTGCACAGCGTTTATCTGATGTTCAATGCCAACGAAGGCGGAGAGTCACAACTGCGTCCTTGCCTGGCCAATGTCGCCCAGTATTTGTATGAGCTGGCAGATCAGTATGCCGACAGTGCCTTTAACGCCTTTGTGGCGATTGGTGCCAACTTTTGGGATCACCTCTATCCGGGAAGCAGACCGGCTGAACTCAGGCCATTCCCTGCGATGGAGTCGGGTAACCGGGATGCGCCTGCGATAGAGTTCGATATTTTTATTCACCTGCGTTGTGATCGCCTGGATATTCTTCATCTGGTAGCCAATGAGGTCAACGAAATGCTGGAAGGGTTGGCTGAACTGGAAGAGGAGGAGCGCGGGTTCCGCTTTATGGACAGCCGCGATCTGACCGGTTTTGTCGATGGCACAGAAAACCCCAAGGGCAGAGGCCGTCAAGCTGTGGCCCTGGTAGGTGATGAAGACGATGCATTTCGCGGCGGTAGCTACATTCATGTACAGAAATATGTCCATAATCTGAGTAAGTGGCACAGACTGCCGCAGAAAAAGCAGGAAGACATCATAGGCCGCACCAAGCAGGACAACATAGAGTACGCCTCGGAAGACAAACCGCTGACGGCACATATCAAGCGGGTAAATCTCAAGTATGACAATGGTGAGTCGATGGAGATCCTGCGTCAGAGCATGCCCTATGGTTCTGTAAAACAGCAGGGTTTGATGTTTATTTCCACCTGTAAGACACCTAACCATTTTGAAAAGATGCTTCACAGTATGGTTTTCGGTGACGGAGAAGGACACCATGATCACCTGATGCACTTTACTCAGGCGGTAACTGGTTCCTCTTTCTTTGCCCCATCTCTGGATTTCATGATCCAGTTTGATGATTAATAGCGCGATAAAAACAAAAACGCCCCTCATTGAA
>NZ_JBICJO010000058.1:0-1095 GCF_043103185.1 Shewanella sp. YQ_9
GTTCATTCGATAAACTCATTAAGAATCAAACAGCCAAGACCAGCAAGCTCTGTGTTATCTATGAGGCCGGTCCCTGCGGCTTCTGGCTCTATCGTCATCTGTTGCGCCGTGGCATTGAATGCTGGGTGGTAGCGCCGGCACTCATCCCCAAAGCTCCGGGCGACCGGGTCAAAACCGATAAACGCGATGCCATGACATTGGCCAGGTTAGCGCGTAGCGGCGATTTGCACTCTATTTATGTTCCGGATGAGCGGGATGAAGCTATCCGCGACCTTATCCGCTGCCGGGAAGATGCCATGCTCGATTTGCGCCAGGCACGGCAACGGCTGAAATCCTTTCTGCTGCGTCATGGTCATCCCTGCACTGGTCGGCAAAACTGGACCGAGGCCTATCGACGCCACCTGGCTGATATCAACTTTCCGCAAAGTGCTACTAAAATCACCTTTCAGCACTACATTCATATCGTTACCGAGCGCTATGAGCGCTTGCAACGGCTGGAATTGGAGCTGCAAAGCCTGGCCGAAAGCTGGCGTTGGTACCCACTGGTGCAACGTCTGACGGTACTGCGTGGAGTACGTTTCTTATCCGCTATGACCCTATTGGCGGAACTGGGTGACCTCAGACGCTTTGCTTCTCCGCGTTCACTGATGAACTTTGTCGGTTTGACACCCAGCGAACACTCCAGTGGTCAGCGGGAACGGCGTGGCGGCATCACTAAGTGCGGCAATAGCCACGCCAGACGCATCCTTATTGAATCGGCCTGGGCCTATCGTTTCCCCGCTCGGGTCTCGAGGGAATTGGAAAGTCGCCAACAAGAGCACTCTATCAAACTGCAAACTCGCTCATGGGAAATCCAGCAGCGCCTATGTCGACGCTTTCATGCCTTAAAAGCAAGAGGCAAAGAATACAATAAAGTCGTTACCGCTGTGGCTCGCGAACTGACAGGCTACATTTGGGATTTAGCCCAAGGTTTTGATGCCGATATGCCACAACAAGCGTACTGAATTACATTTAAAAATCACTCTGGCAGCGCCGGACGGCGGCAGCGGAGCGAGCAACCCTCGAGGGCGTTAAGCGGTCACATCCGCGCTTCTA
>NZ_JBICJO010000059.1:0-142153 GCF_043103185.1 Shewanella sp. YQ_9
GTTTTCGTCGAGGCTACATGGACGTATTCACGCCGTGTCACAGGATCGCCTGTGCGAAAGGCGCACCGCAGGTGATTGGCTACAACTTAGCTAACCGCTAGGATCAAGTTCATTGGTGAGTTTTGGCTTGAAGCCATGATAGCCGCTGTGCCAGCGGCCTAAAGTCGTGGAGCTTCGCCCCACACCCGACCAAGAGGGGATCAACAGCAATCCCCTCTTGGATCTCCCTTGCCGCCCCACATGGTGTCGAAAGCCCCTCGGCCTAATGGCGCAAATAACTACCGCTTCAGACGCTCATCCCTGATTCGACTGGCGCTGCTTCGGCATCCATGCCTCAGCCACGTTATTTGCGCCAACGGCTTTCGGCGACACCGAGGGGGAATTGGTGCAATTCTATTAACCCTGAGTAGCTTGAACTATTTGAAAGATCTGCAGGCATACACCTCATTTTCAGGCACAGGCGAAACTGTGACCGTCGAAAACGGGGAATAATGCAAACACCCAGCATTAGCTGGGGAAAGTCGCTTTGGGTTTCAAACCCAGTCAATTCTGCTTCAAAAACAAACTAAATCAGGGTTTTGTGGCCTTTGTCAAAAACTTGACCTTTGGCTAATTGTTTTCACATTCAATGCTAGCTATTGTATAACCAATTCAAGCGCTTAGCTTTAGCGCTTGCTTAGGCCGAAAGCAGCACCTTTCCGTTTTCAGCGGAATGCAGGGGCAAACAGAGTTTGGACCCGTGCGGTAGCCATGGCTTTACTTAACGTTTTTTGTAGGGCTTGGGTTGTAGGGCCCTTGGTTGTACTGCTTGGAACTCTCATGAAAAGCACCTCAGAACTGATTTTTTATACAGTATTATTGACGTTCTCGACAAAATGCCGGGAATTTGCAGCTAAGCTTGCGCGTTATTTCTGTAATATTGCAGGAAATACTATTAAATTCATAATGTTAAAAAATACAGCTGGTAGATAATAGGTTTAGAAACCGCGCATGCGCGTTTAGCTGCAAGGGATATTTGGACTAAATGGTATTATATCCAGCTAATACAAACAGATAGCGATGCGCGTTTACACTCCTCCGAGACTAAAACGCGCATGCGCACTATACAGCTGTTAGTTGACTAAGGAAGTCCAGAGTGGAAGTAGATAATATAAAACTATACATCGATGGGCGTTGGGAGCTGACAGACCTCAACGTGTTGACCCGCGTGTATATACAACTTTATGGATTGTTATATTCACTCGATATAGCAGAAGACTACTTAGATGCAGAAATCCAATACATCTATGGAAAGTACCCTTGGCGTGGTGGATTTAGCGCTGTAAATTTCTACCAAAATCTATTTTCAAAAATGCCAAGAGACTACAGGCCAACTATTAAGGCTATCCAGTATGCATCCCCTGGCTTTATTGAGCTTTCCCAGTTGGTCGATGTGGCAAAAGATGTTGCTCAGATTGTCGGTTATGTCTCTGCGGCCATTCTGGCCGGGAATAAAACCTATAGCATTATTCATAAAGGTATGAGCGAGCGAAAGCTCACGAGGCTGAATTTACGAAGTGAAGAGTTAAGCCTTCTGGAGAAAGAAAAGGATTTTATTCACAAGTCCGTGGTAGATATCTCATCCCTAATGGGTATTAAAAAAGAAACACTCGCGAAATTATATTTTCGCAATGAAAATAACGAGTTGGCGGTTCTTAAAATATTGGCTTCACTGTATAGAAGAGCTAGAGACTTAGCGGAGCTTCAAAATAAGAGAAAGCTAGATTTGCAAAGGGCGCACATAGAGCGGTCGTCAACTAACAATCAAAGGCAGTCGGACTCGTAAACTCGCCGCTGCTTTGGGCGTTATGTTTCAGTATGAATAAGCTACTTGCATACCTCGAAAAATGGAAGAATTCCAAATCTAAAATATTTGGGACTGAAGGCTATGCCGTTTCTATCACAGAAGAACTAGGTGATTCAGTTAAAGCTCGTTATGTCGAAATAGATGGAAATGGATTACTTGCTAGAGCAACGCTGTGGGAGAGTGGGAATCTAGTGGTCGAGGCTTTGGACGTCGAAACAGAAGCGCAAGTGCTCCAAAAAACTTTTGAAACTCCCGAGCTTTGGCAGCTCGATGACAAATTAAACTGGTGGCTCAGTGAGGTAGCAACCTATGAGCCCTAAAAACATAACAAGCAAAGGCAGCATCGCCCTGCGGGCTGGACGCGCTAACGCGCGCCGCTGCTTTGGGCGTTGATATGATTCCCATTGTCAAATAGATAAAAGTGTCCTTACCGGAGACCCAAAAATCTCCGGTAAGGACACTCTGACAGTCGGACTTTGGCGAGTAAGTGTCGGCGGTTGACCTTGCACTCTTTTGAATAGAGCCACGCGAGCTTGGTTATTCGCATTACTTGTGCAGGTAATATTCGACATCAAGAACGGTTGGAGTGGGTCATTGTTTTTATTTGGCGACTAAACAATAACTCTCCAACCGTTTTCATTTCCAGTCCACGCTAATCTGTGATGAACCTAATTTTTTACGTTCGTTTTTATACCGCTTCTTCGTTTTCTTCACCGGTACGGATACGAATAATACGTTCGATATCGGTCACAAAGATCTTGCCGTCGCCGATTTTACCGGTACGGGCGGTTTCAACAATCACATCCAGTGCCTGTTCCAGCAGATCATCCTGAATAACCAGCTCTATCTTCACCTTGGGCAGAAAGTCGACCATATACTCGGCACCACGGTACAACTCTGTATGTCCCTTCTGGCGGCCAAAACCTTTGACTTCCAGAACCGTCATACCGGTTATTCCTATCTCAGCCAACGCCTCACGGACATCGTCCAGTTTAAACGGCTTGATTATGGCTTCCACTTTCTTCATCAGGCACTCCTTTAGGGCTTGGAATTCTTATGCAACTCATGACGATTCCCACGGCAATTTGACCGGAGAAATAGCTCGCGATTTTGCTTGTTCGCATACAATCGCAATAGCTTATCACGACATACTGCGGGCAAGAAGTGATTGTCCGCTCAGATGAAAAAACCAAGACAACAAAGACACCCATTATTAGCTGAGCAACAAACAACAAAGACACCCATTATTAGCTGAGCAACAAACAACAAAGACACCCATTATTAGCTGAGTGAAGACTCTAGTTGCCTGGATCACAGAAGCACTGATGTTTTCACTGGGAGAAAATCATCTTTCAAACCTTTTGAGTGGCGCTCGGTTATTGAAATGAACGCAAAAGTCGAATTTAAGACACAATGTCGGTCGAACAAAGTTCGATTGGAGATAAATATCTTGGAGCTTCGGGGATTCAGCTAAACAGCTTCTGACAATTAGCGGCTCCTTGTCTTCGTCGTCGTTGTAGGTGAATACAGTGGACGACAACAAAGACACCCATTATTAGCTGAGTGAAGACTCTAGTTGCCTGGATTACAGAAACACTGATGTTTTCACTGGCAGAAAATCATCTTTCAAACCTTTTGAGGGCCATTCAATTATTGAAATGAGCGCAAAAGTCGAATTTCAGACACGATGGAGGTCGAATAAAGTTCGATTGGAGAGAAATATCTTGGAGCCTCGGGGATTCAGCTAAACAACTTCTGACAATTAGCGGCTCCTTGTCTTCGTCGTCGTTGTAGGTGAATACAGTAGTCGGTAAGAGATTCCAGTGTACCCACTGGCCCTTTGAATAGACGGCTAAAATCAGTCGTTAACTTGAGCCAGTTGTCGATAGGGATGTTTAAACGATTCAAAATGGTTGTTGTGCCGGCAGTGATGTGACCGCGCTTGTCGTGGCGGATAATGCGCCCGGTATCATCGACCAGTTGCAGATAATCCTTGGCTTCAAAGTGCAATCCTTGTGGCATGTTCAGCCGTTCATTGCCGACAAAGGGTAACAGCTCAGGTGTGTTTTCGCCCTGCATCGCGGCCCGTATCCGTCGTTGAATACTGGTATAGTCTGAGTCTTCTGGGGTTTTGGCTATTCCCGCGCGGATAGGGTTCAAGTCAACATAAGCCATGCAGGCCAATACGGCTGCGTCATCCAATAGCGCCTGGGATTTGAAGCGGCCTTCCCAGAAGCGACCGCTGCATCCGTCTTCCCGATTGGCCTGTCTGGCAATAGGTTCATTGAGCGCCCGCATAAACCAACTGATATCCATCAAACGTTGGCGATAGACTTCAGTGGTTTGTTGCAGGGTGAGATATTCAATATCAGAAAGTGTTTCACCGCGCAGAAAACGCTGGGATAACAGGGTTCCACTGTAAAGCAGGTGCCAACGCTGTAAAACCTGCTCCAATGTCCATTCAGTGGCTGTTTTCAAGTCAACTCTGAGTACCAAATGCAGATGATTGGACATGACCGCATAGGCACACAAGTCAATGGCGAACACTGCCGCCAGTTCCAATAGACGGGATTCAACCCAATCGCGGCGATGTTCATAGCTCTTGCCCGAATAGTCATCAACGCCACATAGAAAGGCGCGACGGACACAGCGGGAGATGCAGTGATAGAAGGGGGTGTCCTCAAGACTGACTTGAGCATATCTTGGCCTCGGCATGGCATCCTTTCCTTTTCAAAGGCTCCATTCAAGCCTAGACAAGGTGAGAGAAACCTGCCAAGAATTATGGGTGTCTTCATTTTGTCTTGTTTAACAAGGAGGTTATTATGCCGCGCCCTCGCCGAACTCAAATCAGCCTTGAAGACACGCCTTACTATCATTGTTGCAGCCGCGTGGTGCGGCGTGCCTTCTTGTGTGGTGATGATGCCTACTCGGGTAAGAATTATGATCATCGCCGTGGTTGGGTTGAATTGTTACTGTTTGAACTGGAAGCCGTTTTTGCCATTGATGTGGCCGCATTCGCCATAATGAGTAATCATCTGCATCTATATCCAGCTAATACAATAAGATAGCTATGCGCACTATACAGTAATTAAATTGCTTCTAAACATTCGAGGTCACAAAATGATTAAAATTGAAATCAATGGTGAGACAACGGATTTTTCAAATACTAACCCTAGTTGGATTACCAAGAATATAGTAGGGCGTCAAAAAGAAGGTGTTCCGATATACATTAGAATATTTATCGAATTAGATAATATCAATATCACACTTTCTTGTGGTGATAGTCCTACTGGTGGTAGTGGCGGTGGTGGTAGAGCGCCAAACGAAAAAGAAGCGGAGATTCTATCTTTGTGGCACGAGAAGCAATGTTCACAAAAGCCAATAAATCCAAGGCATATAATTGAATTTTTGAAGTATTTTAGCTAGGTGTGCGACCAGCCACTTAACAAGGCGCATCAATTGACAAAATACATGTTACGAATTTTGCAACTGTGCTTAGCGTTGATATGATTCCCATTGTCAAATAGATAAAAGTCTGAGCTAGTGCAGGTAATATTCGACATCGACAACGGTTGGGGTGGGTCATTGTGTTTATTTGGCGACTAAACAATAACTCTCCAACCGTTTTCATTTCCAGTCCACGCTAATCTGCGATGAACCTAATTTTTTACGTTCGTTTTTATACCGCTTCTTCGTTTTCTTCACCGGTACGGATACGAATAATGCGTTCGATATCGGTCACAAAGATCTTGCCGTCGCCGATTTTACCGGTACGGGCGGTTTCAACAATCACATCCAGTGCCTGTTCCAGCAGATCATCCTGAATAACCAGCTCTATCTTCACCTTGGGCAGAAAGTCGACCATATACTCGGCACCACGGTACAACTCTGTATGTCCCTTCTGACGGCCAAAACCTTTGACTTCCAGAACCGTCATACCGGTTATTCCTATCTCAGCCAACGCCTCACGGACATCGTCCAGTTTAAACGGCTTGATTATGGCTTCCACTTTCTTCATCAGGCACTCCTTTAGGGCTTGGAATTCTTCTGCAACTCATGACCATTCCCACGGCAATTTGACCGGAGAAATAGCTCGCGATTTTGCTTGTTCGCATACAATCGCAATAGCTTATCACGACATACTGCGGGCAAGAAGTGATTGTCCGCTCAGATGAAAAAACCAGGCCTATTCCTTCGCAGTAGCCATGATCAACTCGGTGTACTTATTCATCCCTTAGGTAAGCAAGTGCAATATTTAGTGCAAACTCATCTAAAAGGAAACCAGAACCAAGCCACTGCCTGGACTAAACTAACACTCAGGTTCGCCGGATGCGGGCCGCCCACCACTCAAGGATGAGATTATGCGTCATTTACAGCTTGGTTTTTCGCTGCTGGAGGTCATGGTCGCCATGGCTCTGCTGGCGGTACTTGCCTCGGTCGGGGCCCCCTCACTCAAGTCACTCTACGAAGGTTATCGCGCTCAAACCGGCATCAAGCAAGTACAACAACTACTGCAATTTGCCCGCAATCAGGCCATTAGTTATGGTGTCAGAGTCAGTGTCTGCGCTCTCAAGGATGGCCGCTGTGAAGCCGATGCCTGGCAACAAGGAGTAACAGTTTTCAGCGATCGCAACGGTAATCTGGCCCTGGATGATGACGACAAGCTGCTTTTTCAAAGCGGCGCTTTTGATAGCCAAGACATACTCAGGTACAACCGGGATGCAATACGCTTTCTGCCGGACGGATTGGCAACAGGAACCAATGGTACCTTCAAATATTGCCCGGGTCAGGCCAACAGTCCCCATTCCGAGGCCTTGGTCATCAATCAGGCGGGGCGAATCCGTCACTCTCAGGATGAAAATATCAATTGCCAGGATGGTGATGGCGGCTGAATTGACGACCACTGCACAGGATTTGCAAAGACAGCTGTAATTAACAACTCATTCACTTATACTTAAGCCTATCTATTCGTGTGAAGAGTTGACTATGGCTGTACCACATTTTTCCAGTTCCAGAATCCGCGGCTTTACTCTGGTCGAACTCATGGTCACCATTGCTGTAGCCGCCATACTGCTGTCTGTGGGGGTTCCTTCTCTCACCTCCTTGTATGAAGGCTACCGTAGTCAGTCGGAAATAAGCCGGATTGAGCAAGCCCTGTCCTTCGCCCGCAACCAAGCCATCAGCTACGGCATGACAGTAGAAGTTTGTGGCTATCAGAGTGCTGTCGGCTGCGCCGCCAATTTCAACAATGGCCTCAAGGTCTATACCACTGCCAGCGGCAGTGAAAAAGTGCTGCGGGTAGTGGAAGGCATCGACAGTAAAGATGCCATCAAAGGCAGTAATGTGGGTTTTCGTCCCGATGGCCTCAGCAACACCACAGGTGAAGTGACCTTTATCTATTGCCCGGCCAAACAGGCCAGCGGCTCAAGAAGTGTGACGGTTTCCAGCTCAGGGATGATCAAATACGGCGCCGACGGGCTTGCCTGTAGCTAGCAGGCAGTATCGGACAGGTCATCGAGGACGGCTTAGCCATTATCCTCCAAGTATGCCCCGGGAGTGCAAGACTCTGCGCTCACAACAAAGACCCCAGCCTAGGCTGGGGTCTTTGTTTAAGTCGATTAAGCTTACTCTAGCGGGGTATAGTTTCCGCCACCAGCCATAAAAGGCTAAGGGTCTAAGGGTTAAATGGCCCAGCCGCCCATATAGAACACCACCAGGCCTATGGTGATAACCAACACACCTGGCTTGAGCTTACGCCACTCACCGCTGCAGATACGGCCGATAACCAGGGTCGCAAACCCCAGCATAATGCCTGTGACTATGTTGCAGGAGAGTATGATGAATACCGCGCAGGTCAGTCCCGCCATAGCATCCACCTTGTCATCGAAGTCCAACTTGGTGACATTGGACAACATCAGCAGTCCCACATACATGAGCGCAGGCGCCGTGGCGTAGGCAGGCACCAAATAAGACAGGGGTGCCAGGAAGATCATCAGCAGGAACAGTACACCCACCACAGTGGCCGTCAGCCCTGTTTTTCCGCCTGCGGCAGTACCGGCGGCCGATTCAATGTAAACTGCGGCAGGCGCGCCGCCCACCAGACCGGCGAAGATAGAGCTGACAGAATCCGAAGTCAGCGCCTTGCCGCCACCTATGATGTTGTCATTCTTATCCAGCAGATTGGCTTGTCCCGCCACGGCTCTTATGGTACCTGTGGCATCAAAGATAGCTGTCATCACCAGCGCCAGCACTATCGGCAGCACCACAGGGTTAAGGGCTCCCATGATATCCAGTTGGCCAATCAAAGAGCCTTCTGCGCCCAAGTCGGGTACCGCAAACACGCCTTTGAACTCCACATTGGGGTCAAACAGCAAACCAAACACTGACAGAGCGATGATCACCAATAAAATGCCGCCAGGTACCCGGCGCCGCTCTAGTCCGATAGTGGCAGCCAGCCCCACGACAGTGGCGATCACCGGCAGGCTGTGGATATCGCCCAGCTTGACCGGCAAACCGGCATCATTGGCCACAATCAGTTGCACACTGTTAGTGGCAATCAGCAGCAGAAACAGGCCGATACCTATCCCTGTGCCATGGGCAATGCCCTTGGGCAGGTTAGCAAGCACCCACTGGCGAATACCGGTAACGCTCACCAGGGTAAAGACGATACCCATAAGGAAAATCGCCCCCAGGGTGACAGGCAGGCTCATGCCCTGCCCCAGAACCAAGCTGAAAGCGGTAAACGCAGTCAGTGAGATAGCACAGCCTATGGCCATCGGCAGATTGGCCCACAGGCCCATCAGCAATGAGCCGAAGGCGGCAATCAGACAGGTGGCAATAAACACGGAGCCGGGATCAAACCCGGCCTTTCCCAGCATGGAGGGTACAACGATAACTGAGTAAACCATGGCGAGAAACGTGGTCAAACCGGCGATCACTTCCTGGCGGACAGTGCTGCCACGAGCGCTGATATTGAAGAAGCGTTCCAGCCATGATGATGTAGTAGGTACAGCGGTATTTGTCTTTGAAGACATCATAATTATTCTACCTTTTTGATCTCTTTGTTCGGGTCAGATGACGCCGGCTACGGCAGGTGAGAGCCCCGCTGGGCGGGTGAGAGATCCACAATAAAACGTGACCTGCAGGTGGTGGGCACCAAGGAATATCGTCAACCGATGTCCAACGCAGCCTTTGTTGGTCGCGGATAATACTGCAAATTGGCGCGCCCGGCTAAAAAGATTTCGGGATCTGTGGCTCATCCTGAATATGCAGTTGTTCATAACTTTTCATATTTACTCAAATCCCATTCATTGGCAGCGCAATCGCCATTCACATCCTTTCCCTATAGTGGCCCCATCAAGCAAACCCTGCTGCGTTGGAGCAATCACTATGTCTGAGTCCACATCAAGCAAAAAACAGGAACTTATGGCCCACGGCCTGATTATTTTCATGCTGTTTCCGGCCCTGACCATCACAGGTATCAGCCTCTATGGCCTGATCATCTGGATCATGCTGGCCCTCGGCGGCGTCGCCAGTCACTGATACAAGAGAGGATTGAATAGATGAAACGGTTAATAGCAATCTGGCGTACTCTCAACCGCCCAACCAAGTACCTAAGCCTGGGCGCCATCAGCCTGTCGGCCTTTATCATGGGCATTATTTTCTGGGGCGGCTTCAACACGGCGCTGGAAGCCACCAACACTGAGGCCTTCTGTATCAGCTGTCACTCGATGGAGAGCAATCCCTATCAAGAGCTGCAGCAAACTGTGCATTGGTCAAATCACTCCGGCGTGCGGGCAACCTGCCCTGATTGCCACGTGCCCCACGACTGGAGCCGCAAGATAGCCCGTAAGATGGAAGCATCTCACGATGTCTGGGGCTGGCTGTTCCAAACGGTCAACACTCCGGAAAAATTTGAAGCCAAGCGTCTGGAAATGGCCAGCCGTGAATGGAAACGTTTTGCCCGTGACAACTCCCAAGCCTGTAAAAACTGCCATGACTACAAGTCAATGAAATGGGACGAGATGTCAGCCCTGGCGCAAAAACAGATGAAACAGGCGGCCGAGAAAGATCAGTCCTGTATCGATTGCCACAAGGGCATAGCTCACAAGCTGCCCGATATGGGCACAGCCAGAGCCCCTGAACTGATTGCCGAAGTGGGTTCAGGTGAGACCTCACTGCAACAGGGCGGCAAATATTTCAGCGCCTTGACCAAGCCTCTGTATCTGGATGACAAGAGCGCGGAAGAAGCCGGTACTCTGAACGTGGCCACCGAAATCAAGGTGCTGGAGCTCAAGGGCAAGCGGGTCAAAATTGCCATCGATGGCTGGCGTAAGAAGATAGGTGCCGGCCGGGTGATCTACATGGACTTCGGTATCAATATCCTCTCGGCTCAGTTGACCAAGGCTGCCGCCGAAACCGACGGAGTGATCAAGACCTTTGAAGAGAAAGAAGATCCCATGACTGGCCTCAAGTGGCAGCGTGTGGAAGCCGAGATCTGGACCGACAGCGATTATCTGCTGACCGAACTGGCACCGCTCTGGGGTTATGCCCGCAGCACTTATGCCTCTAGCTGCAGTGTCTGCCACACCCAGCCCGATGAGCATCACTTCGATGCCAACACCTGGCCGGGCATGTTCCAGGGGATGTTGGCCTTCGTCAACATGGATCAGGACACCCAGGCACTGGTGCAGAAATACCTGCAACAACATTCTTCCACCTTCAGCAAAGAAGAGCACTAAGAGGTTGGCGTTATGAACAGAAGAGACTTTTTAAAAGGCCTGGCCTCCACTTCCGTTGTGGTTGCCGGAAGCAGTTCGGTACTCGCTCCCCTGTCGGCGCTGGCCAAGGGGATGGATGACGGTGACGCCTGGCTGACCACAGGCTCCCACTTCGGCGCATTTCGTATCAAGCGCCGCAACGGGGTTATCGCCGACGTCAAACCACTGGAATACGACAAGTATCCCACCGACATGATCCGCGGCATCCGTGGCCTGGTCTATAACCCATCGCGGATCCGTTATCCCATGGTGCGGCTCGACTTCCTGCTCAAGGGACACAAGAGCAATACCCATGAACGCGGCGACTTCCGTTTCGTTCGTGTCACCTGGGACAAGGCGTTGACTCTGTTCAAAGAGTCGCTGGATATCATTCAAACCCAGTACGGGCCATCTGGCCTGCACGCCGGACAAACCGGTTGGCGTGCCACCGGACAGCTGCACTCGAGCACCAGCCATATGCAGCGCGCCATCGCCATGCACGGCAACTTCGTCAAGAAAGTGGGCGACTACTCCACTGGCGCCGGGCAAACGATTATGCCTTATGTGCTGGGCTCTACCGAAGTGTACGCTCAGGGCACCTCCTGGCCGCTGATCCTCGAGCACAGCGATACCATAGTGCTCTGGTCCAACGATCCTTACAAAAACCTGCAGGTGGGCTGGAACGCCGAAACCCACGAGTCCTTCGCCTATCTGGCGCAGCTCAAGGAAAAGGTCAAAGCCGGTAAGATCCGGGTGATCAGCATAGATCCGGTCGAAACCAAGACCCAAGCCTATCTGGGTTGTGAGCAGCTGTATGTCAACCCACAAACAGACGTGGCCTTGATGTTGGGTATCGCCCATGAGATGTACACAGCCAAGCTGCACGATGCCAAGTTTATCGAAGGCTATAGCCTGGGCTTTGAAGAGTTCCTGCCCTACCTCCTGGGTGACAAAGACGGCATCGCCAAGACTCCGGAATGGGCCGAAGCCATCTGTGGCGTCAAGGCTGAAGTCATCCGCGATCTGGCCCGCACCCTGACCAAGGGCCGTACCCAGATCATGATGGGCTGGTGTATTCAGCGTCAGCAACACGGAGAGCAGCCTTACTGGATGGCGGCGGTACTGGCCACCATGATAGGCCAGATAGGCCTGCCTGGCGGTGGTATCAGCTATGGCCACCACTATTCAGGTATTGGGGTACCCGCCACAGGTGCCGCAGCACCGGGCGCCTTCCCGCGCAACCTGGACGAAGGCCAAAAGCCACTGTTCGACAACAACGACTTCAAGGGCGCCAGCAGCACTATTCCGGTCGCCCGCTGGATAGATGCCATTTTGGAACCCGGCAAGACTATTGATGCCAACGGCAGCAAGGTTACCTATCCGGATATCCGCATGATGGTGTTCTCGGGCAACAACCCCTGGAACCACCATCAGGACAGAAACCGTATGAAGCAGGCATTCCGCAAGCTGGAATGTGTGGTCTCCATAGATGTGAACTGGACCGCCACCTGCCGCTTCTCAGATATAGTCCTGCCCGCCTGTACCACCATGGAGCGTAACGATATCGATGTCTACGGTGCCTACGCCGGCCGCGGTATTCTGGCGATGCACAAGATGGTTGAGCCACTGTTTGAAAGTCTGTCAGACTTTGAGATATTCACCCGCTTTGCCAAAATACTCGGCAAGGAGAAGGAATACACCCGCGGGCTAACAGAAATGGAATGGCTGGAAAAACTCTACAACGAGTGTAAGGCCGCCAACCAAGGCAAGTTTGCCATGCCGGACTTCAACAAGTTCTGGAAGCAGGGTTATGTGCACTTCGGTGAAGGGCAAAACTGGGTCAGACATGCCGACTTCCGCGAGGATCCTGAGATCAACCCCTTGGGTACTCCTTCCGGCCTGATTGAAATCTTCAGCCGTAAGATTGCCCAGTTCGGTTATGATGACTGCCCTGGCCACCCAGTGTGGATGGAAAAATCCGAGCGCAGCCATGGCGGTCCAGGCAGCGATAAGTACCCGGTTTGGCTGCAGTCCTGCCACCCGGACAAGCGCCTGCACTCACAGATGTGTGAGTCCAAGGAATATCGCGAAACCTATACGGTGCAAGGGCGTGAGCCGGTTTACATTAACCCTGAAGATGCCAGGGCTCGCGGTATCAAAGACGGCGATCTGGTGCGGGTGTTCAACGGCCGCGGCCAACTGCTGGCCGGTGCCGTCGTCTCCGGCCGTTTCCCCAAAGGGGTTATCCGGATCCATGAAGGCGCCTGGTATGGCCCGGTAGGTAAGGATGGCAGCGTCGAAGGCGGCGCCGAAATCGGTGCCCTGTGCAGCTATGGTGACCCCAATACCCTGACTCAGGATATAGGTACCTCCAAGCTGGCGCAGGCCTGCTCGGCCTACACTTGCCAGGTGGAATTTGAAAAGTTCACCGGCAAGGCGCCCAAGGTATCCTCCTTCGATGGGCCGATTGAGATAAAAATCTAAGGGAAGGTGCGAACAAGTCCCACGAGGACTTATTCGCACCATCACTAATCGCAGATAACTGAGGTAAGCCAATGGAACAGTTAAATCAAGGCAGAGCCATGCTGTACAACTTCCTCTCGGGCCTGTTCGCCCGCGAGTTGAATGCCGAGCGCCTGAGTCAACTGACGGCGCCGGAGAGCAAGGCCTTTTGGCAACAGCTGAGCAGCGATCCCGCCCTCAAGCAAGAAGCCAAGCTGATGGAGCAAAAACTGCAATCCATTGCCTGGATGCAGGACAGAGACAAGGCGTTGCTGGAGCTGGCGGCAGACTTCTGTGGGCTGTTTCTGGTGGGCAGTAAACAGAGCGCTTCGCCCTATGCCGGCCTCTATCTGCAAGCGGATGAGGATGTCACCCTGTTCGGTGAGCAGCATCAACAGATGCTGGCCTTTTTGCAGCGAAGTCAGCTGCAGCTGAGCGGTGACTTCCCCGAGCCCGCAGACCACCTGGCGGTGATTCTTGCCTATCAGGCTCATCTGTGTCTGAACGCCTCGGCATCAACGCAGCAGGAGTATCTGCAAGAGTGCCTGCTCAGTTGGCTGGAGCCATTTTGTCAGCGGGTGGCCGAATGCGATCGCGGCGGTTTTTATGCCGCACTCGCGCGCCTGACCCTGGCCTTTGTTCAAAGTGATGCCGAATGGCTGAAAAGCGCCGCAGCGCATTGAGTGAGGCGATTTAGACAAGAGCTAACAAGCGCTTGCCTGAATCAAACGTAACACAGCCCCCCTAATCAAAGAGGCAAAGGGTCAAAGGGTCAAAGGTTCAAAGGGCGCCAACTCGAGTATCGAGCGGTGCCCTTTCTATATCTTCAGCAGCCGGTAAATACTGCGCTTCCTGTCTTCAGTGCTTAAACCCCAGGTAAGAAAGCACCTTAGTCTGATTGCTGTTCCAGCCAGTTATCGAGCGCCTGCAATGATGCCGCTACGCAATCTGTCAGCTCGGTGAGTTCCTCGTCGCGCAAAGGTTTGCCAGTCTTGACGGCCTGCTCCAGTGCGGCGCAGCGCAAGTGCAGCGCTTCAAGCCCCATATTACCGCTGCTGCCCTTGAGTGCGTGCAGCTTGGCAGCCATGATATCCAGTTGCCCATCTGCCGCCTGTAAAGCTTGCAGCTGCGCATCACTGCTGTCCACAAACTGCTGCCGCATCTCCAGCAAAGTGGCCTTGCCGAGCACTTGCAGGTCCTGCCCAAGTTGCTCCAGCGCCAGCCATTGGGTGTTGTCCGTATTGTGGGATTTAAGGCCCGGCGCTTGGGTCTCCTCTTCCTTATGGTGCTCATCACTCTGATTCGAGCCGGAGACAACCCCTAGCCAGTTGGCCAGTGCCTGCAATCCCAAGGGCTTACCCAGCACTATATCAAAGCCCATGGCCTGGTAATCAGCGATATCCTGAGTCTGCAACTGGGCGGTAAAGGCGGCAATCGGCACCTTGGGGCCCAGCAGTTGCCTGAGCTCAGGTAACAGCTCACTGCCGGAGCCGTCACTCAGTTGTAAATCCAGCATCACGGCATCGAATGGGCCTGACGTGTTATCAAGCAACACACTCCGTGCCTCGGCCAAACTGACACACAAGAGTGACTCATGCCCAAGATGCGCCAAAAAGCCCTGAGCCACCAAGGCATTAACCCTGTTATCTTCCACCAGCAGCACCCGCTTGGCGATTTCACTCTGTGGCAAGCTACTCGACTGTTGCTCCCCCTGCTCACAGGGCTGAAGCGGCACACTGAAACTGAAACGGCTGCCCTGCCCAGGCGTACTGATAACTTCTATGGCGGGAGCATCCCCGCTCTCACTGCCATTCATCAACTGCACCAGGTCGCGGCTGATACTCAGCCCAAGTCCGGTTCCCCTGGCACTGGCATGGGTCGCCTCTGTAGCATAGGGAGTAAACAGATGCACCATGGCCTCGGGGCGGATGCCGATACCTGTGTCGGTTACGCTGAAGCACAGGCGCGCATCTTCAATACTGACCTCCAGAGTCACACTACCCTTGGCGGTAAACTTGATGGCATTGCCCAGAAGGTTAAACAGCACCTGTCTGAGCTTGGGCCCATCGAGCCAGACCCATTCGGGCAATTCCGGCTTTAACAGCCTGAGCTCGAGCCCGGCAAGATTGGCCCCGGCCAACATGATGGCGGTCACTTCGTTGAGCAGCGCTGGCAACTCCACGGCCCTTGGCTCATTGAGCAGCCTGCCCTGCTCCAGACGTGAAAAATCGAGAATGTCATTGAGCACGGTTTGCAATTGAGTACCACTGTACTGGGACAGCGCCAACATCTGCCGCGCCTTGGCGGGTAACTCCGCCTGCCCCAGCAAACTCAGCGTACCGAGCAAGCCGTTAAGCGGCGTGCGTATTTCGTGGCTCATGGTAGCCAAAAACAACGACTTGGCCTGACTGGCTTCTTCCAGCTGGGCATTGGTCTGGGCGAGTTCTCGGGTTCGCTCGGCCACTTTCAGCTCCAGCGCCAGCTTATGCTCGGTCAACTCGGCTGCAGTGCGCTGCAGATCCTGCTGCAACTTTTGATTGTGGGCCGTTTTCTGTTTGAAGGCTTCCAGCGCCGAGGCCATGGCGGTAAGTTCATCATCGCCGTAGGAGCGTATGCTGACATTGGTATCGCCAAGACTCAGGCGACTCAGCGCCTGGGTGGCATCGCTCAAGCGCCGGGCGATACCCTTATAGATAACCTGCCAGCTGACAAACAGGATCAGCAGCAACATTAAGGCGCCCGTCCCCCAGAGCCCGGCACTGGCCCAATTGAGCTGCCCCAGATAGTCGCGTCGGGCCAAATTCAGCTGTTGCTGTTGGCCCTCTAGCGCAGCATCCACGGTTTGCTCCATCGATTTGAGGTTGTCCGAAATCACCAGTTGCCTTTGCTCCAGTTGCTGCTGCAACTGCCATATTGCTTCGGCCAATTGTTGGCCGACAGTCACCTGATCAAGACGAGCAAATTCGGCCTCAAGCGCCTCGGCTCTGCCGGGATCCCGAACCAAATCGGCCACGGGAATGCGCTTGAGCAATCCCGGGGACAGGGCATCATCGGTCAACGGTGAATGGTTAATGGCGCCGACCAAGTCTTGCGGCGCATCGGCCGCTGCAAATATCTGCCCGAGCAAGGCTATCTTATGAGTCAGTTTCAGGGCGCGGTTGAGCTGCTCGGCGCTGCTGAGATCCAGCTCTATAATGTCATCCACTGCCGCCGCCCCCGGGATCTGGCTCAGCTTGGCAATAATGACTGAGTCCAGCACCGCCAGCTCGGAGCGCAGCAGATTATCGGCCTGCTTGGAGGCCTGTACCAGTAAAAGCCCTTTCTGTTTCAGCGCTTGGGTACGCTCAAGTCGCTCCCCCGTCTGTTCGCCGAGTAAGGTCAGCTCGGCGATAATGGTGGCCGCCGCCTGTTTCAGATTGGCCGAATCCGGCACCGCCAACTGCTCCAGGGTCGCAATCGCCGCCAACATGCGATTGCTCTCAAGAGACAGGCGGCGCCCCAAATATTGACGCTGCTTTTCATCGGCAACTGTGCCCAGGCGCTGGGCATTCTCCGCCAGCGAGGTGGCCGATTGCGATAGCTGCCGCGCGGCTTCTGATGCGGGCAAGGCCTTCTCATACAGAAAGCTGTCTGCGCCCTTGACCCAGTAAAGGCTCAAGTTGCCCAAAGTCACCAGTAATAACAGCAGCAACGCCAGCAAACAGAACGCCAGCATCAGACGGCCGGTCAGGCTGCTCAGCCATGAAGAAAAAGGTCTCACTTGTTATCCTTGTTGATACCGGTCCGCATAGGCATTGACCCACTCAAACATTCAGCAGGAATGCTATGGTAGAATACTGGCATCATATATCAGGACCTTCCCCATGAGCCAATTTGCCGCCAAGTTCGAGTCTTTGTTGCCGACAACCAAAAGACCTCTGCTGCTGTGGTTATTGGCTCTGCTGATGTTTACCCCTGCCGCGCTGGCCAATGAAACCTGGGAGCTTGAGCAGCGCAGTCCTTACAACGAAGCAATCCAGCAGGCCAGCCCTCTGACCCACACTCCGCTCACCAAGGCCAACAAGCCCTGGAAGCTGTGCGCTTTGGTGCCGCATCTTAAGGACGCCTATTGGATAGGGATTGATTATGGCTTGGCCAAACAGAGCCAAGCCTTGGGCCTTGGGCTGGAACTCCATGAAGCCGGTGGCTATGGCAACAACCAAACCCAGTTGGCGCAACTCAAATCCTGCCTTGATGGCGATGCCGATGCGATTTTGCTTGGCGCCGTCAGCCCACACCTGCTCGAGGGCCAGACGCTGGAGCTGACCAAGCCGGTGTTGGCGCTGGTGAACCAGTTGGCAGACAACCGGGTACAAACCCATATAGGAGTCAACTGGTATCAGATGGGTTATCTGACCGGTGAGTTTCTCGCATCTACCCCGCACAAACGCCTGGCGATGCTGGCGGGCCCCGAAGGCCGTGGCGGAACCGACCTGGTGGAAAAAGGTGTCAGACAAGCACTGCAAGACAGCCAGGTGGAGATAGTGGCCGTGATGCATGCCGACAACAACCGTAATCTCTACCGGGATCAGCTCAATCTGTTGCTCAATCAAAATGAGCAGCCACTGCCGCAAGCCTTGCTCGGCAGTGCCGTCGCCATTGAAGCCGCCATGGGCACTCTCAGGCAGAGAAACCTGACCAACAAAATGGCGCTGGTGAGCAGCTATCTATCGCCGGATGTACTGCGTGCCCTCAAGCGCAACAAGGTTGCTTATGCCAATGATGACAGAGTGGTACTACAGGGGCGGCTGGCGGTCGATCTCGCCGTCAGGCTGTTGCAGGGGGAAAAGGCGTTTGGTGATATAGGTCCGGCAATTTTGCAGTTGCGCCCGGATAACCTCAAAAGCATGCAACTGGATGACAGTTTGGCACCGGCAGACTTCTACCCCATATACAGGGTGGAAGCCAAGGGCTCAGAACTCAGTCGCTGACATCGGCGGCAAACAGATAGCCCTCGCCGTGCACAGTGACAAACAGCTCAGGGCTCAGTTTGCTGCGCAGGCGCCGAATAATCACATCTATGGTGCGGTCGTTGACATCCTGATCCCTGTGGCTGGTTTGCTGCATCAAGCGCTCTCTCGAGAGTACCTGCTGCGGATGCAGGGCAAAGGCCACCAAGAGTTCAAACTCCGCCTTGGTCAACTTGATAGCCTGCCCATCCAGGCTCAAGCGACGGCTGTTGAGCTGCAGATGATAGCCTTCGAAATAAAGATTATCGTCCGAGCGCGACAGTTGTTCGGCCGTTTGCTGCTGGGCCTTTTTCACCAGAGAGATGCGCCAGAGCAGGTTTTTGACCCTGACCCTGAGCTCGCGAAACTCAAACGGCTTGGTGACATAATCATCGGCGCCCATCTCTAGGCCCACTATCTTATCTATCGCCTCATCCCGGCCGGTTACTAGAATAATGCCCACATCTGAGCGGCTGCGCAGCTCACGGGTCAGCATCAGGCCATCGTCCCCCGGCATATTGATATCCAGCATCACCAGATCCACATGCTGTTGCTGCAGTTGCTGCCACATCTGCTCACCGTCGGCGGCTTCCATTACCTGGTAACCATCTTTTTCAAAATAGCCTTTCAAACGAGTCCGAATGATAGCCTCATCGTCCACTATCAATATGCGGTATGCCATGCTTGTATTCCAACCGGCTGGGGTAGACGCCATTATTCACAATTTTTCATATTTTGTCTGTAGCGGATAGATATTTGACCTGAGTTCGGTGCCAAGCGCTTCTTATGTGGCTACAATAAGGACAGACCAAGAATTAAAGGACTGAATATGGACGAAAAGCGCAAGTTTTCACGGATCCTGTTTACCATAGATGCCCAGTTGAGCTGCGGTGACAAGATATGGGGCACCCACTTGTTGGATCTCTGTCTCAACGGCGCCATGGTAGAAGAACCTGCCGATTTCGCTCCCGAAGGCGTGCTGGAGCTGAGTTTTCGCCTACCTCAGTCCGAGGTGCAACTCTGTATGGAGGCCGAAGTTGTGCATCGCCGCAACGGCCTTCTGGGTCTCAAGTGTGCCCTCATCGATGTCGAGAGCATCAGTCACTTAAGAAGGCTGTTGGAGTTGAATCTTGGCGATGCCTCACTGCTGCACCGGGAGTTGGAGCAGTTTATCGCCGAACATGAACAGAGCCGCTGAGGCGGCTCCTGCTTCGCAGTATACAGGGCCGCAATAGCCCTGTTTTCCGGGCTATGACTCACATAGCAATCACATAGCGCTCATATAGCAATCATAAAGCCCCGAGCGCCTCGCTGAGTTTGCTCACCCCTATCACCTGCATCCCCTGAGGCGGTTTTTTCGGCATATTGGCCTTGGGCACTATTGCCCGAGTAAAGCCGTGCTTGGCAGCTTCGACCAAACGCTCCTGGCCATTGGGCACGGGACGTATCTCGCCGGAAAGGCCCACTTCGCCGAACACCACCAGATCTCTGGGCAGAATATCACCGCGGAAACTGGAAACCATGGCCAGCAGCAGAGTCAAATCGGCGCTGGTTTCTGTCACCTTGACACCACCGACCACGTTGACAAACACGTCCTGATCCGACATCTGTAAGCCGCCATGACGATGCATTACCGCCAGCAACATAGCCAAACGGTTGGCATCCATCCCCACTGCGACCCGCCGCGGATGCGACAGTGCCGAGCTGTCTACCAACACCTGCAGTTCCACCAACAGCGGCCGGGTGCCCTCCCAAACCACCATCACCAAGGAGCCGGAGGCGGCTTCATCGGCGCGTGACAGAAATATCGCCGACGGATTGGCCACTTCCTTGAGCCCCCGCTCCGTCATGGCGAATACCCCCAGTTCATTGATGGCGCCGAAGCGGTTCTTGTGGGAGCGCAGGGTACGGTAGCGGCTATCGCTGTCCCCTTCAAACATCACAGAGCAATCTATGCAGTGCTCCAACACCTTGGGGCCGGCCAGAGAGCCGTCTTTGGTAACATGGCCGACCATGATGATGGCGATACCGTTTTGCTTGGCAAAACGGGTCAGAAAGGCGGCCGACTCACGAACCTGGGCCACACTACCGGGGGAGGACTGCACATCGCTGATATGCATCACCTGAATCGAGTCTATCACTATGACCTTGGGCTTCTCCCGCAATGCCACAGTGCAGATGGTCTCGACACTGGTTTCGGACAACATCTTCAAACGCCCGGTGGGCAGTCCCAAACGATGGGCACGCATCGCCACTTGCTGCAAAGATTCCTCGCCGGTCACATAGAGAGCCGGCATGGTCTCGGCCAGCTGACACAAAGTCTGCAGCAGCAAGGTACTCTTGCCGGCCCCCGGATGCCCGCCAATCAGGATGGCACTGCCGGCGACTATGCCGCCACCGAGCACTCGGTCAAATTCGATAAAGCTGCTGGGGATCCTTGGCACTTCGTTGAGATCTATCTGATCCAGCGTCTGGATCTCACTGGCACCGGCGCCGGCATAACCGCTGAACTGACCGCCCCGGGATGGCGTGGCCGCCCCCAGTCTGACTTCGGTAATGGTATTCCATTCATGACAGGCACTGCACTGCCCCTGCCAGCGGGGAAAGTCCTGGCCACATTCGTTGCACACGTATGCTGTTTTATTCTTCGCCATCTGGGTTCAAACTTGTGTAAAATCTGTAATAGTTAATTAAAATAATTGCACTTTCAAAGTGATACTTTCAGCGTGATAATCCCGAATTGGGTTCAAGCTTCCCAAAGCCGGGCCGACATAAGACTAACAGTCAGCACAAGAATAAGCACCCTTTAAAGAGCGAGTCCATGAGCCCAGATCACCACAGCGCCCTGATTGAACAACTCAAGCCCCTGATGATGGAGCCGGACTTCAGTGAGATCTTCTTGCAGCTCACCGCCGAAGAGTCCAACTCGACCCGCTTTCTGTTAAAGATGGAAATCCAGCGCCTGGCTTCCCCCTGCCTGAGGATCATTGACCTCAGAGACAAGTCGGAACTGCCCTGCCAGGAGTATCGCTTCGCCGACCAACGCCACTTCCTCGATGACCCGGCCAAAGAGGCCTTTGATGCCGCACTGGCACTGTACCGCAACCAGTACACCATGGGAGTGTACGAGCAGGTAATGGAGGCGCATCGCCAGCGTCGCCAAAAGCTGCAGCAAACGCCCCGCAATCAGGAAGGACAGGGGAATCCCTATCTGGTACCAGGGATTGTGCTGGGGCGCTACTTCAACCGCAGTGAAGAGCGGATGAACTACAGCATCAAGATAGCTGTTTCCCAACCCGGCAGAGAGGAGGTGCGCGGCAATACCGCGGATCTCTCCGTCGGTGGCGCCAGAGTGCGCCTGCCCGCCAGACACAACTTCGATCTCAACCGGCCGCTGCGGGTCAAGCTGCTGGATCTCAGCGATGAATACTATTACCGGGATCTGCAACTCGGGGTCGACTACCAGATAGTCGATGCCCAGACAGAGCAGGACACCTGTTGGATGCGGCTCAAGCGCATCGGCGGCAGCGAACAGTTGGCCGAAATGCTCGCCAGCCTCATTCGCGGCTATAAGTTCCGCTATAAGGTGGATGTCAACGATGTGCTGGTAACCGCCACTGGGATGGGGTTCGAGCGCCATTACCTGGCTCATCTGCCGCACCTGCCACTGTTTATCGAACAGGACAGCCAAGGCAAGCCTGCTATTGGTGCTCTGCTGCTTAGTCGGGACAATCAGGCACTGCTGCACGATTTCCTCGATGAAGCCGATATCAACCAATTGCCGGGACTGCTGAGCAAGCAGAGACTGGCGGCCATGCTCGCCGAGCCGGACAACGCCGACCACAGATTACTGTTCAGCTTTACCTATAACGCCCGTGGTCAACTCTACTTCTACTCTGCCAGCCTCAGCGAGTTGAAAAAAAGCCGCCTACAACCTCTGTTTCTCGGCTTTGGTGCCACCAAGGGCAGTTGGAAGGTTATCCAGGTGAGCCTGGATACCATAGACCACCGGGGTTCCTACAAGGCCTCCATGCTCCCGGGCGATGACAGCAACTACTCGGCACTGACTGAGCAGCAGCTGAGCAAATACAGCCACATATTACAGTTGATGGATGTGACCGACGAACAGGCCGCCGAAGAGTATCGTCGCTGGCCATTCAAGATGGACGCCAATGAGCTCAAGCGTTTCGGCCAAGCCAAAATCACCACCAACAGTATCCGATTGGTGTCCATGTATTTCAGCGAACGGCGCCAGGAAGCCAGGTTCTCCTTCAAGACCCTGGTCAACATCAGTCAGGGCAAACAGCAATACACAGGGATCACCCATGATATTTCCAGTCGTGGCCTGCAGCTGAACCTGGATGAGAACGCGACTCTCAACCCCAAGGAGCCGCTGCTGCTGAGCTTTCCCAAACTGCAGGAGCTGGCGCCCAAGGCAAAACTTCAGGCGCTGCCCTATCGATTGGTGCGCAGCCGTAAAAACGGTGTCACCCTGCATCTGGCGGCAGTTATGGGCCACACGCCTCATCCGGGCGTGGAGTTTTTACATCGCCTGATAGAGCAAAACCGCGAGAAATTGCAGCAACTGACAGAGGATAACTCTGAGGTCAAAGAACTGGCCGAAGCGATGAAAAACCTCTTGATGCGCAAACTGCATTCAGTGCCTTTTCTTGTGGAAAAAACCGTCAAGTCTTTCCGTTTGTCGGCGCTGGGGGTCGGCGTAGAGCCGGATGCCGTCAGCGACTTGTTCGCCAACAGCAGCGCTGAGCAGTTGCAGTTCAATCTCGAACCTTTACTGCAAGACGGCCGGCTGAAGCGCGACTTTATCGGCCCGATACGGGCGATGAAGCCGCAGATGACCATGGACAGCTTCGAAGTCTTTGTGCAGTTGGTACGCCAATCCAGCGGCCAGTTGCGGCTGCGTTGCACTGCCCGCCATGAACTGGCGGAGCGTCAGGCCCAAGTGGATTTTATCCGTCAGGCACAGTCGCTCGGCAGCTTTATGGCCTTGAAAGTCTATCGCGGCGCCGCCGGTAAACCGGATCTGGGCTATATCCGTCGCGAGCTGGAATATATAGGTGTCCATGCCAAGCACAAGGCCAAGAAGCTCGAAGAGATGCTGTGGCGGGTGGTGGGCGTCGGCGAGTTTTTGGAAATCACCAGCGAGGTCTTGCTGCGCTACCCGGAATTAAATCCAGAAGCTCAGTCACTGACGCTGGAAAGCTCAACCCCCTGATACCAGGCGAGCACCTTGTTGAAATGATCGTTTGGTGCATCCACATGGGTCAGCATATCCGCATGACCATAGTCGTGGCGATTGCCGTTTTCCCGTGACAGTAAGGTAAAGCGGCTATTTTGCAAGCCGCATTCGGCCATCATATCCAGCACATCTTCCGGGTTGCCGAGCACAGTGTCATTCTGTCCGGCGATAAACCAACTCTTGGGCCAAGTGGCTTTGGCGGCAGCCCGGCCATAGTCGAAACCATCGTCATGATCTATCCAATCACCGCGTACCCAATCTATGCTCTGCTGTAGCGAAGCCCGGCTCTCGTTATCCATGCCCATGCGCCACTTGTCGGCCGCGAGATAGCCGTGACCAGCGGCAATGCCGGGAGCCAGGCGGTTCCAAACCAGATCCACCATCAGCCACTTTTTCAATGACCTGACTCTTATGGTGCGCTTGCTGCCAAAGGTAAGCAGTGATGCCACCGAGGCTTGCAGTTCAGGAAATCGGGCCAAGGCGCTGGCCATCAGCACCCCGCCCCAAGAATGGGCACACCAATGCAGTTTGTCCAGGGATTCGGCCTCGAGCAGATACTGCTGCACCAGGGGCAGTTGTTCACGGATGACCTCGCCTTGTCCAAGCTCAAACCCTCGCGCCAACTTAGGCGTGCTGAGGCCGCGACCTGCACTGTCCATTACATAGACGGTAAAGCCAGCCTGGGCCAGAAACGGTGCCAGACCTCGACCTCTGCTGCTGTAAAACACCCGGCCGTTGGACATGGCGCCATGCAACATCAAAATCGGGATCTGATGCCGAAAACCGGCTGCGGGAGAAATTTTCCGAAGATGCAGTTTGCCATCTCGATAAGGCAGAAAGATTGATTGCTGTACAGTTTCCATGGAGTGTGTCGTCACCGGGTTCTATAGCAAAAGCTAATGAATCCCGGTCACAAAAACAAGAGCAATCACTCTAATTCTAACTGTTAACGCTTCAGCGCCCTTGCAGCAAGAAAGGTAATACCTGCAGGCCCAGCTTATTGATCCTGGCCGCAGCCGCCGCAGCCAGCTTAGGTTTGGCATGATAGGCAATACCAAAATCGGCCGCCTGTACCATGGGGATATCGTTGGCACCATCGCCTATGGCCAGCCTTTGCCCGGCAGCTATCTGCCACTGCCCGGCGCATGTTTTCACCACATCAGCCTTGAAGGCGGCATCCACTACCTGGCCGCTAACCTCGCCGAGCAACTTGCCATCGCTTATTACCAGTTCATTGGCAAAAGCGGCATCCAACCCAAGCAACTGCTGCAGATGGCCAACAAAGGGGGTAAAACCACCTGAGGCCACCACAATGCGCCAGCCATGGGACTTGAGCTCGGCTATCATGCTCTCAAGCCCGGGGCTCAAGGGCAAGCGGGCACAGAGGTCATCAATAATACTTTGATTCGCGCCCTTGAGCTTGGCCACCCTCTGGCGCAGGCTCTGTTCGAAGTCCAGCTCCCCCTGCATCGCCCGCTCGGTCACTTGTGCCACCTCGGCGCCCACGCCGGCAGCGGCCGCCAATTCATCGATACACTCAATGGTAATGGCGGTCGAGTCCATATCCATCACCAACAGGCCTGGAGTCGAAAGCTGCGGTAAACTCGTTGTCTCCGCAATGGACAGGTAGTCCAGCTCGCAAATTGACTCAAGACGATTCTGCATGGATTGACAGATACTCTCCTCGAGCAGCAACTCGAGCCCATACAAGGATTGCTCGCGCTGCAAAATCGCCACCGCCCTCGGTGCCAACTCGGGAAGCAAGCCGGCAACAGCAGCCGCGGCCTTTTCACTGAAGATCAGCCGTAATCTCTCACCCTGAGCGTGTTGTCCTTCCTTGAAGGCCGGCCAAGTATGCTGCTGCAGACTCAAGACATAGACACCATCCTGACGTTGACTGGCCAACAGGGGAAAAGGTAAGACTGACTCCATGGTCACTGCTCTCCGGCTATCGGGCATACCCATAATCCATTATGATTAGGGAAACACCGAATTTGATTAAGGGACAAAGTATTGTTGTTCAAGGGCCTTAAAAAAAGCCAGAAGATCAGCAGACTGCTGCAGATCGCCATAGCCGTCACTCTGCTGGTCGGCCTGGTCCAGCTGTGGCAGACAAGCCTACTACAAGGGCAGCGGCTTCTGAAGACCCAAACCCAAAAGATGGCCAGATTATTGGTGCAACAAACAGCCTATGGTGCCGCACCGGCGTTGCAACTGCAAAATGATGAGCAGTTGCAATGGCTGGCCAGCGCCCTGGTGGAAGATCCCAAGGTGATGGCGGCGACTATCTACAGCGAGGATGGCCAGCGGCTATCCTTTGCCCAGGATGTCAGCCCAGAGTTGCTGGAGCCGGATTCCCCGGAGCTGGATGATCTGCTGGCGCCCTATCCCCCTTATGTCGAGCCGGTGATCCAGCAAGGTAAAAACCTGGGCTTCGTCGAAGTCAGGCTGGATCCCAAGCTGTTTTTCAATGAGATCAAAGAAGCCCACGAGCTGAATATGGAGCAGCAGCAACTGATGCTGATAGTCGCGGGCTTTATCGGCCTGTTGCTGTCGCGGGCCTTGTCGTTCAAACGCGCCGACTTTGACCGCCGCCGCACCAGAGTCAAGCGCAGGCGTAAAAAGCTTAAACAACAGGAAAAAGCAACCGCCAAGGAAGCTGCGGATACTGAACCTACTGCCACCGAAAGCCAAGATTCAGCCCCGGATACCGGCGAATCCCAGACAGAGCTTGACGCTGAATTCAACACCAATACGCCTCTCAAACAGGCAGAAAAGCCCGCCAAAGCCTTGGCCACAAAGACTGCCAGGCCGGAGCACTCGAAGGTAAACACTGAACCCGGGATTGGCAATAAAACAGGGGAAAAGGTCCAAACTGAAACAGGCGCTGAAACTTCAGCGCCCCCAATTGACCCAAGTAACCAAAGCGACCAAAGCGAAGCCAAGCAAGCCAAGCAAGCCAAGCAAGCCAAGCAAGCCAACGATAGCCTGATCCCGGATCCTGTCGATGCGGACGATCCCCGCGGTAAACGTCCCTGGCCGGGAGTGGTCCCCAAACGGGAGCCTCAAACTGCAGAAGCAAACAAAAAGAACGAGTAGCCCAAGAGCCAGCTTCAGCTGCAGAGCCGCACTCCTGGAATAAGTGGAAAGGCTTAAAAACAATAAGGGCTCCCGAGGGAGCCCTTATGATGTCAGTTGGTTACCGGATTACAGGGTAATCGCAGCATCCAGCGTCATGACGATCATATCGTTGAAAGTGGTTTGGCGCTCATCAGAGCTGGTCTTCTCACCGGTACGGATATGGTCGGAAACTGTTACCACGCAAAGAGCGCGGGCACCGAATTCATGGGCAACACCGTAGAGACCGGCAGCTTCCATTTCCACACCCAGTACTCCCATCTTTTCCATCACGTCGAACATTTCAGGATCCGGAGTGTAGAAAAGATCGGCAGAGAACACGTTACCTACACGAATTTTGGTACCGTGAGTCTTGGCTGAGTCGACTACGGCGCTCATCAGCTCATAGTTGGCGATGGCAGCAAAGTCCTGACCTTTGAAACGCAGACGGTTCACCTGAGAATCGGTGCAGGCGCCCATGCCGATGATCACATCGCGCACTTTAACGTCAGTACTGATTGCACCACAGGTGCCTACACGGATCAGGTTCTTGACACCATAGTCCTTGATAAGCTCTGTGGCATAAATGGAGCAGGAAGGGATACCCATGCCTGAACCCATCACAGAGATACGCTTGCCTTTGTAGGTACCTGTGAAACCGAGCATGTTACGTACGTCGGTAACCTGTTCTACGTTTTCCAGGAAGGTTTCGGCAATGTACTTGGCCCGCAATGGATCGCCAGGGAAAAGTACGGTTTCAGCGAATGCGCCGTCAACTGCATTGATATGTGGTGTTGCCATCGAAATAACCCCGTTAGTTTTATAAAGACTCAAGTCTGTTTATTAAAGACGGCTCCGGCGAGGGAGCCATATCTTTCAGCGAATAAATGATTCGCCGTATTCCATTGGTTCCAGCTTGAAGTAGCTGGCAATGGATTGGCCGATATCGGCAAAGCTCTTGCGACGCCCCAATGAGCCGGCACTCAAACCTGCGCCATAGGCCAGAACCGGCACATGTTCGCGGGTATGATCTGTGCCTTCCCAGGTAGGGTCGCAACCATGGTCTGCGGTCAGGATAAGCAAGTCATCCTTATTCAGCAGTGCCAGGATTTCAGGCAATCTTGCATCGAAGTATTCCAGTCCCCGGGCGTAACCAGCCACATCACGGCGGTGGCCATAGTGGGAATCGAAATCCACGAAGTTGGTGAAGACTATGGTGTTGTCACCGGCAGCCTTGACCTGCTCCAGTGTAGCATCGAACAAGGCTTCCAGGCCCGAGGCCTTAACCTTGCTGGTGATACCGCAGTGGGCATAAATATCGGAAATTTTACCGACACTGACCACTTGGCCGCCGGCGGCTTTCAGCTTATCCAGCACAGTTTTCGCCGGCGGCTCTACCGCGTAGTCACGGCGATTGCCGGTGCGGGCAAAATCGGCGGCGCCGCTGCCAACAAAAGGTCGCGCTATGACTCGGCCGATATTATATGGCTCAAGCTCTTCACGGGCGATTTCACACAAACGGTAGAGGTTTTCCAGGCCGAAGCTTTCTTCATGGCAGGCAATCTGGAACACAGAGTCGGCCGAGGTATAGAAGATAGGCAGGCCGGAACGCATATGTTCTTCACCCAATTCTTCCAGAATCGCAGTACCGGATGCGTGACAATTGCCGAGGAAACCGCCAAGGCCGGCGCGTGCCAGGATCTTATCGGTCAATTCTTTGGGGAAAGAGTTTTGTTTGTCGCTGAAATAGCCCCAATCAAACAGCACGGGAACACCGGCCATTTCCCAGTGACCACTGGGGGTATCCTTGCCTGAGCTCAGCTCTTCGGCATGACCATAAGCGCCTATCAACTCGACATCGGCGTCAAACCCGGGGGCAAACTGACCTGTGCTTTCCATGGCGGCATGTGCCAACCCCAGACGGCTCAGATTGGGTAACTTCAGCGGCCCTTCACGGCCATCATTGGCACGCCCTTCGGCACACTCTTTGGCGATATGACCAAAGGTATCTGAACCCAGGTCACCAAACTTGGCAGCATCACCGGCTGCGCCGACGCCGAAGGAATCCAGCATTAAAATAATGGTACGTTTCATACTACTTCTCCTGGAGATCGGCAGCGCGGATGGCGCGATAGATCTCCGGTGTTTTCTCAGGGGCGCTGTCGCCAATGACTATGGCTCTGCGCACCGCGGCAGCGGCTTCTTCGAAGGCGCTTTCTGACTGGGCATGCACCATTGCCAGCGGTTTGTCGGCATTGATTTCATGTCCCAGGGCACAAACCTGTGTCAGGCCGACGCTGTAATCCAGGGCATCACCTGGCTTACGACGACCACCACCCAGAGTGACCACAGCCAAGCCGAGTTCACGGGTATCCATGCTGTAAGCAAAGCCGGAACGCTCGGCATATACAGGACGAATAATCTTGGCTTGGGGCAAGTATTTTTCAGGATGTTCGACAAAATCGACCGGGCCGCCCAGTCCGGAAACCATACGGGCGAAGATCTCGGCGGCCTTGCCATTATCCAGCACGGCGTTGAGCTTACTGCGGGCCTCGGCCTCATTGGCGGCAAGGCCACCGAGCAGCAACATCTCACTGCAAAGTCCCATGGTGACTTCGTAGAGGCGCGGATTACGATATTTGCCGGTAAGGAAGTTCACCGCCTCGAGCACTTCGACCGCGTTCCCGGCGCAGGAGGCCAACACCTGGTTCATATCTGTCAGCAGAGCCGTGGTCTTGGTACCTGCACCATTGGCAACCGCAACAATAGAACGAGCCAGTTCCTCGGATGCCTGATAAGTAGGCATAAAGGCACCGCTGCCCACTTTGACGTCCATCGCCAGCGCATCCAGGCTACAAGCCAGCTTCTTCGACAGAATAGAGGCGGTGATAAGCGGGATGGATTCGACAGTGGCCGTGTTGTCACGAATGGAATAGAAACGCTTGTCGGCAGGGACCAGATCGCCGGTTTGACCGATAATGGCCACACCGACCTCTTTAACCACCTTACGGAATAGTTCGCTGTCGGGCTCAGTCTGATAGCCGGGGATGGCGTCAAACTTATCCAGAGTGCCACCTGTGTGGCCCAGACCACGACCTGAAATCATGGGAACATAACCGCCGCAGGCTGCCGCCATGGGGCCAAGCATCAGGCTGATAACATCGCCCACGCCGCCTGTGCTGTGTTTGTCTATGACAGGGCCGTCGAGCTGCAGGCTATCCCAATTGAGCACAGTGCCGGAATCACGCATAGCCGTAGTCAGTGCGATGCGCTCATCCATGCTCATGTCGTTAAAATACACCGCCATCCCGAATGCAGCTATCTGACCTTCAGACACGCTGTTATCGGTAATGCCTTTGACAAAGAACTGGATCTCCTCCTTGGAAAGCGCCATTTTTTCGCGTTTTTTACGAATTATCTCTTGTGCCAGAAACATAATACTGCCTCCTTTCTACTGCAACCTTGTCTATAAAAGCCGTTACAGTATTGGGGTTGGACGTCAAAATATGTAGTAACTTTATTACAGATACTAACCAAGTTTTGACGTCACCAAATAGACTTGGATCACAATCAGCGGGGATTAGTAACCTTGAGTCGGTGCTGGAGCGTCAGCCAATTCCAGCGTGTGCAGCAGACTGGCCAGCAGGCTGGATGCACCGAAACGGAAAGTATGGGGTGAAACCCAGTCATTGCCCAGAATACGCTCGGCTGTACCGAGGAATTCAGCGGCTTGGGCGGCATCACGTACACCACCGGCAGGCTTGAACCCTACTGCGGGGTTCTTTTCACTGATAACGGTCAGCATGATTTCAGCCGCTTCAAGAGTGGCATTGACAGGTACCTTACCGGTAGAGGTCTTGATAAAGTCAGCGCCGGCATCGATAGACAACTCGGAAGCCTTGCGAATAAGCGCCGGGTCTTTCAGTTCACCGGATTCGATGATCACTTTCAAAAGCACATTGTCACCACAGGCTTCTTTACAGGCTTTGACCAACTCAAAACCAACAGTTTCGTTGCCTTCCATCAGCGCACGATAAGGGAATACCACATCCACTTCGTCGGCACCGTAAGCGACTGCTGCACGGGTTTCCAGCACGGCGATAGCGATGTCATCATTGCCGTGAGGGAAGTTGGTGACTGTGGCAATACGGATATCATCGGCGCCCATGGCATCCAGAGTCTTGCGCGCGATAGGAATAAAGCGTGGATAGATACAGATAGCAGCAGTATGACCGGCCGGAGTGTTGGCCTTATGACACAATTCGATCACCTTCTGATCGGTATCATCATCATTCAGGGTGGTCAGATCCATCAGTTGGATGGCGCGCTGTGCTGCTTGTTTTAAATCGCTCATAATTGCTCTCCGAGACATAAAATCAAAGGATTAAAAATCTGTCTTGGCAGCGCCAGAGGGGCTTTTTGTGGTTATTGTTATGGCCGGGCCTTCGGGCGACGCCTGCATTTGACTGCAAATCATCTTTGTAGGGTATTCAACCTTGATAACGAGTATCACGACTTGAATCCTTGAAGACCGGGAAGGGGGAACTCGAGTTCCTTGCCTTGCCGCGAAAAATCCCTTTTAACGCGAGAAATCTGTCAACCTTTACATAAACAAGCTGAACCAGCTTCCGGCTAATATTGCGGGTTCATTGAACCCAACTCACTATAGCTCAGGCTTAGGTAAAGATTAAGTCAGAGCAAAATAAAAACGGGGGTCACCCTAGAGGATAACCCCCCATCTACCATTAGAACTTGTAGGTAGCGCTGAAGTAGTGACCCCAACCAGTTGTATCCAAACCACCCCAGAACTCGTTGGCAAACGCTTGGTTATTCAGACCATATACTCTGTTGTAGTACTTGGCACCGTAGCCAACCGCGTAACGATCTGAATGCCAGTACAGCCCCAGGAACACGTTACCACCGTGAGAAGAGTTATTGTTCTTACCAGTAAATGCGTTGAAGTTGTTTGGATCAACGTCCATATCGAACTGCCAATCGACATAACCTTGGAAAGACAGGAAGCTCTTGTTATCGAAGAAGTAGAAAGGCTTGAACCAGTTCATGGAGAACTGATAACCGTTCCAATCCTTCTTATTGAAGTCATAAGTAGCGTACAGGTTCATGCCGGTTTTACCCAGCCAAGGCACCATAACGTCGGCACCGATACCCCAGAATGATACGTTGGTATCACCTTCAGTCTCTACTTTAACGTCTTTACCATCTGGGTCTTTGGCATCGTAAACACCTGTGATAGCGCCACCGCCCCAGTTAAACAGAGTAGAGAAGTAAACTTCTTGGATAGGACCGGCAGACAGATCCCAACCAGTCATGGCATCGATTGAGAAGCGAGGAGCAAACTTCATGAACATCTTGCTTGCACCATCAACCTTGTCACCAGACTTGCTGTTTGCCAGGTTAAATACATCTACATAACCGTACAAATCAACAATACCAGAGCGACCACCGAACTCCATTTCCAGGTAGTTATGTTCGGCATCTGAACCGGCAGCAATTGGATGCTCATCAATAGAGTACATCGCATTAAACTGCATCCATTTGTAGTCACTGGCGTGCAGGTCAGAACGATCAGCGGCGTTGGCATTGCCTGACACGGCTGCGACCGCTGTAGCGGCTAAAGCTAAAGTTTTAACGTTTTTCATCATCAACCCCATTCATCTTTGGTTCTCGCTACCCTCTTGGAGCAGCATTCTTTTAATTGGCGCCCGCATTCTACCTTCTCCATCCAAAACTACAAGAAAGACAAAATAAAATACGAACACTAAATTTTATATTTGAACAAAAGTACCCATTTCACTCACTAGTCAGAAATATCTGCACTCTTGTTCTGCTCATGTTGCCTACCTAAGTGGGCACAGGAGCCAAGCAAAGCTAATTTGGAAATCGATTGGGTTAACAAGAGGCCTGCGAATTCAGGCCTCTGTTCACTACCGTCTTACAGTGCCAGGAACAAACCGGCCAGAGTCGCACTCATCAGGTTAGCCAGAGAACCGGCAACCACAGCGCGCAGACCCAGTTTAGCCAGATCGTGACGACGATTTGGTGCCATGGCACCCAAGCCGCCCAGCAGAATAGCGATGGAAGACAAGTTAGCGAAGCCACACAGAGCGAAAGAGATAATCGCCTGAGTACGGACTGTCATTGGCGCCTGAGTTTCAGCCACACACATAGGCAACTCTTTAGTGACCTCAGCGGCAACAGCAGTACAGCTCATGGCAGCATCATGGATGTAGGGTGCGAAGTTCATGTAAGCCACAAACTCGTTGACCACTATCTTCTGACCGATGAAAGAACCGGCAACCATGGCTTCATTCCAAGGCACACCGATGAGGTAAGCCAGCGGCATAAAGATATAGCCAAGGATCAGCTCCAGAGTCAGGTTTTCCATACCGAACCAACCGCCGATACCACCTATGATGCCGTTGATCATGGCAATCAAACCGATGAAGGCCAGCAGCATAGCACCAACGTTCAGTGCCAGGTGCATACCGGAAGAAGCACCGGCAGCGGCAGCATCGAGTACGTTGGCAGGCTTGTCTGGATCTTCAGGCAGCTCATCCATGTCGTTCTTGGCAGTTTCAGTTTCAGGATGCATCAGCTTGGCCATCAACAGACCCGCAGGTGCCGCCATGAAAGAAGCCGCAACCAGATACTGGATAGGTACACCCATCTGTGCATAACCGGCCAGAACAGAACCTGCGATAGATGCAAGACCACCCACCATAATGGCGAACAGCTCAGATTGAGTCATGGTTGGAATAAAGGGACGAACCACCAGAGGCGCTTCGGTCTGACCCACGAAGATGTTGGCTGTGGCAGACATGGACTCGGTACGGCTGGTGCCCAGGGCCTTCTGCAGCGCCCCACCCAAAATACGAATGATCCACTGCATGATGCCCAGATAGTAGAGCACAGCGATCAGAGAGGAGAAGAACACGATAACCGGCAGCACGTTCACTGCGAAGATAAAGCCAACTTTGAAGTTAGCTAAATCACCAAACAGGAAGCTGATACCATTTTGTGCATAACCGATAACACTGGAAACAGCATCGGATACGTTCTTGAGAACGTCCTTACCGAACGGCACGTACAAGACAAAACCGCCCAATGCAGCCTGAATTGCCAGTGCACCACCGACAGTTCTAAGATTGATTGCCTTCTTGTTGTTGGACAACAAGAAACCAATCGCGAGTAGGGTGACCACCCCTACCAAGCTCATAAGTATATTCATTAACCATCACCCTATTGTTAACGCTTTTTAATTATGTTGTTAACCAACCTTTTTCCGAGCAAGATTATACCCGACCTCCGGGGCAAAATCGTCGTTTTGATCAAATTTTTGAAGTTAATTTTCAAAAGTTTAGTCACATCACAGAATGCGAGTTACACCTGTTTAATTAAAAGAAACTAAAGCTCAAACAGTTGCATCAAGTTCTGTTGGAGGTGTTCTGATATTAGAACATTGGTTTTTTTCTGCAAATCCGCCAATTCGGCTATTATTTGTACCAATGTCAGGGGGGTATTGCGTTTTTCCGGCAGGAAACTCGGCGTCATTGAGGGCGAATCAGTCTCAACCAACAAGGCATCGAGCGGTAATTTGCCAACTGCATCACGCAGCTTTTTTGCATTTTTATTCAGCAACAAGCCGCCAATCCCCAACTTGAAGCCAAGCTCCAAATAAGCGATCGCCGTCTCATAAGAGCCATTAAAGGCATGAACCACTCCGCCCCTCGGCAGTGAATGCTGTTTCAACATGCCCAAGAGTTCATTATGGGTCTTCACCGAATGCAGTATCAGCGGCAGCTTCAACTCCGCCGCTAAGGCCAACTGCCCTTCCAGCACCCTGTATTGCAGGTTCCAGGGGACATGCGCCGGGTTATCTTGCGCCAGCTCAGCCTTGGGTTTGTCCAAACCACACTCGCCGATTCCTACCATCAGAGGGTCATTTACAGAAGTGAGCTCACTTTTGAGCGCTGTCAGCGCCAGGTCACTCTCGGCAATTGATTTAGGGCAATACCAAGGATGTATCCCTAAGGTGAAAGGCAGTTGCAGCTGGTGAGCAATCGCTTTCTGCTTTGACCAATGCCGAGGACTGACACCGGGAATGATAGCACCGCCAATACCGGCGGCTTTCATCGCGGCCATGAGGGCTAGTCTGTCATGATCAAAGTCGCTGAAATCCAGATGAGCGTGAGAATCAAAGATCATGCTGTTCTCCTTCTTTTTGCCTGTCTTTAGCGTCGGCCTCTTGCCCAACTTTTTGCAAAGGAGGATCGCTGAGTCTTGGCATACAGCAGCGCCGGTTTTCTTCGGTTAACCCCATGCGATCACAAAAACGGATGTAACTTTGCCAGCACTTTTGAATAAAAAACATCAGAAGATCTCTCAACAACATCCCAATAAAAAAGGTGGAGCAAGCTCCACCTTTATGATTTAGTGTTCCCGGGTCTTGGCAAACTCAATGTCCGGATAGCGCTCCATGGACAAATTGAGGTTAACCATGGTCGGGGCAATGTAAGTCAGGTTGTCGCCACCATCCAGCGCCAGGTTGGTGGAGCACTTGCGCCTGAACTCCTCCAACTTGCGGGCATCGTCACAGTAGACCCAACGCGCGGTTGCCACGTTGATGGCCTCATAGATGGCTTCCACGTTATATTCCGACTTGAGTCTGGCTACCACTACCTCAAACTGCAGCACCCCAACAGCGCCAACAATAAGGTCATTAGTGTCCAGAGGGCGGAAAACCTGTACGGCCCCCTCTTCCGAGAGCTGCACCAAGCCTTTAAGCAGCTGTTTCTGCTTCAATGGATCTTTAAGACGAATACGGCGGAACATTTCCGGCGCAAAGTTGGGGATCCCGGAGAACTTCAACTCTTCACCTTGGGTAAAGGTATCACCTATCTGAATGGTGCCATGGTTGTGCAGGCCTATGATATCACCGGCATAGGCTTCGGCGGCGCGCTCACGGTCACCGGCCATAAAGGTTACCGCATCGGAAATACTGACGGTTTTCCCTATACGGACATGCTTCATCTTCATGCCTTGGGTGTATTTACCGGAAACGATACGCATAAAGGCGATACGGTCTCTGTGCTTGGGATCCATATTCGCCTGGATCTTGAAAACGAAACCGGAAAACTTGTCTTCACCGGCTTCGACCAAACGCTCAGTGGTCTGTCTTGGCATTGGCTTGGGGGCCCAGGCGGTCAGGCCATCCAGCATATGGTCAACCCCGAAGTTACCCAGGGCGGTACCGAAGAACACAGGTGTCAGCTCACCACTTAAGAACAGCTCGAGATCAAATTCATTGGAGGCGCCGGTTACCAACTCCATCTCTTCACGCAGCTGCGCTGCCAGATCGCTGCCAACAGCTTGGTCCAACTCAGGGTTATCCAATCCTTTGAGTATCTTCACTTCCTGAATGGTGTGACCGTGACCGGTTTGATACAGGATGGTTTCATCGCGATGGATATGATAAACGCCTTTGAAAGACTTACCACAGCCTATAGGCCAGCTGACCGGTGCACAGAGAATATCGAGCTCGTTTTCCACTTCATCGAGCAATTCCATCGGATCGCGGATATCCCGGTCGAGCTTGTTCATGAAGGTGACGATAGGGGTATCACGCAGCCGCGTCACTTCCATCAGCTTACGGGTTCTATCCTCAACCCCTTTGGCAGCATCGATAACCATAAGGCAGGAGTCCACCGCTGTCAGGGTACGGTAGGTATCCTCAGAGAAGTCTTCGTGGCCTGGGGTATCCAGCAGGTTAACCAGGCAGTCGTTGTAGGGGAACTGCATCACAGAAGTCGTGACCGAGATCCCCCGCTCCTTTTCCATCTCCATCCAGTCAGATTTTGCATGCTGAGACGAGCCACGGCCTTTCACTGTACCGGCAGATTGAATGGCGCGGCCATGGAGCAAGACTTTCTCTGTAATGGTGGTTTTACCCGCATCCGGGTGAGAAATGATGGCGAAGGTGCGGCGCTTGTCCACTTCGACTTTAATACCTGACATGTTCTTCCGTACACTTATGACGCTTGAAAAAGGCGCAAATTATAGCGCCTCACTCAGGCCTTGGCTAGGCAAGGCCTTTGATTGTCAGATAAAGGCAGATCAGTTAGCTGTCTGTTGTACAGGTTGCGGCGTTTGCTCCAGCAATGCCAGTTCCATTCTGGCATATCTGTGCTCGACAAAATCATAGATATTGGTAGCCAGCGCCAGGCGCAGATAATCGGCCGCCTTATCCTTATGGCCTTGCTCGGTCGCCACCTTGGCCAAATAGAAATAGGCTTCACACAAGCGCTCGGCATATTCTTTGGGGTGAGTCAGGCCACTCTTGGCCATGGCAAACACCTGGGATTCATCAACCGCGCCCAGATAATAGTCGACCAGCACAGTCGCCCAGGCATTGTCATCCAGACGGGTGCGGTTGAACTGCAGCCTTGCCAGCGCTTCCTGGGGAGAGAGTTCATACTCGGTCAGATATAGCCACAGCGCCCGGTAACCATCGCTTTCATCCTTGAGGTAAAAGCTTTCCATGTCTTTGGCAGCAAGCTCTTTGCGGTCGCCATAGTAAAGGGCAATTCCGCGATTGAGAAAGGCATAATCATATTCAGGCGATAACTCAAGAACCGCATCAAACGCCTCGTAGGCACTTTCAAACTCACCTTCCTGGGTGTAATAGATACCGAGGAAGTTATAGGCATCGGCCAAATCCGGTTGCAATTTCAGCGCCTGATGGAAATCGATACGTCCGAGGATCCTCAAGCCTACGCTGTCATATATAACGCCGCGATCATAATGAAAACGGGCGCGTTGCTCTGTGGTCAGCTCTGCTCTGGCCAGGATTTCGTTGAGTTTTGCCAGAGTGACTTCCAACTTATAGTCCGGCAAGACGGGAGCAACCAACAATTCACTGTTGGATTCAGACGCCGGCAGGGAAGCGCATCCCGAAGTCAGCAAACTGGCTCCGGCCAGTACAGAAAACACAGCGGCGCGCAGATTAAAACTCATCCAATCCTTCCTTTGTCATATCCCAATGCAGGCTCAATCATAGCAATACAGCAGTGCCTACGCTATCAAGCCGCAGTGGCAAATCCAAGATAATTTAAGTGGTGACAATAAAAAAGGAGACCCCAAGGTCTCCTTTTCTCATGCTATGAAAGCTTACTCGGCTGCTTCTGGAGCGGCTTGTTGTGCTTCCTTGATAGACAGACGTACACGGCCCTGACGATCCACTTCCATTACCTTAACGGTAACTTCCTGGTTCAGTTGCAGGTAGTCGGATACGTTGGCCACACGCTCTTCAGCGATTTGAGAGATGTGTACCAGGCCATCTTTACCAGGCAGTATGTTAACGAAGGCACCGAAGTCAACGATGCGGATAACTTTACCCTTGTAGATACGACCCACTTCCACTTCAGAGGTGATCTCTTCGATGCGGCGGATAGCTTCCTTGGTGGCATCGGCATTGTTTGAAGCAATCTTCACAGTGCCGTCGTCTTCCAACTCGATAGTGGTACCTGTCTCTTCGGTCAGTGCACGGATAGTTGCACCGCCCTTACCTATCACTTCACGGATCTTCTCAGGGTTGATCTTGATGGTAGTGATACGTGGAGCATGGTCAGAGATATCGTCACGGGCAGAGCCAATGGCCTGATCCATTACATTGAGGATATGCACACGGGCACCATAGGCTTGCTGCAGCGCAATTTCCATGATCTCCTTGGTGATACCTTCAATCTTGATATCCATCTGCAGTGCGGTTACACCATCACGGGTACCGGCCACTTTAAAGTCCATATCACCCAGGTGATCTTCATCGCCCAGAATGTCAGACAGTACGACGAAATCATCACCTTCTTTTACCAGACCCATGGCGATACCGGCAACAGAAGTCTTGATAGGTACACCGGCATCCATCAGCGCCAGAGAAGTACCACACACAGACGCCATAGAGCTGGAGCCGTTGGATTCGGTGATTTCAGATACTACGCGCACGCTATATGGGAATTCTTCGGCAGAAGGCATTACTGCGTTGATACCACGCCATGCCAGCTTACCGTGACCGATTTCACGACGCTTGGGTGAACCCACCATGCCGGTTTCACCGACAGAGTATGGAGGGAAGTTATAGTGCAGCATGAAGCGGTTGGTACGCTCGCCCATGATGGAGTCAATCTTCTGCGCATCACGCTCGGTACCCAGAGTACAGGTCACCAGAGCCTGAGTTTCACCACGGGTAAACAGGGCGCTACCGTGAGTACGTGGCAGCACGCCGGCCATCACAGACAGGGCACGCACCATATCAGGCTCGCGACCATCGATACGAGGCATACCTTTGATGATGCGGCTACGAACCACTTTCTTCTCCAGGCTACCCAGCAGGCCGTCCAGCTCACGCTGATCCAGCTCAGGGTTTTCCTCGAGCAGCTTTTCGATAGCGGCTTTCTTGACTTCAACTACCGCATCGCGGCGCTCATGCTTGGCGATGATCTGGTAAGCGGCGGTAAGACCTTCTTCGGCCAGCGCCTTAACCTTGGCAACCAGCTCTTCGTTGGCAACAGGAGCTGTCCAGTCCCAAGCAGGCTTACCGGCTTCGGCCTTGAGTTCATTGATGGCATTAACCACCACCTGCTGCTGTTCGTGACCGTATACCACGGCGCCCAGCATCACTTCTTCAGGCAGGGCCTTGGCTTCAGATTCCACCATGAGCACGGCGCTCTGAGTACCGGCAACAACCAGATCCAGCTGGCTGTTTTCACGCAATTCTGCACCAGGATTCAGCACGTACTCGCCATTGATGTAACCGACACGTGCCGCCCCCAGAGGACCATTGAATGGAATACCGGAAATAGCCAAAGCAGCAGAGGTACCTATCATGGCCACAATGTCTGGCTCGATCTGTGGATCAACAGAAACCACAGTGATGATCACTTGGACTTCGTTAGTGAAGCCGTCAGGGAACAGTGGACGGATAGGACGGTCAATCAGGCGGGCGATCAGTGTTTCATCTTCGGATGGTCGACCTTCACGCTTGAAGAAACCACCAGGGATCTTACCAGCTGCGTAAGTCTTTTCCTGATAGTTAACAGTCAGCGGGAAGAAGTCACGGCTTGGGTCTGCTTCTTTCTTGCCAACCACAGTCACCAGAACTGTAGTATCGCCCATGCTGGCCAGAACGGCTGCATCGGCTTGGCGTGCAATAACCCCTGTTTCCAGAGTGACTGTGTGTTGACCATACTCAAAACTTTTTACAATAGGATTCACTTGACCCATTCCTTAATTTAATAACCTTGAATTTCGCGCGTAAGTATACTGCAAACATCTTGAATAGATAAAGAGTGCCAGATGATGACAAAGGCGCTTCTTTTTTCTAAAGTGGACTATATCAACCACAAGTTGCTGCATTGCTACCAATTTGGACTAGCCTTGAATATAGAATTCGACTACAAAGCAGGAAGAGGCAGATGAATACTGCCAGGTTCAAATCACTCACCTGGAAGCAAACCAATCTGGTGGTTTTCACTGCGCTATTCTTTGCCGTTGCCATTTTTATCATCGAAATTTTGATTGTGGTGACTACAGAAAGGCAGTCCTTGATCAGCAGCCAGCAGGAGTTGCTCGATTCTGTGGAGCAGCCTGCCGCCAATGCTGTCTGGGCGCTGGATGATAATCTGGCCCGGCAAACCCTTGAAGGGGTGATGAAGGTAGACCATGTCGGTTCGGCCAAGATCACTCTGGACGACAACTCTCTATTCGTGAATCTCGGCAGCAGCCGCCCGGAGCCCTCAGATACTTTCGGGGATATCAGTCTCAAACTGTTTGGCGATCTCAAGCAGATATCAAGGCCACTGCAACGGCCCTTTTATTTTGAAGGTGCGCAAAAAGAGCAACTGATAGGCACGCTCACTATCAATTATGATACCCGAGAGCTGACCCAAAGCCTTATAAGCCAGTTGCAGTTCAGTTTTGCCGCCACCCTGGCCAGGGCGTTGTTTCTGACTCTGGTGCTGTCCATAGTATTCCACCGCTTCTTGACCCAACCCATCGCCCGTATCAGCGAGGCGATAGACAAAATTGACCCGGAATCACCGGATGAAAACATGCTGCCGGTATCGGCCAACCACAAAGATGACGAATTGGGGCTGGTTACCTCCAAGTTCAACCAGATCCTCAAACAGTTCAGCCAGACCCAAAGCAAGCTGCGTAAAATGGCGACCCGGGATCCACTCACCGGCCTGCCCAACCGTACCTTGCTACTTGAAACCATAGCCGTCACCATTCAACGCGCCAGGGTGCACAGACGTAACTTCAGTCTGCTGTTTATCGACCTCGATAGGTTCAAAAACGTCAACGATTCCTTGGGTCATGCGGTGGGTGATCAGTTTCTGGCAAGAATCGCCCGTATTTTGGAGCGGGTGGTCGGTGACAAGGGCACAGTGGCCCGTCTCGGCGGCGATGAGTTTGTGATCCTGGCCGATGAAATCCAATCACCGACCCAGGCCGCCGACTTTGTCGACAAGTTGCTGGTCCAGCTCAATACTCCGGTGCAGCTCAACGAACATGCCATTCACCCGGCCGCTTCCATAGGTATCTCCATCTACCCCGAAGATGGTCTGAGCGCCGAAGACCTTATTCGTCATGCCGATATCGCCATGTACAGTGCCAAGGCCGCCGGTTCCAACCAATGGGCTTTCTTCAAGCAACAGATGACAGAGCGAGCGGCGGTGAGACTGCGCACCGAAGCCTCCCTGCACGATGCCATCCGTAACAACGAATTCCTGTTGCACTTTCAGCCTAAGGTCAATATAGAGACTGGCGAGTTGATGGGATGTGAGGCGCTGATCCGCTGGCAAAAAGACGGCCGCCTGATAAGCCCCATGTCGTTTATTCCCGTGGCGGAAGAAACCGGGATCATCATCCCTATCGGCCGCTGGGTCATAGAACAAAGCTGCCGGGTGCTGCGCCGCTGGCAAAAACGCTATAACTTCAGCACCCCTATCGCCGTCAATGTCGCCTCACAGCAGTTTGCTGACGCCAGCCTGGTACCGGATATCAAACAGATGGCGCTGCGCTATCAGATAAAGCCCGAATTGCTGGAAGTGGAGATCACCGAGACCTCGCTGATGAATGATATTGAGTTGGCAATCAGCAAGCTGGAGCAACTTAAATCCGCAGGGTTCGGTATTGCCGTCGATGACTTCGGTACAGGTTACTCATCCCTTTCCTATCTGAGACACTTGCCAATCACCACCATGAAGATTGACCGCTGTTTCGTGACCGACCTGCCCCACGAGAGCGCAATAGCTTCCACTATTTTGATGTTGGGACGGCAACTGGATCTGAAAATTGTCGCCGAAGGCATAGAGAACGAGCAGCAACTTGAGTGGCTGAAGCAAAATCACTGCGCCATAGGTCAAGGCTTCTATTTCAGTCAGCCGCTGTCACTGGAAGAGTTTGAGGCCAAGTACATCATCCCGAATAACGCCAGGATCCTGGAGTTGGATGGCCAACTAAGCTGAGCTTGAGCCGATAAGCTTCGCTGCATTCACTCACTCTGAAAAGCCCGTGCTCAAAGAGAATGCCTAGGTAGAATTTTTAAAGACAGGTTAGGACGAAAGCGCACAGAAAAGGGCTTGATTTCAATAAGTTTGCCCCAAATTGCAGATACAAAAAAAGGAGGCCTGGGCCTCCTCTTCTTTTGGTACAGTTCGCGATTAGCGACGCAGACCCAGCTTCTGGATCAGAGCGGTATAACGAGCAACGTCGGTACGCTTCAGGTAAGCCAGCAGCTTACGACGAGAGCTAACCATACGCAGCAGACCACGACGTGAGTGGTGATCGTGAGTGTGCTCTTTGAAGTGGTCTTGCAGGTGGTTGATCTGAGCAGTCAACAGTGCAACCTGAACTTCAGTAGAACCAGTGTCGTTTTCGCCACGGCCGAATTCAGCCAGGATTTTCGCTTTCGCTTCAGTACTTAGTGACATGTGTCTCTCCAAAATAGTCTTGATTGTTTCCCCAGCCGATCACTAACTCAGCCAAGGGCGCGACATAATAACCTCAAGGGCCGTAGATCGCAAGTCAAGCTCAGCTTTTTGCCTCAGGCAACACTACCAAACGCTTGGGAGCCAACAAACCATCGTCATTCATCATACCAACACCGATAAAGCGCTTGCTGTCACCCAAGGTGATCCGCACCAGGGTATCGGCTTCCAGCTTGGCGACCCGCACCGGGTTACCATTAAGCAGATATCCGGCCATGGCATCGGGTACATTGCACTCGGGAAGGTCGGCAACCGCAGTGTCCATGGGAAGCAGCAAAGGGTCCAACAGCTCGGAAGGCACCCGCTCTTCGGTCATGGCCTGTTCCAGCAAGGCTTCAAGCTGTGCCAGACTAACCATACGCTCATAGGGATAACCCGCCACCTGAGTACGGCGCAGCATGATCACATGGGCACCGCAGCCAAGCATTTCGCCCAAGTCGTCTACGATAGTGCGAATATACGTACCCTTGGAGCAGTGAATATCCAGCGTCAGCTCGTCATTCTCCAAAGAGATGAACTTGAGCTCATAGACATGAATAGGCCTGGCTTCGCGGGGCACTTCCTTGCCTTCCCGGGCGTACTTGTACAAGGGTTGACCCTGATACTTGAGCGCCGAGTACATGGAAGGCACCTGCATGCTATCGCCGCGAAAATGCTCCAGCGCCACTTCCAGTTGAGTCATGGAAAACTCAACCGGCCGGGTTTGTACCACTTCACCGTCAGAATCGCTGGTATCAGTGCGCTCTCCAAGCTTGGCTGTCACCAGATAGCGTTTATCGGCATCCAACAGGTGCTGGGAAAACTTGGTGGCTTCGCCAAGACAGATGGGCAGCATACCTGTCGCCAGAGGATCCAACGCGCCGGTATGGCCGGCCTTGGCGGCGTTGTAGATCCGCTTTACCCTTTGCAGGGCAAAGTTGGAACTCATGCCAGTGTCTTTATCCAACAGGACGATACCATCGACCAAACGGCCTTTGGGACGACGCGCCATCAGTTGTTTTCCTCATCCTTGTCTTGAGACTCGGTGCCAAAGGTCTGCTGCTTGGCCTTGTCCTGGTTGATGACCTCGGTCACCAGGTTGGACATTCTCATCCCCTCGACCAGAGACTTGTCATAGACAAATCTCAGCTCAGGCATCACCCTAAGTTTCATTCTGCCGGCAACCAGGGTGCGGGCATAAGGCGCTGCCTTGTTGAGTGCAGCGAGCTTTTCGTCGACCTTGACAGGGTCTTCTTCAAAGAAGGTGACAAACACCTTTGCATAACTCAGATCCCGTGAGACTTCCACGTCATTGACAGTGACCATGCCTACACGAGGATCTTTCATATCACGCTGCAGTACCTGCGCCAGCTCCTGTTGCAGTTGCTGGGCGATACGCCGGGTACGACTAAATTCTTTTGCCATAGTATTCTTCCCCAAAATCAACAAGGGCGGCCTCAGCCGCCCTTTTCGATGTTGTCGTTACAGGGTACGGGCAACCTCGACGGTTTCGAACACCTCAATCTGGTCGCCTACGCGAACATCATTGTAGTTCTTCACGCCGATACCACATTCCATGCCATTGCGAACTTCGCTAACGTCATCTTTAAAGCGACGCAGAGACTCAAGCTCACCTTCATAGATAACCACGTTCTCACGCAGAACCCGGATAGGTGCACTGCGCTTAACGATACCTTCGGTCACCATACAACCGGCGATTGCACCTAGTTTAGGTGACTTGAACACATCGCGCACTTCAGCCAGACCAATGATCTCCTGCTTGAATTCAGGAGAAAGCATACCGCTCATGGCCGACTTGACTTCGTCGATGAGGTCATAGATTACGCTGTAGTAACGCAAATCCACACTCTCACTTTCGATGGTCTTACGGGCCTGAGCGTCAGCACGGACGTTGAAGCCCACCATGATGGCGTTGGACGCCGCTGCCAGAGTCGCATCTGTCTCGGTCAGTGCACCTACGCCACTGGCTATGATGTTCACTTTCACTTCTTCGGTAGACAGACGGGTCAGCGAGTCGACGATGGCTTCCAAAGAACCCTGTACGTCGGACTTGAGCACGATATTCAGCTCTTTCACTTCGCCTTCGGTCATGTTGGCAAACATGTTTTCCAGCTTGGACTTCTGCTGACGCGCCAGCTTGATGTCGCGGAACTTACCCTGACGATACAGGGCGACTTCACGGGCCTTACGCTCGTCACGAACAACAGTCGCTTCGTCACCGGCAGAAGGCACCCCGGACAGACCCAGGATCTCAACCGGAATCGACGGACCGGCTTCAGTGATGCTCTTACCGTTTTCATCCTTCATGGCACGGATCTTACCGTACTCCAGACCACACAGAACGATATCGCCCTGACGCAGAGTACCTTCCTGAACCAGGACGGTAGCAACAGGACCACGGCCCTTATCCAGCTGAGACTCAACAACCACACCGGCGGCCATGCCGTCACGTACGGCTTTGAGCTCGAGGATCTCGGCTTGCAGCAAGATACCTTCCAGCAGCTCGTCCACGCCCATACCTGTCTTGGCAGATACGAACACAAACATGTTGTCACCGCCCCACTCTTCCGACATCACGCCGTGCTGGGACAGTTCGCTCTTGACGCGGTCGATATCAGCTTCGGGCTTATCCATCTTGTTCACTGCCACGATCAGCGGTACACCACCGGCCTTGGCATGCTGGATAGCTTCAATGGTCTGAGGCATTACGCCGTCATCGGCAGCCACAACCAGAACCACGATATCAGTGGCCTTGGCACCACGGGCACGCATAGCGGTAAACGCGGCGTGGCCTGGAGTATCCAGGAAGGTGATCATGCCGTTGTCGGTTTCTACATGGTAGGCACCGATATGCTGGGTAATACCACCGGCCTCACCGGCCGCAACCTTGGTGCGACGGATATAGTCAAGCAGCGAGGTCTTACCGTGGTCAACGTGACCCATGATGGTCACAACCGGCGCACGTGGCTCCAGTTTGACATCTTCACCGTCACGGTCGGCCAGAACTTGATGCTCCAGCTCGTTTTCACGGATAAGCACAACCTTATGGCCCATCTCCTCGGCAACCAGTTGGGCAGTTTCCTGATCCAGTACCTGGTTGATGGTCACCATAGAGCCCATCTTCATCATGGTCTTGATGATTTCAGTGGCTTTGATGGCCATCTTCTGGGCCAGCTCGGCCACAGTAATGGTTTCACCTATGCGTACATCGCGGTTTACCGCGGCAACCGGCTTGTTGAAGCCATGGTTCATGGATTGAGGCGCACGGTTACGGATGTTGCGCTCGCGACCGTCACGGGAGTCCTTGGTACGTTTCTTACCGGCACTCTTGTGACGTGAACGACGACCACGCTTCTCCTCATCCATATCGCTGGTATCTTCGGCGGCGCGGGCCACTTTAGAGGTAGTGATATGGTGATCGCTGCGCTTCTCGGCTTCAAGACGCTGACGCTCTTCTTCGGCCCAGCGCTTTTCATTCTCTTCAGCCAGGCGACGGGCTTCGGCTGCCGCACGGGCGGCTTCTTCATCGGCCTTGCGCTTAACAGCTTCAGCCTGAGCCGCTTTCAAACGCTCGGCTTCAACACGGGCAGCTTCCTGCTCGGCGCTGGTCTTGGGATCGGCCTTGACCTCTTCCTTGGCTTTGCCGGCATCCTGAGCCGCTTTAGCCTTGGCTTTGGCTTCAGCTTCCGCCTTGGCTTTCGCTTCGGCTTCTACCTTGGCCTTGGCTTCAGCTTCTGCCTTGGCTTTCGCTTCGGCTTCCGCCTGAGCTTTGGCTTCGGCTTCTGCGCGGGCCTGCTCTTCCGCCTGACGGGCCAATTCGGCCGGGTCACGCTTCACAAAGGTGCGCTTCTTGCGAACTTCGACTTTGACGTCTTTGGACTGGCCGCCGCTGCCGGCGACACTCAGAGTCGATACGGTTTTACGCTGTAATGTCATCTTGGTGGGCGCACTGTCCGCACCATGTTGCTTTTTCAGGTAGTCCAGCAGTTGCTGTTTCTCGGCCTCGGTGACGCTGTCATTCTTGCCTTTCTTGATACCGGCCTTGGAAAACTGCTCGATCAATCGCTCTACGCTTTTTCCCACTTCAGTGGACAGTTTCTCTACTGTTGTCTCTGCCATCAGTTAAATCCCCCTGTTGATCGACTATGCTTCTTCGCCAAACCAACAGATGTTGCGGGCTGCCATGATGAGCTCACCTGCTTTTTCTTCTGTCAATTCTTCAATTTCGATCAAATCGTCAATGCCTTGCTCGGCTAAATCTTCCAGAGTTATCACACCCATGCTTGCCAGAACGTAGGCCAGGTGGCGCTCCATTCCAGGCATGGACAACAACTCTTCACTCGGTTCGGCACCATCCAGTGCTTCTTCGGATGCCAGTGCACGGGTAGACAAGGCAGCCTTGGCGCGCTCACGCAATGCGGCAACAATGTCTTCATCAAATCCTTCGATGGCCAACAGCTCGGAAACAGGAACATAAGCCACCTCTTCCAGAGAGGTGAATCCTTCGTCGGCCAGCACCTGGGCGAAATCTTCGTCCACATCCAACGCACCCATGAACAGCTCCATCACTTTGGCGCTTTCGGCCTGATGTTTCTTGTTCATGTCTTCCACTGTCATCACGTTCAGTACCCAGCCGGTCAGCTGTGTCGCCAAACGAACGTTTTGACCATTGCGGCCGATAGCTTGTGCCAGACTATCGGCTTCGACGGCGATATCCATTGAGTGGTTATCTTCGTCAACAATAATTGAGGCCACATCGGCCGGTGCCATGGCGTTGATAACAAATTGTGCCGGGTTATCGTCCCAAAGCACTATGTCAACACGCTCACCACCGAGCTCATTGGATACGGCCTGTACCCGGGCTCCACGCATACCTACGCAGGCACCGATAGGGTCGATACGACGATCATTTGATTTCACGGCGATCTTGGCCCGTGAACCTGGGTCACGGGCAGCGCCCATCACTTCGATCATCTCATCGGCAATTTCCGGTACTTCAACACGGAACAGTTCGATCAGCATCTCTGGCTTGGTGCGAGTCAGGAACAACTGAGCACCACGGGCCTCGGGACGCACTGCATACAACAGAGAACGTACACGGTCACCCGGACGGAAAGTCTCACGGGAGATCAGATCTTCTTTGAACAGCACGCCATCGGCGTTGTTGCCAAGGTCAACCACTACGCTGTCGCGGTTGCTCTTTTTGACCACACCGGTAACCAAATCACCTTCTTTGTCGATAAACTGCTCGACGATTTGGGCGCGCTCGGCTTCACGGACTTTCTGTACTATCACCTGCTTGGCGGTTTGAGTGGTGATACGGTCAAATTGTACCGAATCAATTTCATCCTCAATGAACTCGCCAGGCTGGATCTCCGGGTTCTCATAACGAGCCGCTTCCAGAGTGATTTCACGGTAAGGGTTTTCCAACGCTTCACCGTTATCATCAACCACCAACCAGCGGCGAAAAGTCTCGTAGTCGCCGGTTTTGCGATCTATGGCAACACGAACATCGATATCGCCTTCATACTTTTTCTTGGTTGCGGTAGCCAGCGCAATTTCGAGCGCCTCGAAAATCTTTTCGCGCGGTACAGCCTTTTCGTTGGAAACCGCTTCAGCGACCAGCAAAATATCTTTATTCATCGTCTTGCCTCGTTCACCTTGAAACCATCAAAACTTAGCGATCAGGTTGCCTTTACGGATGTTATCCAAGGCAATAATCAAGTCTTTTCCATCCACTGTCAGAGTGAGCATCTGCCCTTCCACCTTAGTGATGGTACCTTTTAAGTTACGACTACCCGCTACCGGCATAGTCAGTTGAATCTTTGCTTCCTCTCCAAGGTACATACCATATTGCTCAGAGGTGAACAGCGGCCTGTCGAGACCGGGAGAGGAGACTTCCAGAGTGTATTCGGAAGTGATAGGGTCCTCGACATCCAGAATGGCGCTCGCCTGACGACTGGCATTGGCACAGTCTTCAATATTAATGCCGTTCTCACTGTCAATAAATAGCCGCAAGGTTGAATGCTTGCCGGCCTTAACAAATTCAATACCCCAGAGCTGGTAGCCTAAGCCTTCCACTGCTGGAGTAAGCATTTCTGTGAGTCTGGATTCTAATGTTGCCAAGGTAACCCCCGAAAAACAAAAAAGGGCTATTAATAGCCCCAGTATTGAGCTGCCGTAAAAGGCAGCAAATTTAAAAGTCCCAGATAACAAAAAACCCCGTAATCACGAGGTCATTATCTTCAAGAACCTGTAAACAGGATGAATTGTAGAGTAGCGCAATTCATCACTGGGAGCTGGTTGCGGGGGCCGGATTTGAACCGACGACCTTCGGGTTATGAGCCCGACGAGCTACCAAGCTGCTCCACCCCGCGTCAACTGCTGCAAGTTTACTGATTTCAGCTTTTACTTGCAATAACTGAGGAAAATTTCACATCCATTTCTCAGTTAAATATTGGTGCCGAGAGCGGGACTTGAACCCGCACGACCGTTAGGTCACAGCCACCTCAAGGCTGCGCGTCTACCAATTTCACCACCTCGGCATATTCGGTATTAGTCTGGAATTTTGGTCTCAGACTGTTGGGTCTGTTCTACATCAGGCCCCATAATGTTGGTTTCCTGCTTCACGTGATGTGCACTCATATTGCCGATAACCAGGCTGAGAGTGAAAAACGCGATAGCGAGAATCGCCGTTGTACGGGTCAGAAAGTTACCTGAACCTGCTGAACCGAACAGGGTTCCTGAAGCACCGGCACCAAAAGATGCGCCCATGTCAGCCCCTTTGCCTTGCTGGATAAGGATGAGTCCAACCAGACCCAAAGCCACCAACAAGTAAATAACCATCAGTACTTCTTTCATATTAAGCGCTCATTGCTATCGTACATAAACTCAAGAATTCGGTAGAGTTTAAGCTAGCACCGCCTATCAGTCCACCATCCACATCAGGTTGGGCGAATAAATCTGCAGCATTACTCGGTGTGACACTGCCGCCGTACAAGATCCTGATGTTTTCCCCAATATAAGGGGACACTTCAGAGAGGCGATTGCGTATAAACGCGTGAACTTCTTGTGCCTGCTCCGGTGTTGCGCTCTTTCCTGTCCCTACAGCCCAAAGGGGTTCATAGGCGATGATCGCATTATCAAAAGCCATGGTACCGTTCTTTTCGATTACCACATCCAACTCCTCGGCAAGCACCTCGAAGGTACGTCTTGCTTCACGAGCCGGGCCCGATTCACCGACACAAAGTATCGGGGTCAAACCGTGCTTTTGAGCTGCGGCAAATTTCTCTGCCACTATATTACTCGTCTCACCGTACATACGGCGGCGTTCCGAGTGACCGATTATCACATAACGACAGCCGGCATCTTTCAGCATCCGCCCTGAGGTTTCACCTGTGTAGGCACCAAAATCGTGCTGACTCAGGTTTTGAGCCCCCATTCTAACCAGAGAACCATTCAGGGTTTCCTTGTTAGTTTCGAGCAGTTGCCTTACGCTTTCCAGGTAAATTGCTGGTGGGCATAAAACCACTTCAACAGAATCATTATGTAGCTTGGTGGCAAACTTCTTGAACAACTCTTGCGCCAACTGCGCGCTGCCATTCATTTTCCAGTTGCCTGCTACCATTGGACGTCTGAGTGCCATCACCATCTCCTCTGAAAGCGGCGTGAATAATAGCGAACCACTTATTAACTTACAATACCTGATTGCGGAATTTTTGCGATTTACTGTGTGTTCGGCTACTTTTTGCGCTCGCACTCAATAAATCGCTCACAATTCCAGCTTAAGTCATTAATTTTACTTTGATTAAGCTAAAAAAGGCCAGTTTAAACCGCTTGTTTGACTGCGGTGGCTATGGTTTCGGCATGGGCGCGCACCTGGGCTTCATCGTCCCCTTCCACCATCACCCGGATCAAAGGCTCAGTACCGGATTTACGCAGCAGTACCCGGCCGCGCTCACCCAGTTGCGACTCAACCTGAGCCTGGGCGTCTTGCACCAGTTGTGATGCCAGCGGATCTGAGTTGCCTTCAAAGCGAACATTAATAAGGACCTGAGGCAACATCTTCATAGATTCAGTTAACTCTTCCAGCGAGGCGTTGTGACGGCGCATTGCCGCCAGCACCAGAATACCTGCCACTATACCATCACCCGTAGTGCCATGATCCAGATTGAGGATATGGCCTGAGTTCTCCCCCCCTATACGCCAATCTTTCTCTTTCAGCAGTTCCATTACATAGCGGTCGCCAACTTTGGAACGGGCAAAGGGGATATTGAGCTGCTTGAGCGCCAATTCGAGTCCAAGATTGGACATCAAGGTACCGACAACCCCGCCTTTGAGAATGCCGCGCTTTTGGGCGTCGCAGGCAAGAATATAGAGGATCTGATCGCCGTCTATCACTTCACCTTGTCGATTGACCATCATGATACGGTCGCCGTCGCCATCGAGCGCGATACCCAGATCGGCGCCTTCGCTGACCACGGTCTCACAAATCTTGGCCATGGAGGTCGCACCAACCTGATCATTGATGTTGATGCCATTGGGCTTATCCCCTATGGTCACTACCTCGGCGCCCAGTTCGCGGAACACATTGGGGGCGATGTGATAAGTTGCGCCGTGAGCACAATCCACCACTATCTTGAGCCCGGCGAGGGTTTGATCCGCCGGGAAGTTACCTTTGCAATATTCGATATAACGACCGGCGGCATCATCGATACGGGAGACTTTCCCCAGCAGGTGCGACTCGACACAAACCAGAGGTTTTTCCAGCTCGGCTTCTATCTCCAGTTCCAGTTCGTCATCCAGCTTGCTGCCATCTGTGGAGAAAAACTTAATACCGTTGTCATAGTAGGGATTGTGAGATGCACTGATAACGACCCCCGCCTCGGCGCGGAATGTTCGGGTCAGGTAGGCGACGGCCGGCGTCGGCATGGGCCCCATTAACATCACATTGAGTCCGGCGGCAGACAAGCCGGCTTCCAACGCCGACTCGAACAGATAACCTGAGATCCGGGTATCTTTGCCTATAATCACTTTACGGGTACCACTGCGGGACAAGACCCTACCGGCAGCCCAGCCAAGCTTAAGTGCCAGCTCCGGAGTCATCTTGCCCGCTCCAACCTTGCCGCGGATCCCGTCCGTACCAAAAAACTTTCTCACGCTCACTCCTACTGAGAACCATCTTTGAATGGTTATTCTATATACTGTAAACCTAATACCGGCTGACCCACCGGCCTGAAACCTATGAAGTCACGGCGCTGTCTTTATCCAAACTGCTTGGTTGCTGCCATGACCTTGAGTACATCGCTGGTCTCTGCGACATCATGTACCCGAATAATATGTGCGCCCCGCTGAGCTGCCAACATGGCGCCTGCCAAGCTACCTGCCAATCTGTTGTCGACACTGCGCTCAAGCAGATTTCCTATCATACTCTTTCGCGACAGTCCGATAAGTAAAGGCAGATCAAATTTTGCCAGCTCCTGCAAATGGGCCAGCAGATGATAATTGTGTTCCAGCGTCTTGCCAAATCCAAAACCCGGATCCAGCAATATTGCCTCTCTGGCGATCCCCGCTTCAATACAGGCCTCAATGCGCTTGGCAAAGAAGTCATTCACCTCGGCAAGCAGATCCTCATAGTGGGGCGCATTCTGCATGGTTCTGGGTTGCCCCTGCATATGCATCAGGCACACAGGCACCTGCAGTTCAGCAGCGGCTTGTAGAGCGCCGGGCTCCTGCAAGGCCCGCACATCATTGATAAGGTGAGCGCCGGCATTGATACCGGCGCGCATCACTTCGGCTTTACTGGTATCCAAAGAGATCCAGATCTGGGGATACTTGGCGACAATATACTCCACCAAGGGAACAACCCGGGAAAGCTCCTCATCGACGCTGACATCGGCAGCCCCGGGCCGGGTGGACTCGCCGCCGATATCGATAAACACGGCGCCATCGGCCACCATTTGGTCGGCGTGGCGGCAGGCCAGTTCAAAGGAAGAAAAACGGCCGCCATCGGAAAACGAATCCGGGGTTACATTGAGGATCCCCATTACCTTGGGCTCATCGAGTAATAGTTGGTGAGCACCGGACTTTAGTTCAAACACTCTTTACTCCCTTACGCGTCAAGCGCGAGAACATCTTTATTGGATTTATTATTGTGACTTCAGGCAGAAACAAGAAAACCCCTTGCGGGGTTTTCTTTTACCTCAGAGTAGGCTTATTTCAGCGGGCTCTCACCGGGTTTGCCCAAATCTGCAGCAGTATCACTCGGCTCATGCTCTTCAACTTCAGTCTCTTCAGGCTTGGCACCTTTACTGCCATTATTGCCGTTGGAAGAGCCATTGTCATCCATATGCCAATCCACAGGAGGACGCACTTCGCGGCGCTCCATCAGGTCCTCTATCTGGCGCGAGTCTATGGTCTCATACTTCATCAACGCATCTTTCATCGCGTGCAGTACGTCCATATTCTCATCCAGCAGTTGCTTGGCACGCTGGTAGTTGCGGTCAATGATAGCCTTGATTTCTGAGTCTATGATGGCCGCAGTCTCATCAGACATATGCTTGGACTTGGCCATGGAGCGGCCCAGGAATACCTCACCCTCTTCCTCTGCATACAGCAGCGGACCGAGTTTCTCGGAGAAGCCCCACTGGGTCACCATGTTACGGGCAATGGCCGTAGCATATTTAATGTCCTGAGATGCACCGGTAGAGACTTTTTCAGTGCCAAAGATAATCTCTTCGGCCAGTCGACCACCGTAGGCCACAGAGATCTTACTCTCCAGCTTCTGGCGGCTCTCACTGATGGCATCGGCTTCCGGCAGGAAGAAGGTCACACCCAAGGCCCGGCCGCGAGGGATAATGGTTACCTTATGCACAGGGTCATGCTCAGGCACCAGATAGCCCACAATCGCGTGACCGGCTTCGTGGTAAGCCGTCATCTCTTTCTCGGACTCAGACATTACCATGGAGCGGCGCTCGGCGCCCATCATGATCTTATCTTTGGCACTCTCAAACTCTTCCATGGTCACCACACGGCGATTACCGCGGGCAGCAAACAGTGCCGCCTCGTTAACCAGGTTGGCAAGATCCGCACCAGAGAACCCAGGCGTACCACGGGCAATCACACTGGCTTTAACATCGTCACCCAAAGGCACTTTACGCATGTGCACTTTAAGAATTTGCTCACGGCCGCGAACATCCGGCAGCCCCACTACAACCTGGCGGTCGAAACGGCCTGGACGCAGCAGCGCGGCATCCAACACGTCTGGACGGTTGGTTGCAGCGATAACGATAATACCTTCATTACCTTCAAAGCCATCCATTTCCACCAGCATCTGGTTCAATGTTTGCTCACGCTCGTCGTGACCACCACCGAGTCCTGCACCACGCTGACGGCCCACGGCATCGATTTCATCGATAAAGATGATGCATGGAGCCGACTTTTTGGCCTGCTCGAACATGTCACGTACCCGGGAGGCACCGACACCGACAAACATTTCCACAAAGTCAGAACCTGAGATGGTAAAGAAAGGCACCTTGGCTTCACCGGCAATCGCCTTGGCAAGCAAGGTTTTACCTGTACCTGGAGGACCAACCATCAAGACACCGGTAGGAATACGGCCACCGAGTTTCTGGAATTTGGTGGGATCACGCAGATAATCCACCATCTCCTTCACCTCTTCCTTGGCCTCGTCACAACCGGCCACATCGGCAAAGGTGGTCTTAATCTGATCTTCGCTCATCAGCTTGGCTTTACTCTTGCCAAAGGACATGGCGCCTTTACCGCCACCGCCCTGCATCTGTCGCATAAAGAAGATCCACACCCCAATAAGCAGCAACATGGGGAACCAGGAGATAAAGATCTGTGTCAGGAAACCTGACTCTTCGGCTTCCTGCCCTTTCATGCGGATGCCTTTACGATCCAGGTCATTGATCAGATCCTGGTCATACAAGGGCATAATGGTGGTGAACTTTTCACCGGACTTTTTGACGCCTTCAATCGTACGTTGGTCGCTTTTCACTTCAACGTTACTGACTTGGCCGCTGCGAACATCGTCCAGGAAAGTCGAATAATCCATCTTCTGCGCTGACGAAGAAGAGGGGGAGTAACCCTGGAACACGGACATCAGCACCACGGCGATGACCACCCAGAGAATCAAATTTTTTGCCATGTCACTCAATTACTGAACCTCACAAAGTCTTGAGATTTACTTCAATCAGGGTACTACAACTTGTACCCTGTCGCTACCAGATAGACCTCGCGAGAACGTGGCCTGGAGGAATCCGGCTTACGGGTTTTTACAGTCTTGAACGCTTGTCTGACTGCTTTCATATACTCGTCAAAGCCCTCCCCCTGAAAGACTTTAACAGCAAAACTACCATTGGCTGCCAACACCTGATGACACATATCCAGCGCCAACTCCACTAAATACATGGCTCTGGGCTGATCCACACCATCTGAACCACTCATATTGGGCGCCATATCCGAGAGCACCAAGTCAACCTTATCTTCCCCTACCCGGGTCAGCAAGGCCTCAAGGACTTTTTCCTCACGGAAGTCTCCCTGAAGGAAATCGACGCCAACGATTGGGTCCATCGGTAAAATATCACAGGCAACCACTTTACCTTTTTCACCGACCAACTTGGCCGCCACCTGAGACCAACCTCCGGGAGCCGCCCCCAGGTCGACCACTGTCATCCCGGGTTTAATCAGCTGATCTTTTTGTTGCAGCTCCTCTAACTTGAACGCGGCCCGCGAACGCAGCCCCCGTTTTTGTGCCAATTTGACATAGTGATCATCAAAGTGTTCCTGCATCCAACGGGTGGAACTGGCCGTACGTTTCTTACCTGACATTCAAAATCCGCAACAAATGAGAGTTACACAAGGGCTATATGAGGGTAGAATAGCGGCTTTTCAACAGTAACTCAGCAAAAGTTGGTAGAAATGAACTTAACAACCAAACAGAAACAGCATCTCAAGGGCCTGGCACACAGCCTTAAGCCGGTAGTGCTGCTTGGTGCCAATGGCCTGACTGAAGGGGTACTGGCTGAAATTGATAATGCGCTCTCTCACCATGAGCTGATTAAAGTTAAAGTCGCCTCTGAAGACAGAGAACTGAAAGCCGCTATCGTTGATGCCATTGTCCGTGAAACCCAGGCAACCAAGGTGCAGCTGATCGGCCATGTTTTGGTGCTCTTCCGTCAATCCGAAGAGATGAAAATCGCTCTGCCCAAGGCCAGATAAGCCCTTTCCCCACAAAAAAGCCACCTTAACCGGTGGCTTTTTTGTTACCATAATCCCATCGGCGCACACATTGTGGCGCCGGCGGATTAAATCAGTATTAATTGATGGGTTTCAATCAAGGAGTCTGGGTCACAGGCGTCACCCGATAATGCTCACTGGACAGTCCCAGCCATTCCGGCAGTGAAGTACCAACCGATATCGATGAGAAAGTACCGGTCAACACCCCGATAAACATGGCGATGGAAAATCCTTCCAAGGGGCCTCCGCCCATGATCCACAGTGCTGAAATAGTCATCAGGGTAGTACCGGATGTCACCATGGTTCGGGCAAAAGTGGCCGCAATCGCCTGGTTATTGATGTCTTTTACCGCCAACTTGGGTTTGGCAGCCAGCAATTCGCGGATCCTGTCGGCAATAATGATGGAATCGTTGAGCGAATATCCCAAAATGGCCAACACAGCCGCCAGCACAGTCAGGTTGAACTCCATCTGAGTGGCGGCAAAAAAAGCCAGCACAAAGATAACATCATGCACCAGAGCAAATACCGCACCGGACGCCAGACGCCACTCAAAGCGGTAAGAGAGATACCCCAGAATACACAGCATTGCCACCAGCAAAGCCAAGCCGCCCTGCTCGGCCAACTCCTGGCCGACCTGAGGCCCGACTATGCTGGTATTGAGCACTTCAACATGAGTGTTCATCCCCGCCAGTACCTCCGGCAGTTCGGGCATGGTTTGCCCGGCACTTGGCGCTGCATAACGCAGCACCCAGCGTCCCGGCTCACCGGCAGCAATCAGGCTGACTTCCTGGCCATAGGCCTGCTGCAACACAGGTTGCAGCGATTTGGAGCTGATTGAGCTGTCGATACGGATTTCACTGACCACGCCGCCGGTAAAATCCAGCCCCCAGTTGAGCCCCTTGACGGCAATCACACTGATGGACACTATCATCAAAATTACAGAAATCGCGCTGCTGAAATAACGCCACTTGGTTGCATTTTTCATATTAATCATAATATTAAACCCTCACTTCGCGGCTGAAGTTCTTGCCATAGACCAGGTTAATAATCGCCCTTGAGGCAAAAATCCCGGTGAACATACTGGTCAACAACCCCAGCCCCAGCGTCAGCGCAAACCCCTGAATAGGACCATTACCTATGGCGTAGAGCACTACAGCAGTGATCATAGTGGTGAAGTTGGCATCGAAAATGGTGGAGAAGGCGCTGTCAAAGCCCTTATCAATGGCGTGAGCCAATGCTCGCCCTTCACGAATCTTGTCGCGGATCCGCTCGAAAATCAGTACATTGGTATCCACCGCCATCCCCACTGTCAGCACCAAACCGGCAATCCCGGGGAGAGTCAGTACCGCGCCGGGAATCAAGGCCAGCAAGCCAAACAGCAACACCATGTTAGCCAGCAACGCCAGGTTGGCGACCCAGCCAAGCCTGCGATACCAAAGCGCCATAAATACCAGGGTGATCCCCATGCCGAGCGCCAGGGCGGCAAAGCCGTTGTGAATATTCTCTGCCCCCAGCGTCGGGCCTATGGTGCGCTCTTCAACTATGGTGACAGGCGCAGTCATAGAACCGGCCCGCAGCAAAAGAGCCAGTTGCTGCGCATCCTGATAACTACCGGCGCCGGTTATCCGAAAACGCTCCGGCAGCACAGACTGAATGGTGGCGACACTGATAATTTCATTGCTTTGTACTGCCTTGCCGTTGGCATCGCGGCTGTACTCACTGTATGCCGTGGCCATAGGTTTGCCGATATGGTCTCGGGAGAAGTCGGTCATACGGCGGCCGCCTTCACTGTCCAGGGTAATATTGACCTCGGCAGTACCCATTTCACCTATGCCGGCACGGGCATCGACAATATGCTCGCCGGTCAGCACAGGTTTGCGCGCCACGGGTACAGGATTGCCGGACTTGTCTTTAATCAACATGCCGCCGGTGGCACTGTCCTTGACTTCATAGAAGGCCAGAGTCGCGGTCGCCCCTATCACGCTCTTGGCGGCAGCCGGGTCTTGAACACCGGGCAGCTCGATACGGATGCGGCTTTCGCCCTGACGCTGCACCAGCGCTTCGGTGATCCCCAACTCTTCGATACGGGTACGCATGATCTGCAGGTTTTGCTGCACCGTCAGGTTACGCAAATTGATTTTCTCAGCCTCAGTCAGCGCCAACTTGAGTTGATTGTTATTGCTGCTCACCTGCCAGAGTGGGTATTGCCTGGCCATAAACTGCCGCACCTCGGCGCGAGCCGCCTCTGGCATAACCACTGTCAGTTGCTCTTCAGCGCCCTGACGCACACTCAAGCCTCGGATCCCTTGCTCTCTGGCAAAGGCACGCAGGGCATCGGCCAGTGAGCTTCCCTGGGTTTGATACACAGGGGTGATATCCACATCCAACAAGAATTGCACCCCGCCACGAAGATCCAGCCCCAACTTAATGGGTTCAAACCCCATGCCGAGCAACCACTCGGGCGCCGCCGGGCTCAAAGCCAGAGTGAGTTCAGCGGGATCTTTGGCACGACCGGCCAGCAAGGATTTGGCCAAAGTCTGTTGGCCTTCGTCATTGAGAATAATCAGGGTTTGCTGATCTTTGCTGTCCAGGCGCTTGACTTGAATATCGGCCTTGGCCAGTTCAGAAACTATCTGGGTCGGAGATAAGTCCAGTCCAGCCTTGGGGGATATTTGCACCGCGGCATCTTCACCATACCAAGTCGGCAAGGCGCTCAGCGCCATCACCACCAGGGTGACTACCAGTACCAGATATTTCCAGGCGCTGTAGTGATTAAGCAGTTTTTTAGGCTGGCGCCCTCGGCCATTACTCTTTAATAATGAGTCAGTTATCATATTTATGCTCTCTTTTCGACTCGTGGCTTAAGCCACATATCACAGTCGCAGCCATCCAATGAAGGAGTAACTGACAACAGATGAAGTGAAACCCGGACAGAAAAGCCCGGTAGAGAGCGTCAGGCGGCTTGCTGACTGAAGCGATAGCGGAGGTTGGCGTCTTTCCAGCCCCCAAGGCGCAAACCGGCTCCTGGGTGCTTTAAGGTCCAATACTGCTCAATAGGCAATTGCTCGGCAAAACCTATGCTGAGCACAGGCGCCGGTGGCATAGCGATTTCAAACGCCAATTCATAGGGTGGCTCGGCCACATCATGCGGAGCGGCCGTGCTGAGGCAGCGCTGGCTGGCTCCGGGCGCCGAATAGAGTTGGTCGCCCTGCTCGGAGCGCAGCAACTTGGATAAGTGAGACAGGGAAACCTTGCCATCCATCTTTTCTCTGTCGGCAGCATCATGCTTGCCAAGCTCATGATGCAGGGACTCCTGGGATTGGGGTTCTTGAGCAAGAGACGCTGACAACACTGCAGAAGACGGCTCTTTGTCAGCATCTTGTTGCTGACTGAGCTCGGGTAAGGCTTGCTCAAACGCCTTCCAGGTTGCATCAGAGGCAATCCCGGAATACACATTGCCCAGCAGACCTATGGCGATCAGCAGGGTAAAGAGGCGCATGATTCTCAGCAAGGTGTTATCCATAAACAGGGTTATTTGGGCGGATGCTAGTCTTTCAAGCCCTGACGGGCAAATTAAACTTTGTCCATCTTGCACAAAAAAGCCGCCCGGAGGCGGCTTGATAACGCAATCAGATATATTCGACGGCGACCACTTCATATTCTGCCAGGCCACCGGGAGTTTGGATGTTGACTTCATCCCCCAGATTTTTGCCGATAAGGCCACGGGCAATGGGTGAGTTCACCGAGATCAGGTTCTCTTTGATATTGGCCTCATCGTCACCGACAATGCGGTAAGTCACTTCGGCATCTGTGTCCAGATTCAGTATGGTCACAGTGGCGCCAAAGATGATCCGGCCATTGTTGGGCATCTTGGTCACATCAATGATCTGGGCATTGGACAGTTTGCCTTCGATATCGCGGATACGGGCTTCGCAAATGCCCTGCTCTTCACGGGCTGCATGGTATTCCGCGTTTTCTTTCAAATCCCCCAGTTCACGCGCCGCGGCAATTGCCTCGGTGATCTTGGGACGGCGATCAAACTTGAGTATATCCAGTTCTTTGCGCAACTGTTCTGCCCCAACCAGGGTCATGGGAACCTTGTTCATAATCTCTTTCGTCTCCTGTCAAACAAAAGCAGCCTCCGTCGGCCTAAGGCCAACAGAGACTCATTTTCCGGGTGAATGGGCGCCATTTTGTCAGCGGCGCCAGGGATGCATAGCGGAATACCGGGGAATACACCGGCTAAAACTCAATTCATCTTGGCTACAAGCTTACCTAAGCCATGGCTGGCTTGCCAGCCATGGCGACAAAAATCTCTGTTTCTGTGGCACCGACGATGAGAAATTCATCTCAGTTAAGACTCGAAAGCACAGAGGGATAGCCCCAACCATTGTCTCCTACCTCGACCTGCTCACCGGTAAGGTACTGATACAAGGTCGGTGCCAGTGAGCCGTTATCCAGCGGCCCCAATCTCTGGCCGGGTTTGACCGTCTCGCCCCAGAAACCTATGAAGGCATCTTTTTCCAGATAATGCTCGCCCGCATGACGACCCGGTACCAGGGTGTTGTAGCCAAACCCCTCTTTGGGGAAGAGGTTGATGGTGCCGGCCCTGTCTTCATCATAGAGATGTGCCAGCTGCACCACAGCATCGGGTCTAGGACTCATGGCCGCCAGGCTGCGCCACTGCTCGGCGCTGCAGCCCTTGGCACTCCCCAGGCATAGTTCGAGCAGTTGTTGCTTGGCGGACAGCTGAACATCAGACAACGGCGCCAGATAAGGGTTGCTCTGAGCCAGTGCCAGCAGCTCTGGCGCGCCCTTAGCATCCAGCGCCTGATAACGGATAACGCCCGATTCACGACTGATCATTTCATCGCGGCGCTGCCCGTTTCTGTATCCCACCAAACGCACAGAGCAGCTATCAAGCGTACAATCGCTTTGGCGCACCACAAGATAATCCAGCGATTCCTGCAACTCATCGGCAAGTAGGCTGACCATATCCAGCGCCTTGCCTTCTCTGACCTTAAAACGGGTCAACTCTTGATACAGGGGTTGCAACTGCCAACCTCGGTCCGAGTTAAAGAAGTCCAGCATATAGTTGCCACCGGCAGTGGAGGCTATCACCAAATCTACCCCATGCAGTGAAGGCGGATTGAGGTTGTTGGTTATCTTGGGGCCTTCCCCTTCATCAGAGGAGATTTTGCTTATCTTGAGCTCGACCCCGCGTTGCTTGAGCGCATCTTGCAGCACCAGTTCGGGGTTAAGGGTGTGATACACAGGTGCCAAACCATGATCGCCGGCCATGCCCCACAGCGTCTGCGGATAGATACCCGCGTCCCGATACACCTTGTCCAGACGGCTGAGCCAGTAATCGAGCCGGTTAAGCTCACCGGTCGGCGCTATGATTTCGTCGCTGAACGGCCCCTTGAAATGGGCGAAGTGATCCGGCCAGGGGTTATAAATAAGCAGATAGTCCGGCATTGCCTGCTCACTCAGCAAGGCCAGCTCATTGAGCTGTTCATTGAGCTTGGCCCGCAAGCTCATGCGGGAAAACAGCCGCCAGGCGCCCATCTTGTCGTAGGCCTCGAGTTGCTCGCGAACCGCCGCCACGCTATGTTGCAAGCCCTTCTCGGCTTCGGCACGCAACGACAACTCATTGAGACAGCGCTGCTCGCCAAAATCACGGATCACTTCACCTAGCCCCAGATTGACCAGGGCATCGAAGCTGGTCTGGGCGTTCCAGTCATATTGGGCGTTACAGTTTAAGGTCTTGAGATAGTTCAGTCGGTCGAACATGGTGCGCATGCCGCGGCTCTCCGCCAGATTTTCGAGCTGCAGAGCATCATTGCCGAAGAAGTAATAGGCCCGGTCACGGGTGCGATCGACAAAGTGAAAATTGGGGATCCCTGTGCCACCCTGGCCGGACACTGCGGCGCCTGTCTTGATAATCGGCAGATTGCGCACACTGATGGTAGGCGTGGAAGAGATACCTCCTGTGGCTATGCCATTTTCACTCCGGCGGTAGAGTGACTTGAAAAACGGCAGATAGTACTGGTCGGTGGCGCCATCTTTCACCAACTGACGCAAAAAGTCCTGCTTGGGAGTGTGCTGCGGCCGCCCCATGGCTGACGCGGGCGAGAGTTGCGACAAAGCCGCATCCCTGGCAAGTACTTCTTTGAGATAAGGGCCGGAATTGGGTGCAACCAACGCCTGCATCAGTCCCTGGCTCAAGCCATCTACTGTTATCTGCACCGCTCTTGGGCGTTGACTCCAACTTGCCAGAAAGTCACTCAGCCCCTTGGGATCTTCCTTGAGACTGGCCTGCATCCAGGCAGAAAAGGCCTTGGCCCGCTGCGCCGGTAATGCATATTGGCGATAGGCCTTGAGCACATTAAGACGGACAAAGTCGATAAGGGTAACAGTTATCGCCTGCGCCTTGTTGTTTACCTTGGCGGCATTTTCCGCCTTGCCATCTTCAATAATCAGCTCGAGGGCGCTGCGCATATCCCCCTCGGGCAGACTGCCGACATACTTGCCAATCTCATTGATGATCAGCGGCTGAATGTCGGCAATCAGCGCCAGATCTTCAGGGCTATCGCCAAGATAGCGGTAATGTTCCGGCAGTTTCTTGCCAAGGGCCCAGTCATCATTGTTGAACAGGCGATCATAGACAGTCACCAACATGGCAACCAATTGGCGATTGAGCGTCATGCCCTCGCGTCTGTCATTGGCTTCGGCGGTCGGTTCGGTATTGTCTTTGACCTGCTCTTCCAGGCTGAACAGCGAATGCTGCCAGGGTGCGATTTGCTCCTTGCTGTATTGGCTCAGCAGATAATCCCGGAACTGATCCCGGTTCTCGGCGCGGCTGTATCTGTCGTAAAAAAGGTAGAGAAAATGCCCAAGGGGGATGCTGTAGAAAGGATCCGACAGCCGGGCTATGACCCTGGCCTTGGTCGGCGCATCGAGCGGCAGCGTTAAAATGTAGGCATCCAAGCTCATACCGGCAACGGAAAATATCGCCAGATCGCGCCCTGTGGTGACACTGAGCTCCAACCCTTTAAACAGCTGCTTTTGCAGCAGATCGCCGCCGTGATACAAGGGCGCCACCAAAGGCACAGTGTTGATATCAGCCCGCACGCCATTACTGCCAAGGCTCAAAGCCAAGCCAAAACTCAAGGCAAGAGCCTGTGCTTTGCTCCGCCGGTTAAACAGCCCTTTGACTCGCCCCGCAACGCTTTCCCGGCCCTTGGGCTCCTTTGAGACAGACTCGAGTATCATCACTTCCTTTCCCTGAAACATCTTGATTGCAGCATCTTAAATGAAACGCCTTGATAGTGGGCGAGTTTAGCAAGAGCTGCCAAGATCCCAAAGCCAAGGGAAGGTGCGAATAAGTCCTCGCGGCGTTCTTTTTTGTAGAGAGTGGCTTACACAGCAATTGGCGTTCAAGGCATCTGACTGAAGGCATGCCGGGGCCTGTCAAAGTCGGATAACGCAGAGAGCCGGTTGCTGTGCAAGCCCCGAAGGGCGTGGCTTACAGGCCTGCCTGCTGTGTTGTGCTTCTTACAAAGGACTAGGCCATTTGCTGCGAACCACGCCTTGCATCCAGGCCTGTAAGCCGACGCAGAGCACGCATGGGACCTGTTCGCACCTTCCCAATGACCCAAATCATCCGGCCTACAAAAAAACAGGCCACCCTAATGGGTGGCCTGGTCACTTTCAGTTACTGACTGACAGCGTTTACTTGTTGACTCTGGCGTGCAGTTCCTGCACCGAGGCAACATTGCTTCTGTCGTCGGCATCATGGGCCATACAGGTTGCAAAAGCCGCATTCATGGTGGTGGTGTAGTTCACCTTGTGCTGCAACGCACCGCGGCGCAGCTGTCTGGAATCCTCGATGGCCTGACGACCCTCCGTGGTATTCACTATGTAGGTGTATTCACCGTTCTTGATCCGGTCAAGAATGTGTGGACGACCTTCATGCACCTTGTTCACCAGGCGGGGATTGATACCCGCTTCACCCAGCACCACAGCCGTACCGTGGGTGGCATCCAGCTCATAGCCGAGCTCAATCAGCTTGGCCGCCAGATCCGAAACCCGCTTCTTGTCGCTGTGACGAACAGACAACAGGGCGCGACCTGACTTGGGCACATCTTTCACTGAGCCCAGTTGCGCCTTGGCGTAGGCTTCGGCGAAGGTATCACCCACACCCATCACCTCACCGGTAGAGCGCATTTCAGGGCCGAGCAGAGGGTCAACACCCGGGAACTTGTTGAACGGCAGAACCACTTCTTTCACTGAGTAGTAAGGCGGGATCACTTCCTGAGTATGTTGCTGTTCGGCCAGTGAAGTGCCGGCCATTACCCGGGCGGCAATCTTGGCCAGAGGCACACCTGTGGCCTTGGAAACGAAAGGCACTGTGCGGGCGGCGCGCGGATTTACCTCAATCAGGTAAATCACGTCGCTCTTGACCGCAAACTGCACATTCATCAGACCGACAACGCCCAGCTCCAGCGCCAGCTTGCGTACCTGCTCGCGCATCTCGTCCTGAATCGCCTTGGAGAGAGTGTAAGGAGGCAGTGAACAACCTGAGTCACCTGAGTGAACACCGGCCTGCTCAATATGCTCCATGATGCCGCCGATAACCACGTCCTTGCCATCGCAAACGGCATCCACGTCTACTTCGGTGGCGTCATCCAGGAAGCGATCCAGCAGTACCGGCGACTCGTTGGATACACTGACGGCTTCGTTGAAGTAACGGCGCAGATCCTGCTCGTCGTAGACGATTTCCATCGCCCGGCCACCCAGAACATAGGAGGGACGAACCACCAGAGGATAACCTATACGCTCGGCATCCAGTACCGCCTGCTCCAGGTTGGTCACTGTGCTGTTTTCAGGCTGTTTCAGCCCCAAACGCTCAACCGCTTGTTGGAAGCGCTCACGGTCTTCGGCGCGGTCGATGGCATCCGGGCTGGTCCCTATGATGGGCACACCTGCGGCTTCCAGGGCGCGGGCCAGTTTCAGTGGCGTTTGGCCACCATACTGCACGATAACCCCTTTGGGCTGCTCAACCCGCACGATTTCCAGTACGTCTTCCAGGGTAACAGGTTCAAAGTAGAGTCTGTCAGAGGTGTCATAGTCGGTGGAAACGGTTTCAGGGTTACAGTTAACCATGATGGTTTCATAGCCGTCTTCACGCATCGCCAGCGCTGCGTGCACACAGCAGTAGTCGAACTCGATACCCTGACCGATACGGTTGGGGCCGCCACCTATCACCATGATCTTGTCTTTATCGGACGGATTGGCCTCACACTCTTCCTCGTAGGTGGAGTACATGTAGGCGGTATCCGTGGCGAACTCGGCGGCGCAGGTATCTACCCGCTTGTAGACAGGGAAGAGCTCATACTTGTGACGCAGTTTGCGCACTTCACTTTCAGAAACCCCCAGCAGTGACGCCAGGCGCGCATCGGAGAAACCTTTGCGCTTCAGCTTGCGCAGGAATTCCTGGGAAAGACCGCTCCAGCCACCTTCCTTGACCTTCTCTTCCTGCAGTACCAGATCTTCAATCTGCACCAGGAACCAAGGGTCTATGTTGGTGATGCGGCGAATACCTTCCATGGACATACCGGCGCGGAAAGCATCAGCGATATACCAAGGACGCTCAGGGCCCACATCCTGCAATTCGTAACGTATCTTGGCCAGGGCTTCCGGCTCGTTGATATCCACGATAGGGTCAAAACCTGTCATCCCGGTTTCCAGGCCGCGCAGAGCTTTTTGCATCGACTCCTGGAAGGTACGGCCGATGGCCATTACTTCACCGACAGACTTCATCTGAGTGGTCAGGCGGTCGTTGGAACCGGCAAACTTCTCGAAGTTGAAGCGAGGGATTTTGGTAACTACATAGTCGATAGAGGGCTCGAACGAAGCCGGGGTCAGACCGCCGGTAATGTCGTTCATCAGCTCATCCAGGGTAAAGCCCACCGCCAACTTGGCCGCAACCTTGGCAATCGGGAAACCGGTCGCCTTGGAGGCCAGCGCAGATGAGCGCGATACCCTTGGGTTCATCTCGATGATCACCATGCGACCATCTTTGGGGTTAATACCAAACTGCACGTTGGAGCCACCGGTTTCAACGCCGATTTCCCGAAGCACCGCCATGGAGGCGTTACGCATCAGTTGATATTCTTTGTCAGTCAGGGTCTGGGCCGGTGCCACTGTAATGGAGTCACCTGTGTGTACGCCCATGGGGTCAAAGTTTTCGATGGCGCAGACTATGATGCAGTTGTCGTTGCGATCGCGCACCACTTCCATCTCGTACTCTTTCCAGCCTATCAGCGACTCGTCAATCAGCAGCTCATTGGTCGGCGACAAGTCCAGGCCCCGGGTACAGATCTCTTCAAACTCTTCGACGTTGTAAGCGATACCGCCGCCGCTGCCGCCCATGGTGAAAGAGGGGCGAATGATGCAGGGGAAGCCCACTTGATCCAGCACCTTGTGTGCATCTTCCATGCTGTGGGCAATACCGGCACGGGGACACTCGAGGCCGATACTCTTCATCGCCTTGTCAAAACGGGCACGATCTTCGGCCTTGTCGATGGCATCGGCAGTGGCACCGATCATCTCGACGTCAAACTCTTTCAATACGCCTTTGGCTTCCAGCTCCAGGGCGCAGTTCAGCGCCGTCTGGCCGCCCATGGTTGGCAGAATCGCATCGGGGCGTTCCTTGGCGATAATGTTGCGCACCACTTCCCAGTGGATAGGCTCGATGTATGTGGCATCGGCCATTTCCGGGTCTGTCATAATGGTTGCAGGGTTGGAGTTAACCAGAATGACCCGGTAACCCTCTTCTCTCAGCGCCTTACAGGCCTGGGCTCCCGAATAGTCAAACTCACAGGCCTGACCGATAACGATTGGGCCGGCACCCAGGATAAGAATACTTTGGATATCAGTACGTTTTGGCATTTTCTTCTATCTTCTCCCGGCGATTACAGCTTGACTTGGTGACGGTATTGCTCAATCAGTTCGATAAAATGATCGAACAGTGGCGCACAATCGTGCGGCCCTGGACTCGCTTCAGGGTGCCCCTGGAAGCTGAAGGCCGGCTTGTCTGTCAGGTGGATCCCCTGCAGTGAGCCATCAAACAGCGACTTGTGAGTCACCCTGATGTTGGCAGGCAGTGTGGCTTCGTCGGCAGCAAAACCATGGTTCTGACTGGTGATCATCACAGTGCCTTTGTCAATATCGCTTACCGGGTGGTTGGCACCGTGGTGACCAAACTTCATCTTCAGCGTCTTGGCACCATTGGCCAGCGCCAGCAGTTGGTGGCCAAGGCAGATACCGAATACCGGGATATCGGTTTCGAGAATTTGCTGAATCGCCTTGATGGCGTAGTCACATGGCTCCGGGTCACCGGGGCCGTTGGAGAGGAATACCCCATCCGGTGCCATCGCCAGCACTTCACTGGCAGGCGTTTGTGCAGGAACCACAGTCACATCACAGCCTCTGTCTACCAGCATTCGCAGTATGTTCTGCTTCACGCCATAGTCATAAGCCACTACCTTGTACTTGAGTTCTGACTCGGGAGTATCGACCGGCAGGCCGCTCTCCAAACGCCAGGTTCCCTTACGCCAGGTGTAAGACTTGTCGGTCGTCACTTCCTTGGCCAAGTCCATGCCTTTCAACCCAGGGAAGGCCTTGGCGGCGGCCAGCGCCTTGTCTACGTCCTGCTCACCCACCAGAATGCAACCGGCCTGAGCGCCCTTTTCCCGCAGAATACGGGTCAGCTTACGGGTGTCGATATCGGCGATACCGACTACCTTGTTGGCTTTGAGGTAATCACTGAGGGATTGTTGGTTACGGAAGTTACTGGCGAGGAGGGGAAGATCACGAATAATAAGACCACAGGCATGAACTGCATCGGATTCTGTGTCTTCATCGTTGGTACCGGTATTACCGATATGTGGGTAGGTTAGAGTTACTATCTGGCGAGAATAAGATGGATCGGTGAGGATTTCTTGATATCCGGTCATCGAAGTGTTAAAAACAACTTCTCCAACTGCAATACCATCGGCACCTATTGCTGTGCCGGAAAATACGCTTCCATCTTCGAGTACGAGTAAGGCAGACTTTGTCAACGCGACCTCCGAGAAAAGAGCCAAGCCACTGAAATATAATATTTTTATCTTTGTTTAAAGTACCAATTTCCGCTAAAATACGAAATTTTGACAAATTCCGAGCATCCTACACGAGAAATGGCAATCCGTCTATAGCTTGGCGGACGAATTCGAAAAAAAACCGCCGATTGGCGGTTTTTTAAATAATGTCACAGGGATTTCAACCCCAATACCTGTTGCATGTCGTAGAGCCCGGCATCCTGTTCCTGTAGCCAAAGTGCCGCACGCATGGCACCGTTGGCAAAGGTCATTCGGCTGGAAGCCTTGTGAGTGATCTCCAAACGCTCGCCCATATCGGCAAACATGGCGGTATGCTCACCCACCAAGTCGCCCGCCCTGATAGTGGCAAAACCTATGGTGTCGCGCTCACGCTCGCCGGTGATCCCTTCGCGGCCATAAACGGCCACTTTTTCCAGATCCCGCCCCAGCGTGTTGGCAATCACTTCCCCCATCTTCAAGGCGGTACCTGAAGGAGCATCCTTCTTGTGTCTGTGATGACCTTCGATGATCTCTATGTCGGTATAATCACCCATGACTTCCGCCGCCAGTTCCAGCAGCTTCCACATTAGGTTAACCCCAACCGACATATTGGGTGCCAAGACCACAGGCATCTGCTCGGCAAAGGCCTCAATCTGCGCCTTTTGCGCCGAGTTGAAACCTGTAGTGCCTATCACTATCGCCTTATGATGGCGGGCACACCAATCCAGATTGCTGAGGGTGCCTTCCGGGCTGGTGAAATCCACCAACACATCGAAGTCATCGGCAACCTGATCCAGGCTATCGCTGACCCGGACATGGAGACAACCGACTCCGGCCAACTCTCCGGCATCGACTCCCACCAGAGTCGAGCCTGCGCGCTCGATGGCCGCGCCCAGAATGATCCGGCTGGAATGCGCGGCCGCTTCTATCAGGGTACGCCCCATACGGCCGCTGCTTCCGGCAACCGCAACTCTGACATGTCCACTCATAACTTTCTCCACATACAGGCTAAAAAAATCGCCTGAGTCAGACTCAAGCGATTTTGGTATTACAGAATGTCCAGCAATTCCACTTCAAAAACCAGAGTGGAATAAGGCGGGATAGCCGCCCCGGCACCGCGCTCGCCGTAGGCCAGGTGATGCGGTACATACAGCTTGTACTTGGCGCCAACCGGCATCAATTGCAGCGCTTCGGTCCAACCGGCAATCACGCCGGAAACCGGAAATTCGGCAGGCTGACCACGGGTCACTGAACTGTCGAATACTTTACCGTCGATAAAGGTACCGTGATAGTGAGTACGAACATTGGAATCATAGCTTGGCTTCGCGCCTGAGCCTTCGTTGATGATTTCGTACTGAAGACCTGATTCAGTAGTCACCACACCTTCACGCTTGGCGTTTTCAGCCAGGAAAGCATTGCCTTCGGCAGAAGCGGCTTCGGCAGCCTCTTCCTGAGCCTTTTGCAGACGCTGGCTGATTTCAGAGAAAGCAACCTGCAGATCTTCCAGGGAAACAACACTCTCTTTGCCGTCAAATGCATCGGCCAGACCGGCTTGAACGGCTGGAATATCCAGACCTTCAAAAGAGTTGGCGGCCAGTTGCTCACCCAACTGGCGACCTACGCCGTAGCTGGCTTGTTGTTCAACACTGGTGAACTTATCAGACATAATCAGTTTACTCTCAGTTTATCTGTGAATTTTTCGCGGCACAGTGTAACACTTATCCGGGTCCAAGTGTTGCGCTTATTCGTATCCTTACGGTTTGTTCATTCGCCTGGCCTCAGTCGAAATGGGCTGAGGGCCAAGCAAGCCGATTTTCATACACCTCATCTTTGGCAAGAGCGAAACTTACCCTTGCTCGCCTGATAGAGCGGCATCATCTGCGCTTGTAAATCACGCAACTGGGCAATGCGGTTCTCATTGGATGGATGAGTCGATAAGAGCTCCGGCCCCTGACTGCCCCCCGCCTTGGCCATGTTTTGCCACAAGGTCACCCCGGCTCCAGGATCGAAACCGGCCCTGGCCATCAGCTCCAGCCCCATCACATCGGCCTCGGATTCCTGCGCCCGGCCATAGGGTAAGATATAACCCACCTGCACCCCGAGCCCCAAGGCCGCCATGTAGAGATCGGCGTTGGCTATCTGGCCCATCCCCAATGCTGCACCAGCCAACTGCATACCGGTATTGCTGAGTTGGGCCCGCGAGGCCTGCTCATTGCCGTGCTGCGCCAGCACATGGGCTATCTCATGACCAATAACAGTCGCCAGTTGATCTTCATTGTTGGCCACTTTGAGAAGCCCGGTATAGACACCTATATGGCCACCGGGCAGGGCAAAAGCGTTAACCTGATCCGAGTCAAACAGCACCCATTGCCAATGTTGCTGCGGCAACAAAGAGGTAATACGCTGCGCCACGCAGGCAACATAGGCACTGGCCGCTTTGTCCTGGCTCTGCTTCTCCTTTGCTTTTATCTGCTCGAAAGAGGCGGTGCCCATCTGGTTTATCTGCTCGGGCGAAAACAGTAGCATCTGCGAGCGCCCGGTGGGCGACTGGGTAGTGGAGCAGCCCGAGAGCAAGCCCATAAAGAGTATGGCCAGCAGGCCGAGAATTCGGTTATTCATCTTTTATCTTCCGGTGATAAAGTTTCCCGGGATTTTACCTCAGTGTTACAAGCAAGCACAGCTTGCCGTATCGCCAAAGGATTGACCGATTCAAAAGTCATTTCCGCTCACAGCCAAGGCGTGAAAAAAGTTGACCTTAAGCCTGTCTGGCACGAAACTGGTTAGCAGACAGGGATACGGAAAAACGCCGTTACCCGCTTATAAGTCACTCATTATCATTGGCCTTTTTATAGGATCCAACTCATACAATGCTTGAAGAATTAGCCTTGGGAGGATTGCTGTTCAGTCCTTTGGTTCTCTTCGCACCTCTTGCGCTCGTACTCTGGTTTCTGACCAGACTGGTCCTTCACTGGACCGGGCTGTATGCAAAAATCTGGCGAGTGGCCTGGTTCGAAGTCGCCCTGTTCGTGTGCTACCTGGCACTGATTATCTACCTGTTTGAGAATTGACACTTACCATGGCAAAAGTACTGCGCATCTCCATCACCCTGCTTCTCGTGCTGGCCGCCATAGTGGCCGGATACTGGATTTGGAATCACTACCTCTATTCTCCCTGGACCCGTGACGGCCGGGTGCGGGCCGAAGTGATTACGCTCTCGGCCGATGTCTCCGGCTGGGTAACCCAACTGAATGTTAGGGATAACCAGCAAGTCAAAGCCGGCGATCTGCTGTTTCAGGTGGACGATACCCGTTATCAGGCCACCAGTACCGAATTGGCCGCCGAACTGGAAAACAAACTCTATGCCTGGGAACTGGCCAAACACAAATATGAGCGGCGCAAGAATCTCACCGGCCGCGAGGTGATCAGCGAAGAAGATTTGGAAACGGCACGGATCAACACAGAGTTGGCCAAAGCCAGCTACAACCTGGCAAAGGCCAGACTCGACAGCAGCAAAATAGATCTGCAGCGCACCCAGGTCCACTCCCCCGCCGATGGCACCATAATCAACCTCAGCCTGCGTCAGGGCAACTATGTCAACCAGGGCAAGGCGGTATTGTCTCTGGTTAAACAAGGCTCTTTCTATGTCACAGGTTACTTTGAAGAAACCAAGCTGCCGCTGATAAAGATAGGCCAAAAGGCCAAAATCAGCCTGATGAGTGGTGGCGAGCCGCTCAGTGGCGAAGTAGTCAGCATAGGCAAGGCGATTGCCGACACCAATACCAATGCCAATGGCCAACTGCTGCCGCAAATTCAACAGAGCTTCAACTGGGTCAGGCTGGCACAGAGGATCCCTGTAGATATCAAGCTGGACCCGGCTTCAGAAGAACGTGAACTCAGCGCCGGAATGACGGTTTCCATCCAACTGCAAGCCGAAGAATAACATGGCCCTGTCTCCCACGCTGGCAGTATTCCTGACCCCGGACAAGCGCACGCTGATCTTCGCCACCAAAGGGGTGATAGCCATGGCGCTGGCGCTGACGGCGGCGCTCTACCTGGACTTGGAGCGCCCCTACTGGGCGCTGGTGTCGGCGGTATTCCTGCAGATGCGCCCCGAAAGTGGCCTGGTGCTTGAAAAAGGCCTTTGTCAGATAATAGGCACATTGGTAGGCGGGGTTGTCGGCATAGCGATTCTCAGCGGCTTTTACAACGCTCCCGAACTGGCCATCCTCACCCTGACGCTGTGGCTGGGTCTGAACTCGGCACTGTCGGCCATGGTGCGCCATATCAACTTTGTCTACGCCTTCGCTATGGCGGGGATCACCCCCTGTCTTATTGTGCTCTTGGTAATGGTCAACCCTGCCACCGCCAACAGTGAAACCATCTTCGCCGTCGCCCATTCCAGGGTCAGTGAAATCATAGTCGGCGCTATCTGTGCCACTCTGGTGAGCCAGTTGCTGTGGCCTGTCAGAGTCACCGAAGGGCTGCAGAAACAAACCCGTAAAATAGTCAACCAGACGTTGGAATACCTCACGCTGGAGCTGGATCTCAACGGCTCCCATGAAAACCGCCATCAACAGATAGATGCAATTCTCGAATCACTGGCAGAAGCCAGTGACGATGCCAACGCCCTCAGCTACGAGGGGCCGGAAGGCCCTGGACGCAGTCGCGCGGCCAATTTGTTATTCAACAAGGTGTTGTCATTGCTGGCCGTGATCCAGATATTCGGCCGTTTGCAGCGTAACCATGAAGAGTTGATGACAGGCACCCTCTCAGGGCTAATCCGTACCCTGAAAAGCAACTTCAAGGCGATGTCCGAATCGGACGATTTCCATTTCTGTTATGAACTGGCACACAGGCAGAGGCGCGAAATCATTCACTATCGCAACACTCATGCCTGTATCAGCCCACTGGAGTCGCGGCTGCTGAAAACCGCCTCAGAGCTGGCCAGCGATTTGGTACTGGTGCTGCGGGCTTTCAAGGCGTTGGAGTCACCGGACAAAACGCTGCTCAATGCTCCCGCGATGCAGACCCACAGAGATCCCCTGCTCGGGCTGATCACGGGTGTCAGAACCATGCTGATTTTCCTGATCGGCGCCGGTATCTGGATTGGCACCGCCTCCAGCGCAGCACTGATGATAATGACCATGCCTGTGATCTTCTCCATCATGATGGCCAGGCTACCCTTACCCCTTTTGAGTATGATCCTGCGGCGGCTGCTGATAGGGGTGATGATTGCCATTCCGGTCGCGATATTTTACGCCCTCGAACTACTGGCCCAGAGCAGCGGTGATATTGAGATCATGTTGTTGGTATTGGCCGGTCCCTTCTTTATTGGCCTGATGGCGCTGGCCAATCGTGCCACCCTGCCCTACGGCCTGGGATTTTGCATCCCATTCGCCATTTTGGTCAGCCCCAGCAAAGACATGACCCAGGCCTTTGCCATAGACAGCACCCTGAGCAAGGCGATGGCCATCTTTGTCGGCGTCAGCATCCTCTATTGGCTGTTTAAGCTGGTGACAGAGCCAGGAGTCAAAATGATGCAGCAACGCCTGCTCAACGCCACTCGCAAAGATCTGATTGATATGGTTAAACAGGACAAGCCTGAGGACTGGTTCAATGCCCGCATGGCAGATCGCCTGCTGCGCTTGGCCAATTATGAACGCAGCAGCCAGAGCAGCAACAGAACCCTGACCGACTTAGGCCTTACCGGCCTAAACCTGGGCCATGTTTCGGTGCGCCTGCGCCGCCTGCTGGCCAGCATCAGCGACAGCCAACTCGACGAACTGCTGCAAGACTGGCAGTTGGCACTCGCCAACGCCTTTATCCTCTGTTCCCGCGGCGAAAACCCACCCGAGTTCCGTGCCAGCTGCGAACGCCTCTTGGCCCGGCTGCAAACCGATGGTTTGGCACAGGAGCAATTGGAGATGGTTCAGGGGATGTTTGAGCGCCTGATAATGACCTTTGAGCGCAGTGCCGCCATGATAAGCAATGCCAATGCACCCGCTACCCAAGCTGAGTCTGCGCCACCGCAAGAGCAAGAGTCTACCTCCGAACAAAAGCCTTAGGTAAAGACCAGAAGCTCAGCGCCAGGAGTCATCAAACCAAGTAAAAAAAAACTTGCAAACTACTTGACCGCTCAAGCAAACAAACCAATACTTGCGCAATCAAGTATCAATAAAGCATTGGTCAAGTTAGTTTCATTCTAAAGAGGTTTCAGATGACACAACCCATTACGGCAAGTATTGCGCTTGCCATAACCGAGATACACAGCCAACTGCAACGCAGTCTGGCAGGCAGGCTGTCGCTGCACGGCATCAGCTTCAGCGAGTTTTTGGTACTGAGGCAATTGGCAAAGGCCGAGGGCAATAAGCTCAGAAGGATTGACCTGGCCCAGGGCGCCGGACTCAGCGCTTCGGGGATCACCCGCCTGCTTAACCCAATGGAAAAAATTGGTCTGGTAGAAAAGGAAGCCGCCAGCCGGGATGCCAGAGTCAGCCTGGTGGCCCTGACACCGGCGGGTACTAAGATTTTTGCAGAGGCCGAGGTATCGTTTCAGCAAGTCGCCGATGAGTTTATGTCACGCTTGAGTGAGCAAGAGCAACAACTGTGGCTAAGCCTACTCCATAAGCTGGGTGCCTGAATACCAGGGCTCTGATTACAGGACAGGAGCCCCGAGCACTGCAATTCTAAAAGTGCAAAATAAGCCGCCGGAAAGCCCAAACAGAAGAAACTGAAGAAGCCGCATAAGTATCGAACCTACCGTTAACGCTTCTCCGGGAATAGCCTAAAAAAAACCGATGCCTTGAGCATCGGTTTTTTGTTTCGGCCGAGAGCAAGTTAGCTATTCAGATCCTGAAAGAACTTTTTCACCCCGTCGAAGAAACCTTCGGCCTTGGGGCTATGCTTCTTGGATTCGCCGGTGACTGAGGCTTCGAATTCCCGCAGCAACTCTTTCTGGCGCTCGGACAGATTCACTGGCGTTTCCATCACCACTTTGCAAAGCAGATCGCCAACCGCGTGACTGCGTACCGACTTAACCCCTTTGCCGCGCATGCGGAACATACGTCCGGTCTGGGTTTCCGCCGGGATCTTCAGGCTTACCTTGCCATCCAGTGTCGGTACTTCCACTTCACCGCCGAGGGCGGCCTTGGCAAAGGAGATGGGCACTTCGCAATAGAGGTTATTGCCGTCACGGACAAATATCGGATGCTCACGCACTGTGACCTGAACATAAAGATCACCCGCCGGAGCGCCAAATTCACCGGCTTCACCTTCACCGGCCAGACGGATACGGTCACCGGTATCGACACCGGCCGGAATTTTCACCGACAGTGTCTTGCTCTTCTCTATGCGGCCATCGCCATGACACTTGCTGCAAGGCTCTTTGATGATCTTGCCGCGGCCATGACAGGTAGGACAAGGCTGCTGCACGGCGAAAAAGCCCTGACGCATCTGTACCTGACCGGCACCATGACAGGTACCACAAGTCGTAGCCGAGGTACCCTTCTTGGCCCCTGAGCCATCACACACATCACAGCTTGCCAGGGTTGGGATACGCAGCTCTTTGGTCAAGCCACGAACCGCTTCTTCCAGCGATAGTTCCAGGTTGTAACGTAGATCTGAACCACGGGCAGCTTGACGATGCCCGCCACGACGACCACCACCGAAGATATCCCCGAACACATCGCCAAAGATATCACCGAAATCGGCGCCGCCGCCAAAGCCACCGCCGCCACGGTTGGGGTCAACCCCGGCATGACCAAACTGGTCATAGGCAGCTTTTTTGTCTTCGTCGGTCAGGATCTCATAGGCTTCTTTGACTTCTTTAAAGCTGGCCTCGGCCGCCTTATCGCCCGGGTTGCGGTCAGGGTGATACTTCATCGCCAGGCGCTTATAGGCCTTCTTGATCTCCCGCTCGCTGGCGTCGCGACCGACGCCCAATACTTCGTAATAATCTCGCTTTGACATAATCTCACGCTTTCCAAGCTGGATTCACACAAGCGGGCGTTAGGGTTGCCCCGTAACGCCCGCCGGAATTAATCGAGTGTTACCACCCAATTACTTCTTGTCGTCTTTAACCTCTTCGAACTCGGCATCGACAACGTCATCGGCCTGGGCATTGCTGCTCTGGGCTTCGCCTTGACCTTGGGCCTGTTGTGCCTTGGCCTGAGCGATTTCCATCAGCTTGGCAGAAGCTTCGATCAGCTCTTGAGTCGCCTTGTCGATGGCTTCTTTGTCGTTACCCTTGGCGGCGGTTTCTACAGCGGCCATAGCGGCTTCGATCTTGGCCTTGTCGTCTGCTGCCAGAGCGTCACCGGCTTCTTCCACCTGTTTCTTGGTGGCGTGTACCAGACCGTCGGCCTGGTTGCGGGCACTGACCAGCTCTTCAAACTTCTTGTCTTCCTCGGCATGAGCCTCGGCGTCGCGGACCATTTTCTCGACTTCATCATCAGACAGACCGGAAGAGGCCTTGATGGTGATGTTCTGCTCTTTGCCTGTCTTCTTGTCTTTGGCAGACACGTGCAGAATACCGTCGGCGTCGATGTCGAAAGTCACTTCAATCTGTGGCATGCCGCGTGGAGCAGGCTCAATACCTTCCAGGTTGAACTGACCCAGTGACTTGTTGGCGCTGGCTTGCTTACGCTCACCCTGCAGCACGTGAATGGTCACTGCGCTCTGGTTGTCGTCTGCTGTAGAGAAGGTCTGCTGTGCCTTGGTAGGAATAGTGGTGTTCTTCTCAATCAGCTTGGTCATTACGCTGCCCATGGTTTCAATACCCAGAGACAGAGGCGTTACGTCCAGCAGCAGTACGTCTTTCACGTCACCGGCCAGTACACCACCTTGAATCGCAGCACCTACGGCTACCGCTTCATCAGGGTTCACGTCTTTACGTGGTTCCTTGCCGAAGAAGTTGGTTACCGCTTCCTGAACCTTAGGCATACGGGTTTGACCGCCCACCAGGATCACTTCATTGATGTCAGACACTGACAGGTCGGCATCGGCCAGAGCCACTTTCAGAGGCTCCAGTGAGCGCTGGATCAGGTCTTCAACCAGAGATTCCAGTTTGGCACGGGTGATCTTAACCACCAAGTGCTTGGGACCTGTCGCATCAGCAGTGATGTAAGGCAGGTTCACCTCAGTCTGAGTGGTGCTGGACAGCTCAATCTTGGCCTTCTCGGCAGCTTCTTTCAGACGCTGCATAGCCAGAGGGTCGTTACGCAGATCCAGACCTTGCTCTTTCTTGAATTCGTCAGCCAGGTAGTTGATCAGACGGTTGTCGAAGTCTTCACCACCCAGGTGAGTATCACCGTTGGTTGCCAGTACTTCGAAAGTCTGGTCGCCGTCGTTGCTGTCGATTTCGATGATGGAGATATCGAAGGTACCACCACCCAGGTCATATACAGCAACAATGTTGTCGCCCTGCTTCTTGTCGATACCATAGGCCAGTGCCGCAGCAGTTGGCTCGTTGATGATACGTTTTACTTCCAGACCCGCGATACGGCCGGCATCTTTGGTGGCCTGACGCTGAGAGTCGTTGAAGTAAGCAGGTACTGTGATTACCGCTTCAGTCACTGGCTCACCCAGGAAATCTTCAGCAGTTTTCTTCATTTTTTTCAGTACTTCGGCAGACACCTGAGGTGGTGCCATCTTCTTGCCATGGCTTTCAACCCAAGCGTCGCCGTTGTCGGCCTTGATGATCTTGAAAGGCATGATGCTGACGTCGCGCTGAACTTCATCGTCAGTGAAGCGACGGCCAATCAAACGCTTGATGGCAAAGAAAGTGTTGGCTGGGTTGGTCACGGCCTGACGTTTTGCAGGTGAACCAACCAGTGTCTCGTCTTCAGTGAAGGCGATGATAGAAGGTGTAGTACGATCGCCTTCGGCATTCTCCAATACGCGAGCCTTGTCACCATCGAGGACAGCTACACAAGAGTTTGTTGTGCCTAAGTCGATACCAATAATTTTACCCATGAGGTCCTCCGAAAAATCTTTTCTTTCGAACTGAATATGTTTATCTGATTTCAGATATGGGGGTAAACTCGCTGTTTTCAAGCCCGTTGTAGATGGCCCCCAATCTTGCCTTACCCCCTATATAGGGGCGTAAAATTGCTTTACAAGGGCCAGGAAGAAAAAAATGGATCTTTTGCTCAATCTTTTTACACATCGCCGCACCGGGATCTTTTTTTATTCACCGACGCTGAATAAAATGATGTCTATTCCGGAGGTGGCCAGCCTGGCCGCCAAATAGCTGTACTGGCAGAGAAGTCTAGAGTGAAAAAATCCCAGCTGGCCCTGATCTACGGGATGGCCGCCGTATTCCTATGGTCCACAGTGGCGACCGCCTTTAAAATCGCCCTTGGCTTCTTCTCGCCATTGCAACTAGTGTTTGTTGCCGTCATCACTTCGTCCGTCTGCCTGGGGCTTATTCTTGCCTGGCAGGGAAAACTCAAATTATTAAAGCAACAGTTTTGCGCCCGCCCCTGGTTTTACCTGCAAACAGGGTTGCTGAACCCCTTTCTTTATTATCTGGTGCTGTTCAAGGCCTATGATCTGCTGCCGGCGCAGCAGGCGCTGTCGCTGAACTACACTTGGGCGGTATTACTGCCGCTGTTGGCAGCGCCCATGTTGCAGCAAAAACTACGGGGCAGTGACATGCTGGCGGCCGTCACAGGTTACTTTGGAGTATTGGTGATAGCCACCGGTGGCAATCTGTTGTCAATGGACTTTGCAAACCCCTTTGGCATACTGCTGGCACTCTCCAGCACCCTGCTATGGTGCCTATATTGGATCATTAATACCAAAGACAAGGGCGATGCCATTGTCAGCCTGATGCTGAGTTTTTTGGTGAGCCTGCCGCTGATAACCATCACCTTGCTGACAACCGAAAGCCTACCCTCTTTGCATTGGCAAGCCCTCGGTGCCGGTGTCTATGTCGGCCTGTTTGAAATGGGAGTCACCTTTGTACTCTGGCTGATGGCACTAAGAACCACAGAACGAGCCGCCAGCATCACCAATCTGGTGTTTCTGACGCCACTCCTGTCCATGGTGTTTATTGCGCTGATATTGAAAGAAACCATCACACTGGCGACTCTGGTAGGCATGGGGCTTATCCTGTTAGCCCTCTTGATACAAAAAGTACTGAAACCCAAGGCGCCGAAAGTGAACATTGTTTGATGGGAAACGGACTCTGAGAACAAACCGCATTTGATTGAAACTGTTGTTGAAGCAGCGTTTAGTAAAAAATCCACCTGCATAGCAGGTGGCTTTGAACAGCCCCCTAGAAGGGGGCTAAAAGAATCACCCATCCAAACCAAGCTTGCTCTGACCGTTTGATTCCTCTGCCTCTACTTTCTGTTGATACCTTACATATCGACGAATGATCTCTTCGTTTGCTCCCACTGAATCTACAAAGTAGCCTCTTTGCCAAAAGTGGTTACCCCATAATTTATGCTTTCGTAAGTAAGGGAATTTGTTAAACAGTCTTATCGCCGTTCTTCCCTTTAAAAAACCTACGTACTCCGAGACACTCAAGCTTGGCGGAAGTCTCACCAGTAAGTGAACATGGTCTATCTGGACATTTAGCTCTACTATCCGACACTTCTTCATGCCGCTATAGATATAAATACTTCGACAAACCTCCTGCCCAACTCGGCCCTTCAAGATCCTGTGTCTATACTTTGGCGTCCATACAATGTGATACTGACAGCGATAGAAGACGTGCGATGCACTTTCATATCGGCTCATACTGCTTACTCCTTGATTTGCTGGTAACAAACCGAGTCAGTATGCAGTATGGGCAATCTTCGGGCTGAGCCCCGACTTGACGATCACCACCTCCATAGGAGGTGGTTTTGGGGTGACAATAAAAAGGCCAAGGTATCAAAACCTTGGCTTTTTTGCTGGCAGGCGATGCGGGAAATAGTGTCGCTTGAATCTATCTCCAGCTCATCCTGACCTTTCCCCCTACAAAAAGCCACGGGCAAAAGAGAAAAAGATAGTTCAGTCATCAAGGCTATCTGCCTGAAACTATTTCTATGCTGCCCTAAGCCATGTCTATCACTGCGCGACAAAGATCAATTTACTGGTATCAAAACCGCGTTCGGCCGACATCTGAATAAATTTGTCCATTACCTCAGGCTCAACAACCGCCGTTCGCGACAGTAACCACAGGTAATCGGTATCTGGCCCGGAAACGAAGGCATAACTGTAGTTTTTTCTATCCAATTCAAAGACCACATAAGAGCCGTAAAAGGGACCGAAAAATGAAACTTTCAGATAAGCGTCGGTATCACTGTTAACAAAGTACGCCTTGCCCTCCGCCTCTTTCCACTCGCCGTCAGCCTCTGAGTAGCCCCGGTTGAGCACAGAAACGCCACCATCACTTCTCATCTTGTACTCGGCCGTAACCTGCGTGAGGCCTCTCTCAAATGAATGGTCGAGGCGAGCCACCTCATACCACTTGCCCAAATAGTTGTTCAGTTCAAACCCTGATACAGGTTTGACCGAATCTGGCATACCCAGGCAACCACTGAGCAAAGCCGCAAACACAACCAATAAAATTCTTCTCATGATGCCTCCCATTTACTCATAGTTCTGTCAGCTTTAATCATTCAACTCCTGCGTACTCAGAAAGAAATCAACTTCACAGGGTGCCATAGAATGACCATAGTAAGGTTGAATGATGACCCCATCCGCGGTGAGTCGCCATTTCACCATCGCCCAGTTGTCCCGGGATTCGAAGTACTCACATTCAGCTTGTAGCTCATTGTTATTCGCATATTTCTCTTTCAACAAGGAGTAATAGTCCAACTTGGGGAAGCGTTCCGTTAGGTCATGCAACTGCGCCAGTTTGCTGAGATCAAAATTCAACATCTGCTCACCATACTCAGGATGCGGCCCACCACAAGAAATCTGGTACTGAATAACGACACTAAAATACTCATCAGAGACCAGGCTTATTTGAGGTTCGTATGATGCCTCTTCACATTGCAGAAAATTCGAGACGTAATCCCGGTGCAATTTTGCCAGCAGCGGATTTAAAAATGCTTGCTGGGCTTGAGTAAACCCTTTGCCGAGCCGGTAAAAAGCAAAGTTGCTGTGATCTTCTTTGATTAGCTCAATGGTTTGCTTAGCAAACTGTTTTTCCCCGACCAGGGTAAACTTCATATGCTCAGCCCGATAATCGGCAAGGCTTTGCTCAACCGGCGTCAGATGCACAGGCAAAACCCTTTGTTTATTCTGCCAAGTGCCTTGCAGGTTTCCCCCTACCAAGCGAAGCTCGAACAGTTCCAGCTTCTGCTCTTTCGAACTGTAACGCTGATAAAAGGTATACCCCTCCCGCTCCAGAGGGATCTCCTTCAAGTAACGGGTATACATATAAGTGCTCACGGCATCATCCTGGATGCTAAGCATAATGGAATACTTGCCCAAGGTGCCTTTGTAGGTTTGCGCCTGTATCGGCATGACCAAGCCAAAGCAAACGACAATCCCGATGATGACTCTTTTAAGCATTAATAATTTACCTAATCCAAAGCTGTTAAATTAAATTCAGGAGAGCCGTTTCCCTCTGTAGTGCAAACGAGGAAACCGGTTGCAAGCTCATGGTAAGCGCATACTAACAGGCACCAAAAACCAATAAGCATCCATGCCGCAGCTTATTAGGCTGTTTGAATATCGATCAAGTTGGAGTGTCCACTTCATCCCAATCACTATTCTCAAAGCCGATTAGCCAATTAAGGGCATAATGGCGCTCAAGCACAACTCCTCGGTCGATATCTGGGGAAATATCTGCCCCGTCAATGCCGGCCTGACGGCATAACCAATGAAGCCGATAATGCAGGTCCAAACAGTCCAGCACTTCATCGACCGCCCGTAACTCAACCCTGTCTTCCCAAGAGCTGGAATCGAGCATCAGCCTGGCAATTTCAGGCACGTCACAAATGGAATCCGGAAATGGCAGTTCAGGCAAAATACCCAATACCCATAGCAATAGCGCCGCAGCCTCATATCGCCAAACAAACTGCACTACCAGGCTTTCGTCAGAGTTATCATCAAGGTGTTCAGCCTTTAAAAACGCCTCTTCTGCGGGACTTAGAGCCACAAAGCCTCTTGGAATACGTTCCTTCAGCATCTCTATATCGAGCGGGTCTCCCGTTGCGATAGACTCAGCTCGGACGGCGACAACAAATAGTGACATTGCACGAAGGACAATCTCGCTAACAGGCCTAAGGCTTATTTCATGCTCACAAGGTATAGGAGGAGTTGGAGGAACATTTAAATGCCTTGCTTTAAGCAGAGCTTCTGTTTGATGCTTGCGGCTATAGCTTGCGTCCAGGAATGGAATGAATGCCGCGTCATCGGCCTGACGTCCATCAGGGTAAAATAGGACATGGCCGTTTGGATCTCGGACAGTTCCATCAGGGAGGAATAAGATCGAATTGGACTCCAATGCCCACGTAGACAAATCGTCCAAATGAGCCTCTTCCAGATCGAAGCTAAACTGATGATTTACCCTCTGTATATGACGCAGAAGATGATATTTTATTTTAGTCATCTCACTACCTCCTCTTTCGAGGATATAGCTGTGAAACCCGTTCAGGTGGTTTGTCAATTCTGGGTCACTTAAACCACGCCTGTTATTCAACACATGTGGAAAAGAGATATCTATAGGATTAAGGTGCGTGGAATACGCGTTTACTAAAATACTCATTTAAACTCCATTTCAATCAAAGGCATTGCCGGGTGCAACCAGTCACCATATAAAAATATCGCCTAACGTTTCGGGGCGATTATCACTCCCGGCTTGTTTAATATAAATCTATAAATTTAAAATAATTGTTCAAGTAACAATTATGCCTGAGTCATTCTTGATTCTTGATTCTTGATTCTTGATTCTTGATTCTTGATTCTTGATTCTTGATTCTTGATTAGCGCAGTCAAATGCATGACTAAAAAGCCACCGGCCATATTGTATACATCCAAAATAATCTCAGCCTTGATTTAACTCTGATGTCATTCGTTCCTTATTGGGTTTCCAAGCATAAAATCCACCTCTTACAATCCACTCTACCTCCATGCAGAAGTTGAAATCCAGAGGAAGTTAAACCCAAATGACGCTGCCGACCTTATAGAAAAGTTATTCGCCAGCAGCATAAGCTGCATTTCCACATAATCGAAAGGGCTGATACCTTCACCATGAGCGCAAGGCTGTTTTGTCGACATGTCGTTTTTTAGAAATTAATCCATCTCATTTATTTCATAACTCTTACTAACAACTAATACCAAAAAAGCCAAAATACTCACCCAAAAGCCAATAAACCCACAAATTTCATTACTGTTAACCAGTGGATGCCAACTTGCTCGTTTCTAGGGTTACCCTACATTAGACAGGAAAAACCAGAGTTAAACGTCTCGCTACTTGAGCACTTTCTAATATTGATGCTTTTCGAACTAATCCATATAAGAAGCTACCGCAACCGCGCCAAAATAAAGCTCCAACATAAAGTATAAAAGCATCAATTTTGAACGCCTTTTCTTTAATAGCATTATGAGCATCAGCAAGGTGACTATGATGTATGCAACGGCAACTAACATTCTATCCCTGTATGTCTGTAAAAATTGATAACAAACTATCTTAACGTCTACTCTCTTTTCCCAATAAACAATTTCAATTCCCTTAAGTTCATAACCTTGTCAATAGTAGCTGCCTAAGTTGTTAATACACATAATATCAGAGCTTACTGTATGGCTTGGTTAAACTCGGTTACTACCCCGAGCAGGAATATGCTAACTTCTAATTAATAATCAAGAATCAGACCACTAAAGCATGCCACTCCATCAACATAACCAGTATATTGCGAGATTAATCGTGAACCTTAACTAGCCAAAAAATGAACATCAGCGTGCCTTTAGTAGTAATTTCTGAGTCTCCAGTTATTTGGCAAAGAAGAGCTCCCTCTTGATCGATTTCTATATATTTTTTGCCTCGATAGTCAGGCTTAGCAAGTTACCACCTTTAGCTTCAACATAACCACCATCCAGGTAGTAGCAGAACAATTCTGATTCGCGCATTAGATCGATAAAAACTGGATTACCATTATCAGTTCCGATAGTAATGCAAGAGCTGCACTGCTCAATGGTTAAAGGAGAGCTGCCGGAAACTTCTAATTGAGTTTTGATGAAGGCATAAAGCTGGTTAAAGGCGTTGACAGTGTTTTTATCTATCGTGACTTCATCAGCAAGCTCACTCTCCGGGAACAAATAGAACTCACTCCCTCTGTAACAGACCACTTCAGCTGTATCAATACTACTGAGCCATTCCGTATAATAACTTGGCAATATCACAAGCACTCCCTATAAAAATAACAGTTACACAATGCGAGCAAACGGTTGTACCGAACAAATACCTTAAAGCAATTAGCGCACAGAGGTATTAGGCAAAGTTAAAACTGTGTTTTTCAAAAATAATACCACAGTCACTTTTCATGTATTTAACCTGCTTTCTGGCGAAACTTGATCATTTACCAATTCAACAAGAGACTTGGCAACAAATTTGGCCTCATCCCAACCTAAGTCGCCACAATTAGCGATGTAATAGCCAGAAATTCTTTCCTGTTCAATTTTTGCCACGCAAATATTACCATTCCCATCCATGCAAACAGGTATTGATTTAGGCATATACTTCTTTAACTCGTATATATCCTCACCTAGTATTTCTATGATTGAGAAAAATTGCAGCTCTTTAAAACCAAAAAAGATGTCCGCCCCATTACTTTTCTGCCACCAATCATAAAATTCACTTGGTAAGCTAACACCAAAAGCCTCTTCAAGCTCTCTAATCGATTCTCTACTTACGCCAGGTGGTTTGTTTACGTATTCCATACCTTCCTCTATGCATAATACCGACAACAGCCAATCGTAACGAGCTTCAGCCCAGAATGGGCAATAATAATTAGCCTATTATTTTTTACATATTTCATCAATTTATTCCAGAACCAAGCCTAGGGAAGAGTTTTGTTCATTTTGTTTGAGTTTTCCTGCCAATTCTTTCTGAAGCTTTAGCCGCTCATCTTTTTTACAACGCAAATGCCAGACATCAGCCTTTAATGGTGCCCCTATTATTTTTGACTCTAGCAAGTTTGAAAGCTTAAAATTCCGGAGCAGAATCAGCGCGCCTATTTGTGAAATACTGAAATCTACCATTTGGCCTCTTTAACAAAAATCAAGCTCCCTATTATAGAACGACAAATTAATCTTCTTTCGGTCTGCATCCAAGCACCGCTAGGTAACTTAAGCACACTGAGATAAAAAGAGCCTGGCATTGCAGATGTTTGATTAGACTTAACCTATTTAAGCATAACCGGAGCCTAACTACCACGTTATTAATGCTGAGAACCAACGTTTTTTCTTTTTACTAGCCTATGTATATAGGTTTACTTTGCCTATGTATATCTTGCTCGTAAAAGCTCCCCCCAACAAAACAGGATTCTTGTGACTCAATATAGCTTTTAACATTTTCAATTTTTAAATAACCAAAATCACTAGATTAAGTCTCAGCTCTCCACCACCTACCAGATTTTGTATAGTGTGGTTCTTCAATTAGATAATTGACCCAGACAGAACCACAAATTTTGCACGTCTGTAACCTAGCTTGTCCTTGGTTATTTTTATCCAATTCAATTATCTCATAATCTAAATAGCTAAATGGTGGAGTTTTGCACTTACATTGAAACATTAGGCTTTCCTATAAGCATAGACATAATAATTCCTTATGCAGGTGTCGACCTCAGTGTTTTTTCGTGGATTGGTAAAACCAGAATTACCCTGTTTGTTGCACTTCCTTACAAAAACTGGAAAAGAATTATAGAAAACCAATATATCTACAGCTAACACAATTTTATCGGCTTGGGCTTAATTACAAAAAGCGACCACAGATTTTGGCTGAGTTTTTGAAAGCACTCCAGTATTGCGTTATCTATGAGACAGTTCCCGATGAAGACTGCATTAATATCCGCGATCCTCACTATTCAAGATAATACTAATTAAATCGCTGATACTTACTCGCCAAACTCAATTGCCAGAGTAACCATACCGGAGATCTTTGGTTTCAGATATGGACTCTTTTATCTATTTAACACTGCAATCTGGAGCATTAGGAATAGAACAAATAAGCGACAATGGCGTGGCATAATAACCACCTTAAAAAGGTTAACCACGCGAAATTATTTTATATTTTTAAGGACTTTTATTCCAATTAGTCAAAATCAATACTGTTAAAATAAATCCAGGCGGTTTGTTCCTGCTGACTTAACCAATCTTCACGCTCATTCTCATCGGCAATAAAATCCGCATAAAAACGAATCGCTGCAAACCACAACTCACCACCCATGTACTGATCGTATACGGACTTAACCCCGGTTTCCAGAAATAACTTAAGATGTTGCGGATATTCAGCAAAATAATCCAGCAACACATCCTGGTGTGCTTCGACCTGCAGTGACCCCCACTGACCACCTGCGCCACCTGCCCGATGCGCCAGCAGCGTCAGCATAGGCTTACAAATGCCGTGTTTTTCGATCAAGGCTTCGATATGATCATTCTGGTACACCTCATGATCCAGATCGTTCAGCAGTAATAGCTCAACATATAACGGGATGTATTTCAGATCCTGCATACACAAAACATAAGCAGCGTTCTCGGCCAGCGGATTTTCATCATCCTGCCAGATTCTGTCGTCGTCACGGGTTCGACACCAGATATTAACGTTGCTGATAAAGGTAGCCGCTTTCGCTTCCAGGGTTGAGTTACCCACAAACTTAGCGAACACCTCCTCTTCCTCCACCTGGCCTTCCGGGGTCATAACATTAATGGAATAGAACAGCGTGTGGAATTCCACACTGACACCATGTTCCGAGAGCTTCTCATCAATCTGATAACTCAGATCAAGATACACATCGGCCAGCGCATTTAAACATTCAAAAGAGTCGAGGTCATCAACTTCAATATTAAAGATAATTTCAGAGTGCGATGTTTCAATAGTCGTCTTCAATGTTAACCCTTAGTTAAAATATAAAATTCTATGTATTAAAATAGATACGATTACTTATCGTAGCGAAGGATGTTATTTAATTTCTGAAGCTAGCTACCGTTGCAGCGAAAAAAGTCCCCCCAACAGTAAGCTGGCAAGGAGCAGACGTTAAAAGAACTTCAGAGATTCCTAGTGAAAAATAGACCACAACAGGCGTCTTAATTTTTCGACAGCATGCGCTTGTTAGCTTCTGTTGGTTCCAGTGAACTGAATTATATTGTTCGGAAACTTCATTGACTCAACCTCACCGAAAGGCTCTTTTGCCACTACAGTTTCCAAATCTGCCATCTACCAAAAAACACTATACACTTGGCTTTATTGACATTTTTAATTCCGCCAACAGATTAACGCGCAAACCATCTAAAACAGGCTGCTTTTGCGGAACATTTTGCTGCAGGCATAGCTACCGCACGGACACGAAACTGACTTCGTCCCTGAAGATCCCCCAAAACCGCCGAGAGCGGCCCGGGAACTATGTCAGGCCAATATTCCCTATCATGGCCTACTACACTGAGAGTCATATCCGCTGCAGTTAAGAAAAAAGTCTAACATAAGTAGTTGAATTGTATCTACAATAACCAGGGTAGATAAGTGAAAAAATCGCCAATAGGGAGAAATTAGATAAAAGCGATAAAATACTGTTTTAACTGCCGGCGCCGAAATGATTGGCTATTTGGGAAGATAGTTGCTCTCTTTGCGATTCAGCTCATGCTTGTTGAGCTTTAGCAATCAGGAATGTGAGGCGGATTACAGCAGTTTGCAGCAAAACACTCTAGGGTAAGCTAACCCTAATACCGAGAGGCAAGCTCTCGACTTTAAACAGGAATCTCAGATGTCTGATACAGATAAGGCGTTTTTTCAGCGTGCCAGTGAGCTCATCGAATTGGCCAACAAACAGAACCAGAATACTGAAGTCCAAACCGGTGAAGTCAGTGCCTCCTTCATGTATGCCCTGGCTCGCTACAATGCCTGGTTCGGCTCTACCGGTTTTGCCACCAAGGAGCAGATGCAGTCGAAGAAGCAAGAGATGATGGATTACTATATGGAGCGCTACAAGGAGATGCTTGAAGGCTCTATGGACGACTATATCGAGAATTTCGACCACTACCGCGCAACGCAGAAGTAAGGCCGCCATAGTATTTCAAAATGCCCAGCCTGATGCCGGGCGTTTTATTTTGACTTAACTCATGTTTAAAGCCCTTCCCTGGCCTATCGATTTTGCTAGCCTAGATTAGCCTCGAATTCAGATTGAATCGCCACCGATATCTAGGCTATTGTCTGAGCTATTTTTCTTGGCTATTTTCTAAGCTATTGTCTGAGTTAATACTTAAGCTTTTGTGCCGCTTTGTGGTCTTGCTCTTAAACTGAGTCTTAAAAGAGTGACCCGCTGTCTCGACCCAGAAAGGCTTGAGGCTTATGCTATGACACCTATTTTGATAGTTAGACAGGTTTTGGCGCAACAGATCTCCGGATTAAAACGCGATACTAAACGCTACTCACGCCATCACCTAAGGAGACACTTGTGACACCCGCAATCGATCTCGCCACCAAGGCGGGGATCTCTTTTACCGTTCACGAATATCACCACGACAAGAATGCCCCTTCCTACGGAGAAGAGGCCGCCAGTGCACTTGGACTGGATCCCAACCGGGTATTCAAGACTCTGCTAGTCAGCAGCGATGAAAAGTCACCGCCACTGGCGGTGGCCCTGGTGCCAGTGAATCATCAACTCAGCTTGAAATGCGTTGCCAAGGCGATTAAGGCCAAGAAGTTGGTGATGGCCAATCCGCAATTGGCGCAGCGTTCATCCGGCTATCTGGTGGGCGGCATCAGCCCTCTGGGGCAGAAAAAGCAGTTACCTACAGTGATAGACGCCAGCGCCCAGGAGTTTGACAGCATCTATGTCAGCGCCGGTCGCCGCGGACTAGAGATCTGTCTTGCCGCAGAGGACTTGGCCAAGCTCTGCCGCGGCAGTTTTGCAGCGATCAAGAGCTGAATCGTAAGCGGCCAAAGCAAAAGCCCCGCAACTGCGGGGCTTGGGTTACACTATGCTCTGAATACCTTTTACAAGAAGTAAACACTAACTTCTGGCGGTGTAATCACCGACTCCCAACCACTTGTAGGTGGTCAGTGCTTCCAGTCCCATGGGGCCTCTGGCATGCAGTTTCTGAGTACTGACAGCCACCTCGGCGCCCAGGCCAAACTGGCCGCCATCGGTGAAACGGGTGCTGGCATTGAGGTAAACCGCCGCCGAATTCACCTGATTCATAAACTCGGTAGCGGCGTTGATATCATCCGTGAGGATAGCCTCGGAGTGACCGCTGGAATAGCGGCGAATATGACCTATGGCCTGCTGGATATCATCGACTACCCGGATCCCCAGATTGAGAGATAACCACTCGGTAGCAAAGCTATCCTCGCTGGCGGCGGCCACTTGCTCGGCTCCAAGAATAGCCACAGTCTCGGGGCAACCTACCAGCTTAACTCCGGCATCGACTAAGGCCTTGGCCACCTTGGGCAATGCCTCTTTGGCTATCTGCTTGTGCACCAACAGAGTATCGAGAGCGTTACATACGGTTGGGCGCTGCACCTTGGCATTGAGGATGACAGGAACGGCCTTCTCCAGATCGGCCGCCTTATCCAGATAGAGATGGCAGATACCGATACCGCCGAGAATAACCGGGATGGTCGCCTGCTCGGCGCAGAGCCGCTGCAGCTTGTCGCCGCCGCGGGGCACTATCATATCCACATATTGATCCAGCTTGAGCAGGCCGGTAACCAGGGTGCGATCCGGGTTGTCGATAAGCTGCACCGCATCTTCCGGCAAGCCACTGGCTTTAACGCCCTGGCGAATCGCCTTGGCCAGCGCCAAGTTGGATTTCAGGGTTTCCTTGCCGCCACGGAGGATCACCGCATTGCCGGTTTTAAGGGCCAGAACGGCAATATCCACAGTCACATTGGGCCTGGCCTCATAGATAACGCCTATCACCCCCAGTGGCACGGCGCGGCGGCACAGGCGCAAGCCGTTATCCAGCACCCGGCTGTCATATTCGCGGCCGATGGGGTCGGCAAGGGCAATCACATTGTCGATATCGGCTATGACTCCAGCCAGGCGCGGCTTATCCAGCAACAGCCTGTCTATCATGGCCGCGTTGAGGCCGGCCTCTTTGGCCGCGGCTACATCCTGCTCATTGGCCGCGAGAATAGCCGCTTCATCGGCCTTGAGAGCGGCAACGATATTGTGCAGCAGTTGCTGCTTGGCGGTGCCGGAAAGATTGGCCAGGGCAAAGCTGGCTTCCTTGGCCCTTTGCCCCAGTTGTTGCAGATATTCAGCTGTCATAAAACCACCATGTCGTTGCGGTGCACTATTGCATCACCATAGTCATAGCCCAGCAAGGATTCAATGTTATCTGAATGCTGGCCCGCGATACGTTTGAGGGCCGCGGCGCTGTAGCGGCAGATCCCCCGCGCCAGTTTACGGCCCTTGGGATCCAAGAGTTGCACTGTGGCGCCGCGTTCAAACTCGCCCTCGACGGCGATGATCCCCTTGGACAGCAGACTGCGGCCCTTTTCGGTTACCGCCCGCACCGCGCCTTCATCCAAGGTCAGTTTCCCCTTGGCCTTGGGCCCGGCAAGGATCCACTGTTTGCGGCTCTCCAGTGGGGTTTCGATGGCACAGAAGTGAGTCCCCACTGACTCGCCAGCAGCGATTTTTTCGATGGCATCCGGATGATGACCCGAGGCGATAACCACTTCGATACCGGCGCGGCGAGCTATGTCGGCCGCCTCCAGCTTGGTTGCCATGCCGCCGGTACCCAATCCGGAAACCGAGCCGCCGGCCAGTTGCCGCAGGCTGTCGTCGATATTGGCCACTTCGCTGATAAGATGAGCATTGGGATTGTAGCGCGGATCGGCATCGAACAAGCCTTTTTGGTCTGTCAGCAGGATCAGCAAGTCGGCATCGCACAAAAGCGCTGCCCGGGCGGACAAGTTGTCGTTGTCCCCTACCTTGATCTCATTGGTGGCAACGGCATCGTTTTCATTGATGATAGGGATAATATTCTGTTTCAGCAGCGCATTTAGGGTATCTCTGGCGTTGAGATAGCGCTCACGATCATGGAGATCCGCCCGGGTAAGCAGCAACTGCCCCACGTGCAGACCATAAATACTAAACAACTGCGCCCAGGCCAGAATCAACTGGCTCTGGCCCACGGCCGCCAGCAACTGTTTGTTGGCCATGGTATCCGGCAACTCCGGATACATCAGATGCTCACGCCCGGCGGCAATGGCGCCGGAGGTACACAAAACCACTTCGATACCGGCGCGCATTAAGGTCGCCATCTGCCTGGCCAGTTCGACCATATGGGCCTTGTCCAGGCGCTTGCTGCCGGAGGTAAGTACACTGGTACCCAGTTTTACCACTACCCGGCGGTAGCGTGTGTCACTCAAGTTCATCACTTGTATTTGCTTAAAAAAGTCGGGGATAAATCTTATACCCAATCCGTCGCCTGATTCCTAGCGGCAGTAGGCCTTCAAGTGGATAAAATCGTTATTTATTGCGGTATCTCATACAAAAAGGGCCATACAAAGTATGACCCTCAAAATAAATACGGTTTATAAAGCACTTGCTCGCGTTTTACCTTTAGCTCCCGTAGGCAAACTTGAGAATAAACAGCAGCGCCAGTGCCACAACCCCGGCGTTGAGATCGCGAAAACGGCCGCAGAGGAGTTTAATAGCCGCATAGGCGATAAAGCCAAAGGCGATACCCGTGGCTATTGAGAAGGTTAATGGCATCAACAGGCAGACCACCACCACAGGGGCAGCCTCGGTCAAATCTTCCCACTCTACATGCACCAGACCAGACATCATCAGAATCGCCACATAGAAGAGGGTGCCCGCGGTAGCATAGGCCGGCACCATACCAGCCAGCGGCGAGATAAAGAGCGAGGCCAAAAACAGCAGCCCGACCACGACGGCGGTCAAGCCGGTACGGCCACCGGCACTAACGCCTGAGGTGCTCTCGACATAACTTGTGGTGGTCGAGGTACCCAGCATGGCCCCGGCAATAGTGGCAGCGCTGTCGGCGGTCAGGGCGCGATTGAGTCTTGGCAAGCGGCCCTTGTCATCCAGGAAACCACCACGATGGGCCACGGCTACCAAGGTGCCCGAGGTATCGAACAAGTCCACAAACAAAAAGGCAAACACCACGGAAATCATGCTGATCTCCAGCATGCCGGAGAGATCCATCTTCATAAAGGTGGGCGCTATGGAAGGCGGCATGGATACCAGGCCACTATATTGCACATCACCAAAGGCCAGCCCCAACACTGTGATGGCCAGAATGCTGAGGATCACCGCCGCCTTATAACCACGCTGAACAAAAGCGATGATCAGGAAGAACCCCAATACCGACATCAGTGCCGGAAATGCGGTGATATCGCCCATACCTACGAGTGTTGCCGGGTTGGCAACCACTATGCCGGCACTCTTGAGGCCGATGAGCGCCAAAAACAGGCCGATACCTGCGGCTATGCCAAGGCGCAGCGACATGGGAATGGAGTTGACCACCCATTCCCGAATTCGCACCAGGGAGAGGATCATAAAGCAGATCCCGGAGAGGAATACTGCACCGAGCGCGGTTTCCCAGCTATAACCCATTTCCCCCACAACTGTGTAGGTAAAAAAGGCGTTGAGGCCCATTCCCGGCGCCAGGGCGATGGGATAATTGGCCAGCAGCCCCATGACCAGACAGCCTATCGCCGCCGCGACACAGGTCGCCACAAAGACAGCGCCCTGATCCATACCGGCATCGGCCAGCATAGAGGGGTTAACAAAGATGATGTAAGCCATGGTCAGAAAGGTGGTCAGACCCGCCACGGCTTCCTGCTTCAGAGAGGTTTTGTTTTGCTTTAACTTGAACAGTTTTTCCAACATGGAACCAGGTTCCTTGAGTTTGAGTGTAGGGAGGTTTGTGACACTTCTTTAACGAGGTCATCGGCGGCAGATTATAGGGAGTTTGACCTGATCAGACCAGCACCAGAGCATGGAGGCTACCTGTGGTATCCATTAAATGCCCACCAGCTCACAATTTATTCACATTTTGCTGCGGACAAAAAAAAGCCTGCTCAAAGAGCAGGCCAAGACATGTATCAAGCACCCAAAAGGGAAAGAGTCTACCGCGCTAGCGGGTAACACCTGGCAACAGAAGCAAAACTTCTATTGCGACTTGAGTCTAAATACACCACAGAGTGGTGAACAAAGGTTGATGGATGATGGAACTACTTAAAGGGGTAGTCAGCCCTTGAAACTCATGGCGAACATGCCGCCGCGCAAAACCTGACAATCAAACCAGGTGTTGCTCCAATAAACTACGTTGTTTTTGCCTGTGTAAGACATAGCCGATACTCCTAACAAAGTTGTGAAATAAATACTCTAGTGAAGCTTGGCTCGGTTCCCTGGAACTAGAGGTTCTCATATCCGTGGAGACAACTTGTCACTCATTTCCTTGGAGATAGTTATCCATCCTGGATTGACTAGAGGTGGAAGGCGCTTGCCTAACCAACGAGAGCTATTATAGCCACCTGTAATTTTATTACAAGTATTGAGGCTAAAAATTTAAAATACACCTAAAATTGTAAGGTAATTACATAAAAGTTACACAGGATTTACCCACCGCACCTAATGATACATCTCGAAACATAGTAAGAGAATACTCATTACCATTTGATTTTAAATAAATAAATTAAAAGCCAATCAGGCCAACCTCATTCCAATTAAGTAAAATCTAACACTGTAATTAGCTGTCAGTTACAGCCCAAATGTTAGTCTCCCGGCGGGGGTAAAAGCGTGATCTCAAAGAGGTAAGACCAGTTAAGGTGAATTGGATCACCCCATCCAAGGGCTGGGTAAAAATCCGTCTGAAAGTTTTCTGTTGTTTTCAGATACCGTGCCAGATAACAACCTAAAGCAGGGGCGGGATCCAATCACTCGCAGTGGATAGCTTGGGTGAGATGACGTCCAGCAAATATCGGGGCCATGTAATGCCAACATAGCGGTCGCCAAGTGAAGAAAAGCCAACGGACAGAGTGCAGGGATAACCCGGCCGACGACATCGGCCGGGAGGCGTTGAGGACTTACTCAGTCATATAGGCAAACAACCCAAGCAGCGGCGCCGCCGTAGGTTTGCCATAGAGGGGATCACCTTCTGTGGCACTGCCGGCGATATCCAGATGACTATAGGCCATGGGCTGAGCGTCTTTTACCCCGTGTTGCGCCAATCCGGAAGCCTTTAGCAGGAAGGCCGCCGGATACTGGTGTCCTCTGGCGGTAACCGATGAGGGCGCATTATTGGAAGAAAGTAGCTCAGAGGCGCCGGAAACATCACGCACCTTGGCAAAATCTTCCTTACGCAAACGAGACAGCTCCAGCCCTTCACCGTAACGCTCGGCGCTGGCTTGCAACCGCTTGGGTAATGCCTGTTGCTCGGCAACGGCGTTGGCCACTACCGCACTGTAAGCTCCATACGCTCGCACCACATGGCCGGTCAGGGTTGCCACAGAGAATAGCTCGGGCGCCGCACTGCCCTGCGCCTTTAAACGCAGATGGGACAGCAAGTCGGCCAGCACCAAACGTCCTTCGGCATCGGTATTGCCAATCCTGACCCTGACACCCGAATGGGCTGTGATGATTTCGTCCGTGACAAAGGCTTCGCTGCCTATACTGTTGCGTACCAGCCCCAATTCGGCCACCACACGAATGCCTTTGGGCTTGAGTAATGACAAGGTCTTCATCAAACCGGCCACGGCAGCCGCGCCGCCCTTGTCGCGGCTCATACCGGCCATGGCGCCGCCCACTTTCAGATCGGCGCCGCCTGTGTCATACACCACGCCCTTACCGGCAAAGAAATAGTTGTGCTGGATTTCACCTTCGCCGCGGTACTCCAATTTAACGACTCTGGGCTGATGTCTGGCCACGGCAAAAGAGGCCCGCGCCACAGCGCTCAGCAAGGGATAGTCCCGCTCGAGAATGTCTCTGTCTTCCACGACCTGCAGCGACAGCCCTGAATCTTTGAAGGCGTTGAGGCAGTAATCGGCAAAGGCAGGCGCGCCCATGCGCTCGGGCTCAGTGCCGCAAAGATCTCTGGCAAGGGTGCGGCCGGCTTCAATGGCATTGAGCATGCCGGCATCGGCGCCGTTCATCACCCCTATGGCTTCTATGCTGTCAAGGGCGGCGCCCGCCTCACGGGCTTCCAATGGCTGCCATAGCTCCTGCGCCGTTGCCAGCGCCGCAACCATATCTGCCTTGGCGTATTCATCACCTAAGGATGCAGGCTTATCGACCCACAATAGCGGCCTTTTGGCTCCGGCGTCACGGGCGATGGCGATACCGGCCCGGGCAGCATTGGCGAAGGCACGCACATCGTCATAATCGCCAAGCGGCGCGACCGGGGCGATAATCAAGCGGCCACCGGCAAGCCCGGGCGCAAACAACAGCGTCGGGCTCTTGCCCACCCGTTTGTCAACTTGAGCCCCGTGGGAGGCCAGCATAGCCACCTCTTCGATTGGACACGCCGTCACATCGGCGCTGACCACCAGCAATGCATCCCAGTCTGCCTCACTGAAAATTGCATCCTGGTCAGTAACATCAATAAATTCAACCATGACCCATCCTAATTATTTTTTATTGGCGCCCAGCATTATTCCCTTTCCGGCGCAGGATTACCAATATCTGGCTGGCAAGTTTCGCTGCCACAAATAAACAATTGTCCCAACTGGGTTCTGCGCCCTTACGTCGCTCTGTGGTAGACTGGTGACAACTCGCGCTTGGCCCGGTCCAAGCCCGCCAACCAGACGAAAAGATCAGGAGTTTGCTGTGTCCAGTCTCAGCCAATTGCAACCTCAGCCTCTATGGCAGTGGTTTGAACAAATCTGTGCCATTCCTCACCCATCCAAGCATGAAGCCGCGCTCAGCCAGTATATTCAGAACTGGGCCAAAGACCGTCAGCTTGAGGTTATCGAAGATAAAGTCGGTAACCTGATTATTCGCAAAGATGCCACTCCCGGGATGGAAAACCGCAAACCCGTGGTGATCCAGGCCCATATCGATATGGTGCCGCAGAAAAATGCCGATAAAGAGCATGACTTCGTCAAAGATCCGATCCAGCCCTGGATTGACGGCGACTGGGTCAAGGCTCAGGGCACGACTCTGGGTGCCGATAACGGCATAGGCATGGCATCGGCGCTGGCAATTCTCGGCAGTGACGATATTCCCCACGGGCCACTGGAAGTGCTGCTGACCATAGATGAAGAAGCGGGTATGACAGGAGCCTTTGGCCTGGAAGCCGGTATGCTTCGCGGTGAAATCCTGATCAACACAGATTCCGAGCAGGAAGGCGAGATCTACATGGGCTGCGCCGGTGGCGTGGATGCCGAGATCACCCTGCCCATGGTCTGGGAAGCCACAGGCGATGGTTTCCAGGCATTCAACCTGACACTCTCCGGGCTAAAGGGTGGCCACTCAGGGGTGAACATTCACCTGGGACGCGGTAATGCCAACAAGCTGCTGGCCCGTTTTCTGTTTGAACACAGCGAAAGCCTGCAGCTGGAACTGGCCGAATTCAACGGCGGCTCGCTGCGTAACGCCATTCCCCGTGAAGCCAGTGCCACTATTCTGGTACCGGCCGAACAAGCCACAGCTTTGAGCGAAGCCGCCGCGGCTTTCCAGGCACTGCTTAGAGAAGAGCTGGCGGTTGCCGATCCGGCCGCTTGCCTGACTCTCACCGAAGTGCCGCTGCCTGCCAAAGTGATGAGCGAGCAGAGTCAGAACACTCTTATCGATCTGCTGCATGCCTGCCCCAATGGTGTCATGCGGATGAGTGACGAGATTGAAAGCGTGACCGAGACCTCACTCAACCTCGGGGTGATCAATACCAGCGAGCAGGATGTTAAACTCCTGTGCCTGATCCGCTCCTTGATTGACTCAGGCCGCAGCCAGATTGAGGGCATGCTGATCGCCCTGGCCAACCTGGCCGGTGCCGAAATCGATCTCTCCGGCGCCTACCCAGGCTGGAAACCAGACAGCCAGTCTCCTGTGATGGCGATTGTGCGCGACACCTATCAGGACATCTACCATAAAGAGCCGGTGATCATGGTGATCCATGCCGGTTTGGAATGTGGCCTGTTCAAGGAGCCCTATCCGGCCATGGATATGGTGTCTATCGGCCCCACCATACGTTTCCCTCACAGCCCGGATGAAATGGTGAATATCACCACAGTGGGCCAATATTGGCAGCTGCTGTTGGCTGTACTGGAACGTATTCCCGAAAAGGCCTGACACCTTGAGAAAGGCACTTAAGCCTTGAATAAATAGCGCCAAACGACTTGGCGTTGCGGCAAAGAGGCAAAGGCTGCAAGAGTGGCTCCCCATCAACATGGGCAAACTATGTGATTGGGATGAACGAAGATTGCCAACACAGCAGCCTCTTCAAGTTAGCAAGAGTAAAAAAGCCGCCCCTGGAGCACTCCGGGGCGGCTTTTTGATGCGTAGCGCCTAGCGTTTAGGCTATTCCTCCAGCAAGCTACGCAGCATCCAAGCTGTCTTTTCGTGGACTTCCAATCTGCGGGTGAGCAGATCGGCGCTAGGCTGGTCATTGGCCTTGTCGATAACGGGGAACAGGGCTCTGGCGGTGCGGGCCGTGGCCTCCTGGGCTTCGACCAGGTGCAATATCATCTCATTGGCAGAGGGCACACCTTCCACTTCCTTGATGGATGCCAGGCGCACAAACTCCTTATAAGTCCCCGGCGCCGGATACCCCAGGGCGCGGATCCGCTCGGCGATTTCATCCAGCGCATTCCACTGCTCTGTGTATTGCTCCATAAACATTAGATGCAGGCTGTTGAACTGCGGCCCTTTGACGTTCCAATGGAAATTATGGGTCATCAGATACAGGGTATAACTGTCGGCCAGCAGCGCAGAAAGCCCCGCGACAATTTTTTTACGATCCGCATCAGAGATACCTATATCTATGGTGGGTGCCTTGACTTTCTTGGTTGCCATATACACTCCTTTTGCTTGTTGGCGATAGCCGCGCTCAATGGCGACTAAAGATAAAATAGCCATAACAGAGTGGGATCTTATGCCCGGGCAAACTGTGATAAATATCACAACTTACTAAACTGTAGCGGCCCAAAGCCCAAACGAGTTCTCTTTATCAAGCAGGAAAACAGCTTTTTAACCGATTGATTTTCATAATCAAACATACATGCCACCTGCGATAACCCCTTATAACCGATTTGCCAGTTCCCAATAGAAGCCAGACAAGGCAATCCGGGAATCTCTTTGCCGGCCAGAGCTTATATTTAGAGAAACTCGCGATCACTTTTCCGCAGCTTGACATCTTATGTTCATTAAAAGCTGATAGCCTGCCGACAAGCCTTATACCTTAAGCGCCGCGGCACAGGAGTGGTATCTTGACTTTGGCTTCATCCACACCTTTTACTCTGCCACGCTTATGTTACCTTTCACTGAAGCTATAATAAGTTAAAGCTGCAGCCCTGCATCAGGAATGACAACTGCGAAATGGATTCTCGCCTCAGAATACGAGCCGACAGCAAGCTGCCGACTAAACCTAACAAGTGGGGATCTGTTTTATGTTTTTTAATAAATCGTCCAAACAAGCCCTGGTACAATGTCAATTGCAGCTGTCCAAGCAACTGGCAACAGTGCAAGCCATAGAGCAGTCGCTTGCCTGTGTGGTATTCACGCCCGACGGCACAGTGATAGAAGCCAATCGCCTGTTTGCCGAGTTGTTTGGCCTGGAGCATGAGAAGCTCAAAGGCATGCCACACAAAACCTTGTGTCAGGCCGATTATGCCGCCTCAACCCAGTACCGCAGTTTTTGGGAACAGCTCAGGCAAGGAAAAGCCGCTGCCGGGGTGTTTGAACGTCGCCATGCAGATGGCAGCAGCATTTATTTGCAGGCCACCTATTTCCCCGTGTTTGAGCAGGGTAAAGTCACCCGCGTCATGAAGATTGCCGCCGATGTCACCAACAGCCAAATGGAAACCGACACTCAAAAAGCCGTGGCCAACGCCCTGGATAACTCCCAGGCGATTATCGAGTTTGATCCCAAAGGTAATATCATTGAAGCCAACGCCAATTTTCTCGACGTCATGGGCTATACCCGGGCTGAACTGAAGGGGCAACACCACAAGCTGTTTTGTGACGAGGCCTTCTACCGGGAACACCCCCATTTTTGGGAAGAGCTCAACAAGGGCCAGTTCAAGTCAGGGCTGTTTAAACGCTTCAATAAACTGGGGCAAACCGTCTGGCTTGAGGCCAGCTATAACCCCATACGCAATCCCGCCGGTAAGGTGATCAAGGTGATTAAGTTTGCCAGTGATATCACCGCCAGGATAGAAAAGTCCCAGGCGATTAAGGAAGCGGCCGAAATAGCCCACAGCACGGCGCTGAATACCGGTGCCACAGTCGAGCAGGCGATAGACAGGCTGGACAGGGTAACCGCCACCTCCAACAGCATAGCGTCTCAGGTACAGCAGGCCTCAGAGGCGATAGCTCAGCTCAATGAGCAGTCACGCAATATCCAGGCGATAGTCTCGACCATAAGCGCCATTGCAGAGCAGACCAACCTGTTGGCGCTCAATGCGGCGATTGAAGCAGCGCGTGCCGGTGAGCAAGGACGGGGGTTTGCCGTCGTCGCCGATGAAGTCAGGCAACTGGCGGCCCGCACCAGTGAGTCCACCAAGGAGATAGGCTCTGTCGTCAGTCAAAATGGTCAGCTCACAGACAAGGCCACCCGGGAAATGGCGGCGGTGGCTGAGGCGGCCAACCAGGGTAAGACCCAGCTGCAGGAAGTCGCAGACGTAATGGGCGCGATTCTCGACGGAGCCCGCAATGTGGTCGATACCGTCGCGTCCCTGTCTGATGAACATCACAGGCATTGATCCGAAGGCGTCTCTCGCTCCTCTAAAAAAGAACCCAGCCGAGGCTGGGTTCTTTTTGTTTGCTTGGAGAAGGTGCGAACAAGCCCCATGTGTTCCATGCGTCGGCTTACATGCATGGATGCAAGGCGTGGTTCGCAACAAATGGCCCAAGTCCTTTGCAGAAGCACAATGCAGTAGACGGGTATGTAAGCCTCGAGGACTTATTAGCATCTTCCTTAGGTCTTGAGTCTATCCAATTGATCGTTTTGGCTGTCCACCAACTGTGCCAGCGTCTGACTGCTCTGCTCCGCCTCACCAGCCAGACGCGCCAGTTCGGCCGCCGAGTCTGAGATGCCGGTGATATTCTTGTTCACCTCTTCGGTGACAGCGCTTTGCTCCTCGGCCGCCGTGGCAATATGGGTGATCTGCGCCGAGATCTGATCCAGCTGGCTGACCATAAGATTCAGAGCGCTGAGTGCCTGCTCTGTTTGCGACACGGCGTTTTTGGCCTGCTCCACTCCGCGCTCAATAATATTGGAGGCGCTGCCCACTTCCTGCTGCAGTGACTCGATTAGACGACCAATATCCAGAGTCGAGCTCTGGGTCTTGGAAGCCAGCGCCCTCACCTCATCCGCTACCACGGCGAAACCTCGGCCCTGATCGCCAGCGCGGGCCGCTTCAATCGCCGCATTGAGCGCCAACAGATTGGTCTGTTCGGCGATGGCGCTGATCACTTCCAGAATGCTGCTGATGTTATTGCTGCTCTCCGCCACCTTGGCGACGGCGGCCTTAGCCTGCATCGACTCACTGGACATGGTATTGACGTAATCCATCGCCTTGTTGAGGCTGGTTTCACTGTCGCGGACATTGACCGCCATGGACTCGGTTTCCGATGCCGTCTGCTCCGAAGCCTTGGCCACTTCATGGGCCGTGGCGCTCATCTGGTTGACCGCGGCCACCACGCTCTCTATCTCACTGTATTGGCGATTGACACTGTCCAGTGTCTGGCGGGCAATCTCTGCTGTGGTTTGGCCCTCATCACGGGAGCGTCCGGCAAGCATTTTCAGCTCACGGATAAGCTCCCTGAGTTTGAGAATAAAGGCGTTTACCCCGGCGCCGAGGGCGATAAGCTCGGCGTGGGAAGTCACCTGAATGCTTTGGGTCAGGTCGCCTTCGGCACTGGCCAGATTCTCAACCCGGGATTGAATACTCTTGAGCGGTGCCAATATGCTGCGGATCACCAAAGCTATGGCCAGTACCGCCAGCACAGATACCAAGACGCCAACCCCGAGCAGCAAGCTGCCCAGTTCGGTGGCCATCACTGTCATCTCTCCACTGAGCTTGGCCACGGGCGCAAAGGCGTCCACCTTGGGCACTTCAATCAACAGCGACCAGCGACTACCGGAAAGAGGAATGTCGATGCGGTGTGCAACCACTATGTCATTGTCCGTCAACATAAAGCCCTCGCCGCCGGCCAGGGCCACCATTTTGGCGGCCAGCTCAGGGGCGACAGACTCGGCCAGTGGCCGCGCCTTCTTGCTGTAATGACTGGCAGCCACCACCAGCCCCTTGCTGCTGAGCAGAGTAACCTTGGCCTTGCCCTGATAGAGCGACTGCGACAGCTGATCGATCAGTTTCTGAAATACCGGTAGATTGACATCCACCCCGACGATACCGGCAAACTTGCCATCGCGCAGCGCCGGTACAGTCAAGGAGGTCATCAACTCATTGTTGCCCGGAGCTATCTCATACAGGTAGGGCTCCATCAGGCAGGGCTTGAGGGTATCTTTACCGCACAGATACCACTCGGCCTCGCGAATGCCAAACTCGTTGAGCGTGGCGACATACTTCTCCTCGGCATCATCCACCTGGTGTTGCTCAATACTGCCGTCGTTGTTGCGGGTAAAGTAGATCTCCAACGACCCGGCGCCAGGCACACTGTGTTTGCTCGCTTGCTGTTGATACTGCCAATCCTGGCCGTCGTATCCATCGGGCTCAAACTGGGCATAGATGGAGGAAACCTGGCTGTTCTTTCTGAGCACCGCCTCGACGGTTGTCTGCACTTCTTCCCGGGTCATAGGATCCCGCTCAGAGGTCAGCTCCAGAATCCCCGCCAGTGACCAGGGAATGCGGTAGGCCTCATCAATAAAACCGGCGACTTTCTCACCGTATTGGGCCGCACTGGCCTCGAGCTTATCGCGGATCTCCAGCTCCAGCGTCTGCTGCACCTCTGCCGACAGACGTTGGTTTTGATCCGACAGAGACCACCAGAGACTGATGGAGAGAATGGCCACTGTTATGAGAAACAGCGCCGAAGTTATCCAGAGAAGTTTGGTTCCGATGGAGAGTTGCTTCATCCAAGGCTCCTGATAGCGGCGGGCGCAATGCGCTTGTAAATGAAAGGTTAACAGCTACAAAGATAGCACCATGGACTCTCCCTGTCTCAATCTACTAGCACTTATGGATTATTTTTACCAAGGAAAGTGCCAATAAGCCTTCGCGGCACTCTGGCTTGCACTGCCATTGGCGCTGCTGAGCTTGCCGATAAGTCATTTCGTCTTTTCCACTTGCTCGGCAACGGCCAATTAAAGGCAAGGGCCCCCCACTGAGTTCGCTTGGTACTTGTTACTCTCTTCCCAAATAAGTCTGGAAAGTGTCAACTGTATTCCGGATGGGTCACAGACATAAAAAAGGGAAGCGCTGGGCTTCCCTATCATCCTTCTGGCTCAACTACGCAGTTGCCGGAAACACTCGGCAATAATCTCCAGCCCCTGCTGCAGATCCCTGTCACTGACGGTCAAAGGCACCAAGAGACGCAGTACATTGCCATAAGTGCCACAGGAAAGCAGGATAAGACCGCGCTCCCTCGCCAAGGTAAGGACTCGCGCGCAGTACTCCGGCTTCGGCACACCGTCTTCAACCAGCTCCATGGCCACCATGGCGCCGAGGCCGCGAACATCGGCAATAAAGTCGTATTCCTGTTGCAGCTTGCCAAGCGCCTCTTTAATGACAGTGCCCACCTGGTTGGCCCGCGCCAGCAGCTGTTCCTTCTCGAAGGTTTCTATCACCGCCAGGGCGGCAGCGCAGGCAAGCGGATTGCCGCCATAGGTGCCTCCCAAACCGCCGGGGCCTATGGCATCCATCATCTCGGCCCGGCCGGTAATGCCGGAGAGCGGGAAACCACCGGCAATGGACTTGGCAAAAGTCGTGATATCGGCGGCAACACCCATCTGTTCCATGGCAAAGAAGGTGCCGGTACGGCCGGCGCCCGTCTGCACCTCATCGGCAATCAGCACTATCCCTTCCTTGTCACACAGCTTGCGCAGCCGCGCCATAAACTCGGGGGATGCGGCATAGAAGCCGCCCTCGCCCTGCACCGGCTCAAGAATAATGGCGGCAATATCCGCCGGCTCGGCATCATTCTTGAAAATCTGCTCGATGGACTTCATCGCATCGTCGTCACTCACACCATGCAGCGCGCAGGGATATTGGGCACGAAACACGTTGGCCTGCATCAGCCCCATGCCCTTACTGTAGGGCGCCACTTTGCCGGTGAGCGCCAGCGTTGCCATGGTGCGGCCATGATAGCCTGAGGTAAAGGCGATGACGCCGCTGCGTTTGGTATAGGCCCTGGCGACCTTAAGGGCATTTTCCACCGCCTCCGAGCCACTGGTAAACAGCGCCGACTTCTTGGCGAAATCCCCGGGAACCAGGGCGTTGAGCTTCTCGCAGACGGCCACATAACTCTCATAGCCCAGCACCATAAAACAGGTATGGGAGAAGTCTTCCAACTGGCGGGCAACCGCCTGCTTGACTCTGGGATGCAGGTGCCCGGTATTGAGCACGGCTATGCCTCCGGCAAAGTCCAGATATTCGCGGCCCTCGACGTCCCATACCCGGGCATTTTCCGCCCGTTCCACAAACACAGGGTGTATCTGTCCCACACCCGGTGCCACTGCGGCCTGGCGCCGCACCATCAGAGAGTCATTGCTTATCATCCTGCTATCCTCTGTTGTTGTCCCGGCATCGCCGGGACATGGGTTAATCAGACCGAGAGGCAGAGATACTTGATCTCCAGATATTCCTCTATGCCGTATTTAGAGCCTTCCCGTCCCAACCCCGAGGCCTTGATGCCACCAAAAGGCGCCACTTCGTTGGAGATAAGCCCGGTATTGATCCCCACCATGCCGTATTCCAGCGCCTCGGCAACTTTCCAGACTCTGGAGATATCCCTGGCGTAGAAATAGGCCGCCAAGCCAAACTCGGTATCGTTGGCCATGGCGATCACTTCATCGACACTGTCGAAGCGGAACAGCGGCGCCAGCGGGCCAAAGGTTTCCTCTTTGGCGACCCGCATGCTGCCATTCACCTCGGTCAAAATAGTGGGCTCGAAGAAGTTACCGCCCAGCGCCCGGCCACCTGTCTTGACTCTGGCGCCTTTGGAGACGGCATCCTCGAGATGAGCCTGCACCTTTTTCACCGCATTCTTGTCGATAAGCGGCCCTGTGGTAATGCCGGACTCTGTGCCGACACCCACCTTGAGCTCGGCCACTTTGGCGGCCAGCTTTTCGCTAAAGGCATCGTAAACGGACGACTGTACATAGATGCGGTTGGCGCAGACGCAGGTCTGACCGGCATTGCGGTATTTGGAGATCATCGCCCCTTCCACCGCCGCATCCAGATCAGCATCATCAAACACGATAAAGGGCGCGTTGCCGCCGAGTTCCAGTGACAGTTTCTTCAGGGTGGCGGCGCATTGCTGCATCAGATGAATGCCCACGCTGGTCGAGCCGGTGAAAGACAGCTTACGCACCACGGCGCTGTCGCAAAGGGTATTGCCTATCGCCTTGGCATCGCCGGTAATCACGCTGAAGACGCCGGGAGGAATGCCGGCTTCAATCGCCAGGTAGGCCAGCGCCAGAGCGGTAAAAGGGGTCTGCGGCGCCGGTTTGACTATCATAGTGCAACCGGCCGCCAGTGCTGGCCCCGCCTTACGGGTGATCATCGCCGCCGGGAAGTTCCAGGGAGTAATGGCCGCGGTCACGCCCACGGGCTGCTTGATCACCAACAGGCGCTTGTCTTGTTGATGGCCGGGGATAGTATCGCCATAAACCCGCTTGCCCTCTTCGGCAAACCACTCGATAAAGGAAGCGGCATAGGTGACCTCACCGCGGGCTTCTGCCAGAGGCTTACCCTGCTCTGTGGTCATCAGCAGCGCCAGGTCATCGGCGTGTTGATTGATAAGCTCGAACCAGCGTTTGAGAATGCTGCTGCGCTCTTTGGCGGTCAACGCCCGCCAGGCCGGAAGAGCCCGCTCGGCGGCATCTATGGCTCTGTGGGTTTCAAATGCGCCCATCTCGGGCACACTGCCGATACGCTCGCCGGTGGCCGGGTTGAAAATATTGACCTTCTTGCCTGAGTCTGCGTCCAGCCACTGGCCTTCGATATAGGCTTGTTCACGCAGCAGCTCACTCTGGTTAAGTTTCATTGCGACTCCTTTAAATGGGCGCCAAGCGCCCTTGTACGGATAGGCATCAAATACCCAGTTTGTCCCTCAGGCTGTAATACCAGGCGCCGAGCGCAGAAAAGGGGACTCGCAGGGCATGTCCGCCGGGAAATGGATAATGGGGCAGGCTGGCAAAGGCATCGAAACGCTCCGCCTGTCCGGTCAGCACCTCGGCAATCAACTTGCCCGCCAGGTGGGTATAAGTCACCCCATGACCACTGCAGCCCTGGGAGTAATAGATGTTGCTGCCAATCCTGCCGACCTGAGGCAAACGGGAGAGTGTCAGCAGAAAGTTACCTGTCCAGGTGTAGTCGATACGGACCCCTTTCAATTGGGGGAAGGTCTTGAGCAGTTTGGGCAGGATAATCGCTTTGATATTCTCCGGATCTCGGGCGCCGTAGACCACACCGCCACCATAGATCAGGCGTTTGTCGGCCGACAGGCGGAAATAATCCAGCAGATAGTTACAGTCCTCGACGCAGTAGTCCTGCGGCAACAGACTGTGGGCCAACTCTTCACCCAAGGGTTCTGTCGTGATTACCTGGGTACCGCAAGGCATGGATTTGGCAGCAAGTTGGGGCAGCAGTTTGCCAAGATAAGCATTTCCTGCCACCACCACAAACCTGGCCTTAACCTGGCCATTGGCGGTATGTACTATAGGGTACTCCCCTTCGTCGATACGTACTACGGCCGAATCCTCAAAAATTTTTCCACCGAGAGATTCCACCGCCCTCGCCTCACCCAGCGCCAGGTTTAGCGGATGGATATGTCCGCCACTCTTGTCCAGCAAGCCGCCGATATAACGGTCTGTATTGACCACCTGGCGAATGCCGGCATCATCCAACAGCTGCAGCTGTTCTGTGTGGCCATATCGCTCCCAGAGGGCTTTTTGCTGCTGCAGATGCCCCATCTGTTTGCGGTTGATGGCGGCAAATACCCCGCCGTTTTTGAGGTCACAATCTATCTGGTATTTTTCGATGCGTTCGCGGATGATGCGGCCGCCCTCGAAGGCCATTTCACCAAACAGCTTGGCCTGCGCCTTACCGACAGTGCTTTCTATCACATCGAGATCGCGGCTGTAGCTGTTGACTATCTGGCCACCGTTGCGGCCAGAGGCGCCCCAGCCCACTCTGGCCGCTTCCAATACCACCACCTTGAAACCGGCCTCCAACAGGTGCAGCGCCGAGCTGAGCCCGGTATAACCGGCCCCAATCACACAGACATCGGTTTCCAGCACCTCGCTTAAGCTGTTGCGTTCACGGGTGTCATTGGCCGAATCGGCATAATAAGAGGAGGTGTGGGCAGTGGCAGTCATGGTTAATCCAGCCTTTTATGTTTGTTATTTTTAACACTTGCATCATCCTACACAGTTAAATCGACTAAAACCAGTAGAAAACGCATTATAAAATACACTTTGTTCAAAATTTAAAACACTCGAAAAAAATAGCGGCGGTGGCTGTCACAGCCAACCGCCTAATTGTTATTCCTCTGTTTGTCTGCTGCGGCGTTCGGCGCGGCGCGCCAGATACCAAGACAGGAAAGCGATCAGGGATACCACCAGAATGATCAATGTCGCCAGGGCGTTGATCTTGGGGGACACCCCGAGCCGCACCGAGGAGAACACCACCATAGGCAGTGTAGTGGCGCCAGGTCCCGAGGCGAAGCTGGCAATCACCAGATCGTCCAGCGACAGGCTGAACGACAACAGCCAGCCCGCCATCAGCGCCGGGGCTATCATGGGCACAGTTATCAGGAAGAAGGTCTTCAGCGGTGTCGCCCCCAGATCCATCGCCGCCTCTTCAATAGAGAGATCCAACTCTCTGAGGCGCGATGACACCACCACGGCCACATAGGCGGCGCAGAAGGTGGAGTGAGCAATCCAGACTGTCATCCTGCCCCGCTCAGCCGGCCAGCCGAGCAGATCCGACATATGCACAAACAGCAACATCAGCGACAGACCCGTGATCACCTCGGGCATAACCAAGGGCGCCGTAATCATGTTCGACAGCGTCAGCTTGGCCCAGGAGCGACGAAAGCGTGTCATCACAAAGGCCGCCATAGTGCCTATGATCACCGCCATGGTCGAACTGTAGAAGGCGATTTGCAAACTGGTCCAGACCGCATCCAGTATCTGCTGATCGGCAAACAGCTCGGCGTACCACTTGGCGGAAAAGCCACCCCAGACAGTTACCAGTTTGGAGGCGTTGAAAGAGTAGAAAATCAGAATAAACATGGGGGCATACAGAAACACCAGCCCAATCCATAACATCAGGGTCGAGAAACTCAGCTTCTTCATATCTCTTTCTCCAGACTGCGGCTCTGATAGCGATGGAACAGGGTGATGGGCACAATCAGCAGCACCAGCATCACTATCGCCAGCGATGAAGCCACCGGCCAGTCACGGTTGTTGAAGAACTCCTGCCACAGCACCTTACCTATCATCAGCGAGTCCGGCCCGCCAAGCAGCTCGGGGATCACAAACTCCCCCACGGCCGGAATAAACACCAGCATGGAACCGGCAATGACGCCGCTCTTGGACAGGGGCAGCGTCACTTTCCAGAAGGTATTGATACTGCGGGAGCCGAGATCCGCCGCGGCTTCCAAGAGGCTGACATCCAGCTTCACCAAGGTGGCGTACAGCGGCAGTATCATAAAGGGCAGATACGCATAGATGATGCCGATATACACCGCCAGATTGGTATTGAGCATCTGCAGCGGCTCATCAACAATCCCAAGCCCCAGCAGCAGGTTATTGATAAGCCCTGTGTTACTCAAAATCCCCATCCAGGCGTAGACCCGAATAAGAAATGAGGTCCAGGAGGGTAACATCACCAACAATAGCAGCACTGTCTGCAACCTGGCCGGCGCCCGGGCAATGGCATAGGCCATGGGATACCCTAGCAGCAGACAGCCTAGGGTGGAAACCAGCGCCATCTTGAGCGAGTTGAGATAGGCCGAGTAGTACATGGAGTCGCTGAGCAGCAACAGATAGTTACTCAGGTTGATAAATACCTGCAGCACTTCGTCGGCATACTGAAAACTTGGCTCATAGGGCGGAATGGCAATCGCCGCGGTGGAAAAGCTTATCTTCAATACTATGGCGAACGGCAGCGCGAAAAACAGCAGCAACCACAGATAGGGAAAGCCTATGGTCAGGTGGCGGCCTTTGAATCCTAACTTGAGCTTCTTCATGATCTTAACACCACGCCACTGGTGTCCTCCCAGCTGATATAGACTTCATCATCCCAGGTGGGGTGATCGGCGCGGCGTTCACGGTTGGTCATGCTGCACTGGACTATCTGACCATTGCCAAGGCGAATGTAATACACGGAGAAACCACCGAGATAGGCAATATCGTGAACTATGCCCTTGGCCCAGTTGTATTGCTCTTCGGGCTGCTCGCGGCTGATCAGGGTTTTTTCCGGCCTGACCGCCAACCAGACATGCTTGTCCTCGACGCTGGTAGACACCCCATAACCCACGTAAAACGCCTGGTTCAGGCTCTCTGATTGAATGATCACATGGTCCACCTCATCGGCGGTGATCTCCCCCTCAAACAGATTCACTGTGCCGATAAACTCGGCAATCATCCGGCTGTTGGGGCTTTCATAGATATCCATAGGCGAACCGGTCTGGGCTATCCAGCCATCGCTCATAATGGCAATCCGCTCGGCCATGGTCATGGCTTCTTCCTGATCATGGGTAACCATGACGCAGGTCACCCCCACCCGCTCGAGAATTTCCACCACCTCCAGCTGCATCTGGGTCCGCAGTTTTTTATCCAGCGCTCCCATGGGCTCGTCCAGCAACAGGAGTTTCGGCCGCTTGGCCAAAGAACGGGCCAACGCCACCCGCTGGCGCTGACCGCCGGAAAGTTGATGCGGCTTGCGGCGGGCATATTTTTCCATATGCACCAGCTTGAGCATCTCCTGCACCCGCTGCTCAATTTCAGCCTTGGGTAACTTGTCCTGCTTGAGGCCGAAGGCGATATTCTGCGCCACCGTCATATGGGGAAACAAGGCGTAGGATTGGAACATCATATTGATGGGGCGTTCATAGGGCGGCAGGTGGGTAATGTCCTGACCATCGAGAAAAATGCGTCCTTCGGTAGGCTTTTCAAAACCGGCCAACATTCTCAAAAGAGTCGACTTGCCTGAGCCTGAGCCGCCGAGCAAGGCAAAGATCTCGCCCTTGTTGATGGTCAGCGACACATCATCCACGGCGCGAACATCGTCAAAGAGCTTGCTGACCCGCTCGATTTTGAGCAGCACTTCATCCTGAGTTTTATTATTGGGTTTGACAGGAATGCCCGAGGTGATTGCCATAATACTTCTCCGCAAAATACCAAATGGGCGGCTCAGCGGCCGCCGCTGGTGGAACGAGTAAAGTTTGCCTGTACTACGCAATCAGACAATGAAGGGGCACCTGGCCCCTGAGTTATTGTTATTGGCCGGATTTAACCTTGGTCCAAACCCGGGTCAGGGCCCGCTGGGCCTTGAGTGGACGAATTTCCCCCACATACAGGTTGTCCAAAGTTGCCTGTGGTGGATAGATGCCGGGATCGTTGCGGATAGACTCATCCACCAGTTTCTGTGCCGGTACATTGGGGTTGGCGTAGGAAACATAGTTGGAGATGGGGGCTATCACTTCCGGCCTGAGCAGGTAGTTGATAAAGGTCAGCGCATTGTCGACATTGCCGGCGTCGGCAGGAATAGCCAACATATCGAACCAGAGGTTGGCGCCTTCCTTGGGAATGGCATAGGCAATCTTGTTGCCGTTACCTGCCTCATCGGCGCGAGTAGCCGCCTGGAGGATATCGCCGGAGAAACCGAAGGCGACACAGATATCACCATTGGCCAGATCCGAGATATAACGCGATGAGTGGAAATAGGTGATATAAGGCCGTATCTTGGCCAGCACTTCACCGGCCTTGTCAAAGTCGGACGCCTTGGTACTGTTGGGATCCAATCCCAGATAGATCAGCGCTTGCGGCACCATATCATCGGCCGAGTCCAGCATGGACATGCCGCAGGATGACAGCTTCTCGGCATACTTGGGGTTGAACATCAGTTCGAGCGAATCTGTGGGAGCATCCTCTCCCAGCAGCTCTTTTACCTTGGCGACGTTATAGCCTATACCGTTGGTGCCCCAGAGGTAAGGCACGGCATACTGATTGCCCGGATCGGCCTTCTCCAGCTGTTTCATCAACTGGGGATCCAGATTCTGATAGTTGCTCAGCTTGCTTTTATCCAGAGGCTTAAAGGCCCCGGCCTTGATCTGCTTGGCAAGAAAGTTGTTCGAAGGCACGACAATGTCATAACCGGAGCGGCCGGAAAGCAGTTTGGCTTCAACCACTTCGTTGCTGTCAAACACGTCATAGATCACCCGGATCCCGGTTTCCTTCTGGAAGTTGGCCAGGGTATCTTCGGCGATATAGTCACTCCAGTTATATACCCGGACGACTTCTTCGGCCTGGGCCGTGGCAGCGGCCGCAAGGCCTCCCAACAGTGCCACAGACGTTACTTTGGTCAATAGCTTCATGCTCTCTCCTTTTACGGGTAGCAGCGGTTGTAACCCGCCTTCAATTGTTAACTTATTGTCATTGTTATTAGTGTCACCAATGCTACTCCCTAAAACCCGCATCGGCGCCTTGGCAGCAAGGTATATCATGCCCTTACCGCCAATGGCAGGCAATCTTAGTCGTTCGATTTTTGTACATCCGCGTAGGTCATATCGAGCGCTTGTTTCGCCTTTGTTACCAATTCATCGATTTGAGCCTGGGTTATCACCAGGGGTGGCGCGATGATCATAGTGTCTCCCACCGCCCGCATCACCAAGCCACTGGCGATGGAATGCTCCCGGCACTGAGTACCTACCCCAAGCTCGGCAGCAAAGCGCTGATGACTCGCCTTATCGGCGACCAGTTCCAGCGCGGCCACCATGCCAACGCCGCGCACCTCACCCACCAGCGGATGCTGGGCCAAGACTTCCCGCAGCCGCTGCTGCAGATAAGGCGCGGTTTCCTCGGCCACTTTGGCGACTATGTTTTCCTGCTTCATCAGGCGTAAGTTTTCCAGTGCCACCGCGGCACTGAGTGGATGGCCCGAATAAGTGTAGCCGTGAGCAAATTCACCGCCCTTATCCAGCGCATCGGCGACTTTATCCGACACTATCACTCCGCCCATGGGGGCGTAGCCCGAAGTCATCCCCTTGGCTATGGTGATAAGATCCGGCTCAAGATCGTAATACTCGGCGGCAAAGTAACAGCCGGTGCGGCCAAAGCCGGTGATCACTTCATCGAGGATGAACAATATGTCGTACTTGGCGAGGATCTTTTTGATCTCCGGCCAATAGCTGTCCGGCGGGACTATCACGCCGCCTGCGCCCTGAATAGGCTCAGCAATAAAGGCCGCCACCTTGTCTTCACCCAGCTCGAGGATCTTGCTTTCAAGCTCGCGGGCGCAGCGAATGCCAAACTCTTCGGCAGACAGTCCCTGGCCTTCGCCATACCAGTAAGGTTGAGCAATGTGGACTATGCCTGGAATGGGCAAATCGCCCTGGGCATGCATACCACTCATGCCGCCAAGACTGGCACCGGCAACTGTGGAACCGTGATAGGCATTGTGGCGTGAGATAATGGTTTTCTTCTCCGGCTTGCCCTGGATGTCCCAGTAATGACGCACCAGGCGCAAGTTGGTGTCATTGGCCTCTGAGCCAGAGCCGGTGAAGAACACCTTGTTCATATGAGGTGGTGCCAGCGCGGCTATCTCGGCGGCCAGTTCAATCGCCGGCGGGTGGCTGCACTGAAAGAAGCTGTTGTAGTAAGGCAGTTCCAGCAACTGATGTGCCGCCACATCGGCGATGGAACGCAGGCCATAGCCCATGTTGACGCACCAGAGTCCGGCCATGCCATCGAGAATTTGATTGCCCTGTGAATCCCAGATATAGACGCCATCGGCGCGGGTGATCACCCGCCCGCCGGCCTGTTTCAACGCCTTGGGATCGGTAAAGGGATGCAAGTGGTGGGCATGGTCCTTGGCCTGCCAGCCTTGGGTCTGTTGTGATTTCATCTCTCCCTCCTTAGACAGTCAGCAGCAGGAATTCCCGCTCCCAGGAACTCACCACCCGGCGAAAATTCTCAAGCTCGGCGCGCTTGACCGCAACAAAACCTGTGGTGAAGTCTTCCCCCAGATATTTACGGCAATATTGGCTCTCTTCCATCATGGCCATCGCCTCTTCCAGCGTCTGCGGCAAAGAGATCCCAGAGCGGTCTTCGTTGGCCCGGCCCTGCACCGGCGTCGAAGGTTTCACGTCTTCAACTATTCCCAAATAGCCGCACAACAAACTGGCGGCAATGGCCAGATAGGCGTTGGCATCGGCCCCGGGGATACGGTTTTCAATGCGGCGATTTTGCGGTGAAGACTCGGGGATCCTCAGGCCACAGGTGCGATTCTCCTCGCCCCACTCCAGATTGACCGGCGCCGAGGTGCCCGGCAGGAAGCGGCGGAATGAGTTGACGTTGGGCGCCATCAACGGCAGAAACTCCGGCATAAAGCGCTGCAGCCCACCGATATAACTGAGGAAGTTCTGGCTCATGGTGCCATCTTCGCGGGTGAAGATATTCTTGCCGGTTTCCTTGTCGATAACGCTCTGATGCAGGTGCATGGCGCTGCCAGGCTCATTGGTCACAGGCTTGGCCATAAAGGTGGCGCAGACGCCGTGCTTGAGGGCGGCCTCTCTCAGGGTGCGTTTGAACACAAACACCTGATCCGCCAGCGCCAGTGGATTGCCGTGGCTGAAGTTGATCTCCATCTGCGCCGTGCCTTCCTCGTGGATCAGGGTATCGATATCCAGCTCCTGCGCCTCACACCAGTCGTACATATCCTCAAACAGGGGGTCATACTCATTGGCGGCATCGATGGAGAAGGACTGACGTCCGGATTCGGCGCGGCCGGAACGACCAACCGGGGGCTTGAGTGGCAGATCGGGATCGTCACTGCGACTGGTGAGATAAAACTCCATCTCGGGGGCAATCACCGGCTCCCAGCCCTTGTCTTCATAGAGCTTGAGCACTTTTTTCAATACGTTGCGCGGCGACAGCTCCAGCGGATTGCCCATCTTGTCATAGGTATCGTGGATCACCTGAGCAGTGGCCTCCAAGGTCCAGGGCAACATAAAGACCGCGTTTTCATCGGGCACGCAGACAAAGTCGATATCGGCGCTGTTGAGCAGGCCATAGTAGGCCTCATCATCGACATAATCGCCGGTCACGGTTTGCAGCAGCACACTCTCGGGCAGCCGCATGCCCTTTTCATCGATAAACTTGTCTACCGGGGCAATTTTACCGCGGGCGATACCTGTCATATCGCAGATAACACATTCAACTTCGGTTATTTTTTGTTCTTTTAAGAAGGCTTCAAGCTTATTCATATTATTTATTCCGCTGTTGCGCCCTAAGACTGCAAGCCTCCCCAAAGGCCTTAAAAATTGCGCTGTAGAAGGGGTTATTTCTGACCTGCCATTCCGGATGCCACTGCACTCCCAAGGCGAATGCCTTGGCGTCGGTGACAGAGAAGGCTTCAATCAGACCATCTGGAGCATGCGCTTCAGGCCGCAACCCCTGACCCAGGCGCTCCACGCCCTGAGTATGGACGGAATTAACCATCGCATGGCTACGGCCCCAGGCGTCGAAAAGCATCCCTCCAGGTTCTATGCTGACCTCGTGGGACAAGCCATACTGCACCTCCAGCGGCGCGCTCTTGTCTTCTCTGTGTTCAATAAAACCACCCACTTCATAGAGCTTCTGGTGCAAACTGCCGCCGTAAGCCACATTCATTTCCTGAAAGCCGCGGCAGATCCCGAGTACCGGCACTCCGGCCTCTATGGCAGCGCGAATTAAAGGCAAGGTAGTGTCATCCCGCTTGGGATCATGGTGGGTGCCCGGCTCGCTGGCCGGGCCTTGGTAATGATGAGGTTCAACATTGGAGGGGGAGCCGGTAAACAATATGCCGTCCAGACGTTCGAGCAGTTGTGCTATCGGGGTATCGGCCCCCAATGCCGGGATCACCAGGGGCCAGGCTCCGGCACCTTCGACCACGCCCAAGAGGTATTTCTCGCCAACAATATTGAAAGGATGCAGCCCCAACTGCTCATTGCATGCGGTTACACCCACCAACGCCATTGCTGCCTGTGCCATATCTCACCCCAAAACACTCAAATCCAGGTCTCAGTTTTGAACATTCACTAAAGCAAATGTTCATTTTTTCACACACTACACGGATTTTTTCGCACAGGCAAGAGGTTAATATCCTGTTAAACGCAGCCTCAAACTAAAATTATTTAAGCTTTTATTTTTAAATGAATATTTAAAAATCCCTTGTATTTGAGATAGGTGTAAACAAGCTTGAACAAGGCAAAAAATTGGCTTTGCATCACACTGGTTCAGCGGGCACCAATTCGGTGCACACGGGGTTATACGGTCGATATTATTTACACTTACAGGCAAATATGCTGCCCGAAGTGAATTTACGGGCAGCAAATCGCAATCAGCAGAGGAAATGGAAGATCAAAAGTTGGCAGGAGTGGTGGCACTGACCAGATGACAGGGTTCATCGAAAGGATTGCGGAACCTGTGTGGTTGTTCGCTATTGAAATAGTAGCTGTCACCGGCCTCCAGAATAAACACCTCTTCACCGACCGTCAGTTCAAAGCGACCGGTGATCACCAGCGCCGCTTCTTCCCCTTCGTGGCGCAGCATCTCTTCACCCGTATCGGCTCCCGGGGGATAAGTCTCCGACATCACAGACATGGCACGGTTGGGATAATCCCGACCAATAAGCTTGAACTCCAGTGGCCCAGTGCCTATGTCCAAAAGCTCATTGGAGCGATACACCACTTTTTGCTCGGTAGTGCCGTTTTCACCTATGGAGAAAAACTCCACTAGCGACATGGGGATCCCCGAAAGCACTTTCTTGAGTGAACTGACTGAAGGGCTGACACTGTTTTTCTCTATCATAGAGATGGTGCTGTTGGTCACCCCGGCGCGTTTAGCCAGCTCACGCTGGGACAGGCCTTTCATTTTTCTAACAGCCTTGAGGCTGGCACCTATATCCAAATCGCAAATCCCCCAAAAATCTCTTATCAGGCGGTTACAGGACACGGTCGGCAGCGGCTTCTGCACAAGGGCAACCAGGGTCCCGGTGAAATTGTTTTGTATTATATGACAAAAGCATGTTAAATAAAACGAACACTTTGAAGGCAAGAGTGCGACGACCGTCGGATGTAACCAGCCGAGTCCAAACTTATAACAAGAACGGAGCCATGATGCCAATCCAGTCCCCCATTCACAGTGACAACTATCCCGCCTCTTTTTACCATGCGACCGCCAAAGAACTGTTTCAGCATCCCAGGCTGGAAGAGTTCTTGGAGACAGATGTCTGCGTTATAGGCGCAGGCTTCAGCGGCCTCAACAGTGCCATCGAACTGGCTGAACGAGGCTTTGCGGTCACCATACTGGAAGCCAAAAGAGTGGGCTGGGGCGCCTCAGGACGTAATGGCGGGGAGTTGATCCGCGGTATTGGCCATAATATTGAACAGTTTGAGCCCAGTATAGGTAAAGAAGGTGTACTGGCTATCAAGCAGATGGGTTTTGAAGCCGTCGATATCGTCCGGGAACGGATCGCGCAATATCAAATCGATTGCGATCTGCGCTGGGGCTACTGCGATCTGGCGCTGAAACCAAGACATATGCAGGAGCTTGAGCAGGAGCTTACCGAGCTTGAGCAACTTGGCTACCCACATAAGCTCAAGCTGTTGTCCAAGGAGCAGTTGCCCGAAGTCATAGGCTCTGAGCGTTATCTCGGCGCGCTCAGCGACATGGGCAGCGGCCATCTGCACCCTTTGAATCTGGCCCTCGGCGAGGCCCGTGCAGCCCGAAGCCTGGGGGTTAACATCTATGAAGACAGCGCCGCCACCGAAATCATCAAGGGCGAGCAGATACGGGTCAGGACTGAGAGAGGTGAAGTCCGTTGCCGCTATCTGATTTTGGCCGGCAATGCCTATATAGGTGCCAAACTCGAACCTCATATCGGCGGTAAGGTGCTACCGGCCGGCAGTTATCTGCTGGCGACCGAGCCCCTGTCGCAAGCTCTCTGCGCTGACATTATTCCGCAGAATATGGCCTTCGCCGATATGAGCATAGCACTGGACTATTTTCATCTGTCGGCCGACAACCGCCTGTTGTTTGGCGGGCTGTGCAACTACTCGGGCAGAGATCCCAAGGACATTTGCGCCGCGCTCAGGCCCAATATGGAAAGAGTTTTCCCGGCGCTCAAGGGCGTAAAAATAGATTATCAGTGGGGTGGCATGATAGGGATAGGCGCCAACCGTCTGCCGCAGATAGGCAGGTTGCCGGATAGCCCCAACATCTATTTCGCCCAGGCCTATGCCGGGCATGGCGTCAATGCCACCCATATGGCGGGTCGTCTGCTGGCAGAAGCTATCAGTCAGCAGGCTGAGCGCTTCGATATCTTTGCCTCAATAGAGCATATGACCTTCCCGGGTGGCCCGGCGCTGCGCTCGCCCATTCTGGCGGCAGGCATGCTGTACCATAGATTCAAGGATCTATTCTGAACAAGGCCTGTTTTGAAGACAAGTGTATGTTGAATAGGGAGCCATTTTGAAAGTAAGTACAGCAAAAGCGTTGTGGCAGTCGTGAATACTCCCTTCGATATCAGCCGCATTCATACTCCGCTGGGGATTTTTCGCCTCAAGGGGGAACTGCAAGCCTCACCGCCGAAACTCGTGTGCAGGCAGCTTGAAATTCTCGGCAGCGACGGTTGGCTGGAGCTGCGAGTCGAAGATAACCACACTCAAGTGTTGCTCGATGCGCTGTTTGAACCTGTGCGTGAACACCTCAAGCCCTGAACTTAGGGAAGGTGCGAATAAGTCCTCGCGGCACTCTGGCTTACACAGCAATTGGCGTTCAAGGCACCTGACTGAAGGCATGCCGGGGCCTGTCGAAGTCGGATAACGCAGAGAGCCGATTGCTGTGCAAGCCCCGAAGGGCGTGGCTTACAAGCCTGCCTGCTGTGTTGTGCTTCTTGCAAAGGACTAGGGCCATTTGCGGCGAACCACGCCTTGCATCCAGGCTTGTAAGCCGACGCAGAGCACGCATGGGACTTGTTCGCACCTTCCTTAGCGACAATCCCCCCGCAAGGCAGGGGAATTGTCTATTACAGCAAACCGATTAAATGGCTATCCAGGTTGCCTTAATTTCTGTGTATTTATCAAAAGCATGCAGCGACTTATCTCGGCCGTTACCCGACTGCTTATAACCACCGAAAGGCGCCGTCATATCGCCGCCGTCATAATGATTGATCCACACCATGCCGCTTCTCAGCGCCTTGGCGGTTCTGTGGGCCTTGCTGAGATCCGCTGTCCACACACCGGCCGCCAGGCCATAGATGCTATCGTTGCCTATGGCTATCGCCTGCTCCATTCCCTCAAATTCAATCACACTCAGTACAGGGCCGAAGATCTCCTCGCGGGCGATACTCATCTGATTATTCACTTCACGAAACAGAGTCGGCGCCACATAAACGCCACCGGTTTCAGCCATGAGTTGCTCGCCGCCACAGGCCAGCACAGCGCCTTGCTGCTTACCCGCCTCGATATAACCGAGAATAGTCTGCAGCTGCTGCTGATCCACCACGGCGCCACTGACGGTATCCGGATCCAGCGGATGCCCTGGCTGCCAGGATTTGAGTTCGTCGATAATGAGCGCTATCAGTTGCTCCTTGACCCCGGACTCCACCAGCAGGCGCGAACCTGCGGTGCAAACTTCACCCTGGTTGAAGGCGATGGCCGAAGCTGCCGCCTGCGCCGCCGCCTTGAGATCCGGGCAATCGTTAAAGACTATGTGGGGGCTCTTGCCACCGGCCTCCAACCACACACGTTTCATATTGGACTGACCGGCGTAGACCATCAGTTGCTTGGCTATCTTGGTGGAGCCGGTAAACACCAGGGTATCGACATCCATATGCAGCGCCAGCGCCTTGCCAACTGTATGACCAAAACCGGGCAATACATTGAGCACTCCGGGCGGGATCCCGGCTTCCAAGGCAATGGCAGCCATACGAATCGCCGTCAAAGGGGATTTTTCCGAGGGTTTGAGGATGACAGAGTTACCGCTGGCCAGCGCCGGCCCCAGTTTCCAGCAGGCCATCAGCAAGGGGAAGTTCCACGGTACAATCGCAGCCACCACCCCGACAGGCTCACGGGTGATCATGCCTATTTCATTGTCAGCTGTGGGCGCTATCTCGTCGTAAATCTTGTCAACCGCTTCGCCGGACCAACGCAAGGCCCTGGCGGCATTGGTCACATCCACCGACTTGGAAAAACGGATTGGCTTGCCCATATCCAGGGTTTCCAGCAAGGCCAGTTCATCACTATGCGCCTCCAGCAAATCGGCAAAGCGTATCATCACCTTTTTGCGTTCTACCGGCGCCATTCGCGACCAGACTCCGGATTCAAAACTGGCTCTGGCACTGGCCACCGCTGCCTCGGCATCGGCCAGATCGCAACTGGCTACAGCGGCAAGCTTGTTGCCATCCACAGGGCTGATGCAATCGAAGGTCTCGCCGGATACGGCTGCACAATACTCTCCATGGATAAAGGCCTGGCCACAGATCTGCAATTGCGCGGCCAACTGCTGCCATTGCTGACGGGTTTGCGGTGTACTCATAAATCCTCTCATCTGCTTGCAAGCGGGCATTCCACTACCTCAGTAGGCCTATCGCGGCCAACTCGTGCAGCCATCGCGAGTTATTCGGGTCGCTCCAGATTAGCCTCGAGCACGGCATAAATTCAATATATTTTACAAAAATAGATTTTTTGGCATAAATAATTGCACACAGGCCTTCCATGTTCATTATTTCTGACATAGCATAGCGAAATATCAATCACCATTAACAAGCCCGCAACACTAAGGTTAATGCTTATGGCAGAGCTAAAACAACAGGCGAAAACACAGGGCAATCTCGAGCATTACTGGATGCCTTTCAGTGCCAACCGTCAATTCAAGCAAACTCCCAGGCTACTGGCTTCGGCCGAAGGCATGTATTACCTGGATGTCGATGGCCGTCAGGTGCTGGACGGCACCGCAGGTCTTTGGTGCTGTAATGCCGGCCATGGCCGGGCGGAGATCAGTGAGGCGGTCAGCCGTCAGATCCGCGAAATGGACTATGCCCCCAGTTTTCAGATGGGTCATCCGTTGGCATTCGAGTTGGCCGAGCGCCTCAGTGAAATCGCCCCGCCCGGCATGAACCGTATCTTCTTTACCAACTCGGGCTCAGAGTCAGTCGACACCGCACTCAAGCTGGCGCTGTGTTACCACAGAGCCAATGGCGAGCCGAGCCGCAGCCGTTTTATCGGCCGTGAGCTGGGCTATCACGGCGTGGGGTTTGGCGGTATTTCGGTGGGCGGAATTGGCAATAACCGCAAAGGTTTCAGCCCGCAGCTCCTCGGCGGCGTCGATCACCTGCCCCACACTCTGGATATGGAAGCCAACGCCTTCAGCCGCGGCTTGCCCGAGCATGGCGCCGACAAGGCCGAGGCGCTCGAGGGGCTGATTGCCCTGCATGGCGCAGAGAATATCGCCGCCGTTATCGTCGAGCCCATGTCAGGTTCGGCCGGGGTAATATTGCCTCCCAAGGGCTATCTCAAGCGCCTTCGGGAGATCACTCAAAAATACGGCATCTTGCTGATATTCGATGAGGTAATCACAGGTTTTGGCCGGGTGGGCGGCGCTTTTGCCAGCAACCACTGGGATGTGACTCCGGACATAATGACCACGGCCAAGGCGCTCAACAATGGCGCCATCCCTATGGGCGCGGTGTTTGTGCAGCAAGCGATTCACGATGCCTGTATGCAGGGCCCTGAGACGATGATCGAGTTCTTTCACGGCTATACCTATTCAGGGCATCCGGTTGCGGCCGCGGCGGCACTGGCCACCCTGGATATCTACCGTGACGAAAAGCTGTTTGAGCGCACTACAACGATGGCGCCCTACTTTGAGCAGGCGCTGCACAGTCTCAAGGGGCTGCCCAATGTCATCGATATTCGCAATACCGGCCTGGTGGGTGGCATTCAACTGGCCCCCAGCCCGCAAGGTGTTGGCAAACGCGGCTATCAGATTTTCGAGCGCTGTTTCTGGCAAGGTGCGCTGGTACGGGCCACCGCCGACATCATCGCCCTCTCCCCGCCACTGATAGTGGAAGAGTCCCAAATAGATCAACTGATTTCCACCCTGGCCGACGCCATCCAAACCGTCGACTGAAGCACACAGGATAGTTATGCGTATTTACAGCCACTATATAGATGGACATGAGACAGATGGCAGCCAGGCTCAGGCTTCACTGCCGATTTTCAACCCGGCCAACGGCGAAGAGCAAGCCAGAGTCGCCCTCGCCTCTAAGGCAGATACAGAACGGGCGATAGACTCGGCCAAGCAGGCTTTTGACGCTTGGTCAAAGGTATCGCCCCTTAACCGGGCACGGGTACTGTTTCGCTTCAAAGCCCTGGTAGAAGCCCACATGGATGAACTGGCCGAGCTTATCTGCCTGCAACACGGCAAAGTGCTTGAGGATGCCAGGGGCGAGCTGGTTCGAGGGCTGGAAGTGGTGGAGTTTGCCTGCGGCATTCCCCATCTTCTCAAGGGGGAACACACGGAGCAGGTTGGCACTGGCGTCGATGCCTGGAGCATCAATCAACCGCTCGGGGTGGTTGCCGGCATTTCGCCGTTCAATTTCCCTGTGATGGTTCCCATGTGGATGTTCCCGATTGCCATCGCCTGCGGCAATACCTTTGTGATGAAGCCATCGGAAAAGAATCCGGCGCCGGTACTCAGAATTGCCGAGCTGTTGACCCAGGCCGGGCTGCCGGATGGGGTTTTCAATGTTATCAACGGCGACAAGCTGGCGGTAGATACCCTGCTCTGCCATCAGGATGTTCAGGCCATCTCCTTTGTCGGTTCAACGCCTGTCGCCGAGTATATCTACAGTAAGGCATCGGCCCACGGCAAGCGGGTGCAGGCACTCGGCGGCGCCAAGAACCACATGCTGCTGATGCCGGATGCCGATCTGGAACTGGCCAGCAACGCCCTGATGGGCGCGGCCTATGGCTCTGCCGGCGAGCGCTGTATGGCTATTTCCGTGGTACTGGCGGTTGCTGATGTGGCCGATGCCCTGATAGAAAAACTGCAACCCAAGATAGCCGCGCTCAAGGTAGGTAACGGCCTGGAGCCGGGTATGGAAATGGGGCCGCTTATCTCCCGCGCGCATCTGGACAAGGTCTGCAGCTATATAGACAGCGGTATACAGCAGGGCGCAGTTTGCCTGGTAGATGGCCGCAATACCTTGGCAGACAGCGAAGGTTTCTTTCTCGGTGCGACCCTGTTCGATGGCGTAACCCCCGAGATGCAGATTTACCGGGAAGAGATCTTCGGCCCTGTGCTTTGCATAGTCAGGGTGGCCGACTATGACTCGGCGCTGGCTCTTATCAATCAACATGAGTTCGGCAACGGCACCGCCATCTTTACCCAGAGCGGCGAGCTGGCGCGCGACTTTTGCCACTCGGTGCAAGTCGGCATGGTAGGGGTCAATGTGCCTATCCCTGTGCCCATGGCATTTCACAGTTTCGGCGGTTGGAAACGCTCGCTGTTTGGCCCACTGCATATGCACGGCCCGGATGGAGTTCGCTTCTACACCCGGCGCAAAGCCGTTACCGCCCGCTGGCCCAAACAGCTGAGTGCCGATTTCATCATGCCGACCATGAAATAGGGAGAGAGGGAGAGCCTGATGCACATCAACAATATCAGAGTACTGGCGCGTAATACTCCCGAGATAAGTGAATACTCCATCGCCGAGGAAAAGCGTCTGCAGGGCGCGCCTATGCAACGGCTGGAGAACCATTACTCCAGCCCCTGTGAGCAGTTTCATACCGGAATTTGGCAAAGCGAAACAGGTGCTTGGAAAGTTGACTACACTGAGCACGAGTATTGCGAAATCCTCGAGGGTAACAGTGTCATCAGCGATGAGCAGGGAAATCGTCTCGAAGTTGGCCCGGGTGACAGGTTTGTGATCCCGGCCGGGTTTCGCGGCAGCTGGCAGGTAACGGTTCCCTGCCGCAAGCTCTATGTGGTGTTTGAATCCAACAGATAAAAACAAAACCGCCATGAGGTCTCAGCATAGCTGCTGTTGTTTGGCATAAACCAGGCCGCGCCGGGATATTCCCGGACGGGGCCGGCAAACCAAAGAAGGGAGAAGTGCTTGTGAACCAAGTGATAAGAAGATCCAACCCTCTGCTATGGGCACTGCTGCTTGGCGGCGCCATAACCTCAACCTCTGCCATGGCCGAAGTCAGCGGCGAGATAGCCGTGACCAATGACTACCGCTTTAGGGCCGTGTCACAAACCGCCGGTGATTTTGCCGTTCAGGGCGGGCTGGACTGGAGTCACGACTCGGGTTTCTTCGTCGGGGCCTGGGCCAGTAATGTGGAATTCGATGAAGATGGTACTCCCAAAGAGGATCAGGTGGGTGCCGATTTCGAACTGGATGTCTACCTGGGTTACGCCGGTGAAATCAACGACAACCTGGCCTATGACATTACTCTGCTGCGCTATATGTACCCGGGCGACAATGTCTCTCAGGACTACAACGAAATCTCTTTCGGCCTGGAGTTCAGTGATTTTAGGGCTGCCTACTGGTACACCAATGACTATGCGGGTTCAGATCTGGACTATCACTATGCCGAGCTGAACTATAGTTATGAGTTTGCCGAAAACTGGAGCCTGGATATGCACTTGGGTTACAACTTCGGCGATGCGCCCGATGAAGATATGGGCAAATATCTGGATTACTCCATAGGTGTCTCTACTGAGATTGCCGGTTTTGGTCTGTCTGTGGCCTGGTTGGACACAGATATAGATTCGGATGCCGAGATCAGCAGTGGCACCTTCCAGAATGACGGCACTGTGCTGGCGAGTGTCAGTTACGCTTTCTAAGCAGCAAAATTGCGCTGCCCAGGCAAGCCATAGGACAGACCTGCACGGGCAAGCCCCATCTTCCTCCCACCAACCAAAAGTAAAAGAGCCGCTCCCTGAGCGGCTCTTTTGTATAAATTGATTCAGTTCTCAACGCAGTGGCGGTATGTGAGGGGTATCGCCCTGACGCACCTGCTGTTTGACGTCTTGCCAGCTATGGGTGAGGTGTTGCAGTTGTTCTCGCCGCTCGGGAAACTGCTCACTGAGCTTTCCCATCAGTTCCACTTGTTTGTCACAGATTTGCGCCCAGCGCTCGGCATTGGAAAGGTACATGGCTTCATCCTTGATCTTGGCTTGTGGTAAAACAGATATTCCTGAACAAATAATAACCAAGGATAGCCAATTTGCCAGTCCTTTTAGCCTTATCACAAAAATCCGCCTTGGATGCACTGTCAAACGCTACCGCTTGCAGGTATAACTGAGGATATAAGATAACACCCGGATAACAGTATTCACTCTTGGTGAAACAAGGAGTCCCACTATGGCCACTATGTTAAAAATATTCTTTATCGCCCTGGCGTTAGTGCTTATCTACAAACTGGTTTTCACTAACAAAAAAGGGGTGACAATATTTGAAATGCATTTCAAGGACGGTCGTATGACCTCCCACAAGGGTAAGATCCCGGAGAGGTTTGAACGCGAATGCCGCGCCCTGGTCAAGAAAGAGAAACTCACCTGTACAGTACGCGCCGAACGCAGTGGTGAAGTGCGGCTGCACATCAGCGCCAATGCCGGAGATGCCAATATTCAGCGCCTGCGCAACCTATTTCCCTTCGAATACTATGACCGCAAGCAGAGCGACAACAGCAAACAACTAGGCTGATCAGCGTTTAGCGGGAAACACTTGAGGGTCGATTTTACCTTCCCGGCGCGCATCATCTATGATCCTCTGGTTATCCTGTGCCATGGGATCTTCGGCGGGTAGATTGGGGTCCACCCGCTCCTCCTCGGGCGCTTTAAAACTGAAATCGATACCACTAGAGCAACCGCCAAGGGATACCAGTGCCAATAAGCCCATTGAAGCCCATGGCAGTACAGCGGATTTTTTGTTCATCGTTATTTAAACCTGTGTTGATAGACTGTTACCATTTAAACAGATCTAAGCTTAACCCAGGCTGAGACTCAGCGTTAGTCATGCCGTATGATTAATCGTCGCTCTGCTACTTGTGTTCCAACCTACGGATCACCAGAGTCACCTCCCCCACCGTCAGGCCCCATTTACGGATCTCGCTACGGTTGATTATGGTGTCCGGCGCCGTTTGATACATCCAGTCGTCAAAATGCACCTGATACTCGCCGCTATCGAGCTTCAGCAGCATGTCGTAGCGCCAGCGCAGGGCAAAGCCCTCTGCTTGCCCTTCTGCCCCCCCCAGAATATCCTCGGCTCTGCCCTGGTAGCGGCCATCGGCAAGCTTGGTAATGTGCCAGGTTCGCTCGGCAAGCTCACCATCGTCATACTCAAACCACTCCTGCAACACACCTTGATTCCCCTGCCAACTGCCCGTCATCCGTACATTGAAACGGCGCACCACCTGGCCACTGTAATCTTCCACCATACCTGAAGCCTGCAGCTCCCCGTTAAAGAACTGCTGCAGATCCAACTTAGGTTCGCTGGCGCTATAGTCATGAATATCGACACTGCCACAACCGCTCAGTCCGAGTATCAGAAGTAACAACCAAACCTTGGCGAAACCGATAAACCTGCTCATTAACATTTGCATGCCTGCTCTCCTATCAACTGAGCTCTCAGCTGCGGCTGACTGCTGCGCTCTGACAACCAAATCGCCAAAAAGGCGCCGGCAAAACGCTTATGCTCGCTCGAAGCGCTCTCATCTATGGCAATCGCGGCTAACGGCTTGTCGTTGAACAGAAAGTATCCCTGCTGCGGCCCGTTTGCCACAAAGCTCAATCTGTCCCCCTGCTCCACATCCGGCCAGAGCCCTTCAAGCAGCGCCAACCAGGCGGATATCTGCTCTCTGTCATATCCCAAGTGCAGCCACTGGTGTTTGGTGGCCTCCAGGAGTCGCGAGGCGGGGATATCCCGGTAATACTGAATTTCCAGCTGCTGCGGGAAGCTATTGGGCTGGTAACTACCATCCGGCGTCAGCAACCTGGCCCGATAAAGGGTCATAAACCACCAGTCCATTTCACCGCGGCCCACTTCCCGAAAGCTGGCAAGCTCCGCCTTTGATGGCTCGACCTGGGCAGCTTTGGGCTCAGATGTCTGCACTTGGCTCTGCGCTTGAGCCTGCTGCGCTTGAATCTGTAAATTGTCTGCCCATCCCTGAGTGGGTAGGCCAAGCAGTATCATCAGCAGCCCGGCAAAGCTTGGGTTATGCAGCTTACCGACTTGCTTTGCTCCCTTGTTTACACCCTTGATGAATCGTTTCATTGCCGGTCTCCGTCAGAGAAATCCTTTGGTTGGGCGATTTGCGCCCCATTCAAGCCTGAGATTGCAATAACTTAACAGTGGCAGCAGCAGCGACCAGATGAGTATCAACAAGCTAAAGGTAGCCGATTGTCCCAGGGGCCAAGCCACGGCCTCCAACCTGAATGCCGCCAGGTAACTGCCGGCGCCACCCACTGCGCCAAAGAGCGCCTGCTGCCATTTAGGCAAGTCCCTGAGCCAGGCCAGACTCACCCCCAACGTCGCGGCAAAATGCCCCCAAAGGCAACAGAGCCACAAGGGTAAAAGCCGCGAGGGACTGTCAAACTCAAATACTCCGCCAAGGTGCAGCATGGCGTCCAAGGCTATGCCGATAACAGCCGGTATCAGCACGGCGTTGAATGTTTTCATGCTGTATCCGGTACGCTTTACGCTTTGCTCTGCCAGTTGGCTGTGCTCATCCCCGGCATTATCTGCCATGAGGGCTGAGCGGTAGCCCGGATTGACAAGCAGCAACTGGACACAAAGCAGCAAGAGAGCAAACACCAGCGCCTGATTGGCAAACAGGATCAAAGACCACCAGCCCAACTGGAAAATGGCTGCATTGAGCAGCAGAAAAAACCAAGGCGATAAGAGTCTCATGGCCTAACCTGCGATTTGTCTTGAGCTAAGCGGACGATAGCCGTCCTTGACCGCAGTCAGTTGCACTGTGCTTATGGTGCGCTCAAGAAAACCACCCTCGCAGTAACTCAGATAAAACTTCCACATACGCACAAAGTCCTCACCATAGCCGAGTTCGCGCACCCGCTCTCTGGCGTCATCGAAGTTGGCATGCCAGTCATTCAGGGTGCGTGCATAGTCGAGACCTATATCATCCAACGACCAGAGGGTCATGGAGGTTTGCCGCTGCAAGTGGCGCGTCATCTCGGTGACAGATGGCAGGCAGCCGCCGGGGAAAATATAGCGCTGAATAAAATCCACCCCTTTGCGATAGCTGTCATAGCGTTGATCTTTAATGGTGATCGCCTGCAGTAACAGCTTGCCGCTCGGCTTGAGCAGGGCATCCAGGCCGGCAAAAAAGCCCGGCAGATAATCGTGGCCCACTGCCTCTATCATCTCTATCGAAACCAAACGGTCATACTGGCCGCTGAGCTGGCGATAATCCTGCCGCAACAGGGTAATGCGCTCACTCAGTCCTTCGGCGGCAACCCTTTCACTGGCATATTGGTACTGGGCATCGGAAATAGTGGTAGTGGTTACCTTGACGCCATAGTGTTTGGCGGCATAGATAGCCAGGGCGCCCCAACCGGTACCTATTTCCAGCAGAGTCATGCCGGGCTGCAGATCCAGCCGCTCGCAAATCAGTTGCAGCTTATACTGCTGCGCCTCATCCAACTGCGCCTCTTCATGGGGATAGACGGCGCTTGAATAGAGCAGCTCAGGGTCGAGAAATGCCTGATACAAGGGGTTGCCCAGATCATAGTGCGCCAGAATATTGCGCTTTGAACCTGCCTTTGAGTTTCGGCGCAGCAGGTGTTTCACCCGGCTAACTGTGTTGGAAAACCAGGAGAACCGTTTCTCTATCTTATCCAGCAGCGGCAGATTACGGGCAAACAGGCGTACCACGGCGGTAACATCCGGACTGGACCAGTGCCCCTGAATATAGGCTTCACCGGCGCCGATAGAGCCGCCCAGAATCACCTGGCGAAAAAAGCGTTCATCGTGAATACGAATTATGGCGACCAGGTCTGCATCGAGCGGGCCGAAGGTCCACTGCTCACTCCCCAACTGCAGCTTAAGACAACCGCCCTCCAAGGCATTCAAGGCCTGTTGCATGACTCTGGCCCATAGACTCTTGCCGCTGGCGGCCAACTGCTGTCTGTTTTTGGCTACTGTGTTTTCCATCTCATTCTCCAATGTTTGCTGTCACACTCGGGGAAATTTCCAAACCTTTAGGGAAGGTGCAAATAAGTCCTCGTGGCACTCTGGCTTGCACAGCAATTGGCGTTCAAGGCATCTGACTGAAGGCATGCCGGGGCCTGTCGAAGTCGGATAACGCAGAGAGCCGGTTGCTGTGAAAGCCCCGAAGGGCGTGGCTTACAGACCTGCCTGCTGTGTTGTGCTTCTTGCAAAGGACTAAGGCCATTTGCTGCGAACCACGCCTTGCATCCAAGCCCGTAAGCCGACGCAGAGTACACATGGGACTTGTTCGCACCTTCCTTAGCATCAGTCCGTGCCGCCCTGAGGCTTGCGCTCGTATGGCACAAAGGGCACCCGCTTAAGCCACAAACGCAGCGCTTGCCAATAGATGAGCCAAAGAATTTTCAGGCTCATCAAGGGAAAGCCCCACAGATAACGCCTGAGCTCACGGCCATTGAAGGAGCGGCGTTTGAGGCTTAATACTGCATCGAAGCTGGCCTTTTGCGACTCGTGGGCCGGCCCTGCCACGTCCCCCTTGCCGGGCAGATTGCTGATCCGCAAATCGAGCCGCTCTGCCGGCGCCGGAATATGCCAGCGATAGCGATAATCCAGCGACATAAAAGGCGATACATGGAAGCACTTGTCGCCAAGTGCCGGCGCCTCGGCCGACACCAGATAACAGTGACGCTCATTCCAAGGGGTATTGCTCACCTCAGCCAACAGGTATTTATACTCATCACCTTGAAAGCAGTAGAAAAAGTTGACCGGGCTGAAATAGAGTCCAAAGTGGCGCAGTTGCCCGGCGAACAGCACGCTGTCGCAGCCGGCCTCACCGCCGAGCGCAATCACCTTATCCAGTACCCGCTGTTTCAGCGAGGTGGCAGTATTCGATTCTGAAGCCGCCTTGAGATAATCCTGCTGCCGAAAACGCAGCGCAGACCAAGGGGATTCACCAAACAAGCCGCTCAGGGACGAAAGCCTTGGCAAGTCATCCAAGTCCAGCAACATCAGGGCAAAGGGATAGCGAAAACAGTGCCTTACCGGCGTTAGCCTAAAGTGGCTGACGCTGCCGAGGTAGAGACCCGTTTCAGGTTTCATAGGCTTACCCCGAACCTTTCACAAACATCCAGGGCGCTGCGTACCCCGTCTTCATGAAAGCCGTTGTACCAGTAGGCGCCGACAAAATGGATACGGTTTTGGCCGCAGATCTCGCTGCGGCGTTGCTGCGCCGCCTGGCTCTGTTCATTGAATACCGGGTGAGCATAGACAAAGCGTTTGAGCACCTTGTCCTTGGCTATCGCCTCATCCTGATTCAGGGTCACCAAAAAATTCGGCGCAGACTTTGGCAGGCGCTGCAAAATATTCATGTTGTAGGTCACGCAGGCGGGACGGCTGGCATCGCCATCGAGACGATAATTCCAACTGGCCCAGGCGGCGCGGTGCTTCGGCAGCAACGAGGTGTCTGTATGCAAGGTCACCTGGTTATCCTGGTATTTAAGCCTGGAGAGTATCTCCCGCTCCAGCTCACTGGCGTCACCTAGCATGGCCAGTGCCTGATCGCTGTGGCAGCCGAGGATCACCTGATCGAACTCATGCCAGCTATCCTTGACTCTGAGCTGCACGCTCCCCGCTTGGCGGCGGATTTGTGCTACCGGCGAGTTGAGATGAACCCGCTCGGCAAAGGGCGCGCTGAGCGCCGGAATGTAACTGCGGGAGCCGCCTTCGAGCACATACCACTGCGGCCGATTGCTGACGGCCAACAGTCCATGATGTTCAAAGAAACGGATAAAGAAAGGCAGCGAGAAGGCGCGCATATCCTGAATACTGGACGACCAGATAGCGGCGCCCATCGGCAGGATATAGTGTTGACAGAAGAAGTCGGAGAACCCCTGCTGTTCGAGAAATTCCCCCAGTGTCACCGACGGGTAACGACCGCTTTGATACAAGGCTTTGCAGCGGCTGTTGAAGGCCAAAATCTCCCTCAGGAACCCCCAGAAAGTCGGACTCAGCAGATTGCGCTTTTGCGCAAACAGGGTCGCCAGGCTATGGCCGTTGTATTCAAGACCGCTGACAAGGTTTTGCACCGAGAAGCTCATCTCGGTCGCCAGCGCCTTGATACCGACCCGGGCCATCAAGGCCTGAAACCTGGGATAAGTGCGATCGTTGAACACAATAAACCCTGTGTCTATGGCGTAGGGTTTGCCACCAAGCTCAACATCCACTGTGGCCGTATGCCCGCCCAGATAATCGGCGGCTTCAAACAGCGTCACCTCATACTGCTGTGACAACAGATAACCACAAGTGAGCGAGGAGATCCCCGAACCGACTATGGCGATGCGCGGCTTGTTGCCGGTTGAAACTGTCATACTGGGCTCCCGTTTTTTGCAGAGGGTTTACCAAGGGCGGCGGCCAACCAACTGCGGGGCAGCCAGCTCAGCAGAGTCAGCAGCCAGATAAAGCGCCCGGGAAAGGCTATCAGGCGCCGTCTGGCGGCCAGGGCTTGGATGATGGTGTTGGCGGCTTTATCGGCGGAGATCCGCATCGGCATGGCGAAGTCATTTTTGTCGGTGAGCGGCGTTTTAACAAAGCCAGGGCGAATTTCGCTGACGTCTATTCCCTTGTGGGCCAGATCGAGCCGCAAGCTCTGAGCCAGGTAACTGATCCCGGCCTTGGAGGCGCCATAGGCCTCCGCCCGCGGGAAAGGCAGCATCACAACGCTTGAGCTCATCAGCGCCAGTTGGCTGCCACGGGCAAGCAAAGGCATAAAGGCTTCCAGGCAATAACCCACAGCCAACAGATTGGTGCGGATAACCCGCTCAAACAGGGCGCTGTCAAAGGCCATGGCCTCGTCTATGTACTCACAGGTACCGGCGTTGAGCAGCAGCAGATCCACACAGTTGGCTTGGCCCAACTCCAATTTGAGCTTGCTGCCAAGCCTCAGCACCGAGTCTCTGTCGGTGACATCGAACCTCAAAGGCTCGCAGCCTTCGAGGGCGGCCAGAGCTTGTTCATTGCGGCCACAGGCCAAGACCCGCCAACCGGCGGCGGCATATTGTCTGGCGAGCTCGGCACCTATACCTGAGCTGGCACCAGTGATCAATACTGTCTTCATCGGCTTGCCCTGCCCTTGACCATGCGCACCACAGAGCCCAGCAGTGGCAGCTGTTCATAGAGCATCTGCCCCAGATCCAGATAATCCCTGTGATAATGGACTTTGTCGCCAAACTTGATGAGGCTGATACCATCGACACTGATACTCTGCCCCCGGTTCAATTTGGGGTGGCAATACTTCATCTGCCAACTGATGGCGGCCTGGTCCCCGGCGGGCAAGACGTCAGTGATCTCAAAGGCGATTTCGGTCAGGTTGCGATACAAACCGGCAAAATACTGTTCCAGTTGCTCAAGCCCCTCCAGTCGATGCATGGGATCGCAAAAACAGATCTCAGGCGCATAGACGGCCTGCAGCCTTTGGCGCAATGTGGGCAATTGCTCAGGGCCCAGGGATTGATACAAGGCAATAAATGCCTGAATAATCTCCTGAGACTGCGGCGATGCCGGCTGTGAAGCGGGTGCTATGTCCGCGGCAACTGAGTGGCTGGTCATGATAATCCCTCGGCTAATGAACTGAGTTCAGGCAGACTTTTTCAGCACGGCCAGGGCGGTCAACGCCCTTTGCCGCGCAGCGCTGTGCTCGACTATAGGTGGCGGATAAGCCGCAGTGGCAAACAGACTCGGCTCGGTGAAGCGGGACGATGCAGCCGTGCCCGGATGGTGTATCTGCTTAAGCGGCCAGTGCGCCAGTTCAGGCAGATAACGGCGGATAAAACTGGCGTCGGGGTCGAACTTTTCGCTCTGGCTCATGGGGTTGAAGATCCTGAAATAGGGCTGGGCATCACAGCCGGTGCCGGCAGACCACTGCCAGCCGCCGTTATTGGCCGCCAGGTCGCCATCTATCAGAGCGCGGCGAAAATACTGCTCGCCCCAACGCCAGTCCACCAATAGGTGTTTGGTGAGGAAGCTGGCGGCCACCATTCGCAGCCGATTGTGCATCCAGCCGGTCTGGTTTAGCTGACGCATGGCGGCATCCACCAGCGGATAACCGGTGCGGCCCTCGCACCAGGCGGCAAACTCTTGCGGGTCGTTCCGCCAGACTATGTCATCGCCGAGCACGTTGAAGTTGCGGCCCATACACAGCTGGGGCCAGGCGTGCAGCAGATGGCGGTAAAACTCGCGCCAGGCCAGCTCAGCCAGCCAGCTGCGACCCGGACTATTGTCCTCTGCCATAGCCTCGGGGAAGCGATTGAGCAACGCCGCCACACATTGCCGCGGGCTGAGAATACCAAACGCCAGATAGGGCGACAGGCAACTGGTGCCATCGAGCGCCGGGAAATCCCGCTCCTGGCCGTAATCGGCAAGCTGATTGGCAATAAAACTATCGAGCCGCTGCCTGGCCGCCCCTTCACCCACTGGCCAGTGATGGCTGTCTTGTTTACTGCCTTGATTGCTGACCTTAAAACTCAGCTCTGCGGGTTCGGGTAAAGCCGGGGCCAGAGGCGCAGGTACCGGCAGCGGCGTTATCGCCTCTCTTCCCAGCAGCTCACGCCAGCGGCGAAAGAAGGGGGTAAATACCCGATACATTTCGCCGCCTTGGGTACAAACGCTCCCTGGCGGCAGCAAACAGTGCTCATCGGTAAACTGCAGGCCTACCCCTATAGTCCTGGTAAGCTGCGCCAGCGCCTGATCCCGGCGCTGCTCGTTAATCTCCACCTCGCGCCCGGCAAAAATCTGCTTAACGCCCTGGCGTTGGCAATACGCCTCGACAGTGGCATTCACCAAAGAGAAATCGTCACAGTGCAGTAAATCAAAAGCTATCCCCAAAGATGCCAACGCCCGTTGCAGTTGATTGACGCTGCGTTCGATGAAATCGAGTTGCATGGGACCAACAGAGTGCTGCTGCCACTGTGCTGGAGTCGCAATATAAAAACCCCGCAGCGGCAGATCTTGGGCCCTTGCCGCTTCGCACGCCAGCCACAGAGCCTGGTTATCTGAAGTGCGCAGATCGCTGCGAAACCAGATGGCAACACAGGCCTTTTCACAGGAAGGCACATGATTGGGCAAAGACTGGGACATGTTACTTGTCCTCCAGTTGTTTTGAGGCGGACTCGGCCTGCCCCAGCAATGCCAATATGGCGGCATTGCTGCTGCAAAGCACAGGACTCTTGACGAGCTCCCGGTCCTTCTTGGCGCCTTTTTCAGTCACAGCCAGTTCCTTGGCATAGTGCTCAAAGGCATTGGCATGAGCCGCCACATAATCCCCGCTCAAGATCAGTGGATAATCCAAAGCGCGCGCCAACTGGAACAGGGCTTTGACACTGCTGCCCGGCAACTGGGAAGGTGGCAGCAACAAGAGTCCCTGCAGCGGCAGCCTGTGTGCCAAGAGTTGCAGCCCCTGACCTTCCAAAGGCTCCTCTATATTGAGCGGCAACAGGCTGACCCCCCGGGTAATAAGCTCCAGTTGCAGCAAGAGCTCACTCCATGTCGGCTGCTTGCCAAGCGGCAGATAAAGAAGTTGCCAACGGGGTTTCTGACGCAGCAACTGCTCGCTGCGAGCGCCGACATAGTGAGCCAAACGGCTTTCGAGCCAACTGCGGACAAATGCGCCGTCGAGGCGTTCATCGAGCTGGGTTTCCAATACTTGCAACCAATGGCGCAGGCGCCGACAACACAAGGCGATGGGATAGAGGGCACTGAATTCATCCAGCAAGCGGCCAAAGCGGGCACTGCTGAGAGAAAGTGCCGCCTCGGTGAGACTGCTGCTGAACTTCAGCCAGTCGTCGTCTTCATTTTCTTGCTGCAGCTGTTTTTCTGTCTGGCCACTGAGCAGTGGCTTGACCTTGCTGATGGCCACGCCCTGCTCAAGCCAGGAGAGGATTTCACGGATCTGCTGAACCTGCTCCTGACTGTAGAGTCTATGGCCCTTAGGGGTGCGCTGCGGGATAACCAGTCCAAACCGTCGCTGCCAGGCGCGCAAGGTGACAGGATTCACCCCCGTCAGTCTGGCGACTTCGCCGATGGAAAGGTTGGCAATGTTATCAGTAGGCATAACGCAGTTTTAACTCCTGTGGATGAGGGTTGAGATAAACCTGGGCCGCAATATACGGCTGCGGATGCTCCCTCAAGTAATGTTTAATCAATGTCAGCGGCACCAACAGAGGTTGCAGCCCCTGACGATATTCATCTATCGCCTGGCTAAGCTCAGACTTCTGCGCCTTGGTCAGGTGTTGTTTGAAATAGCCCTGAATATGCTGCAGCGCACTGGTGTGATTGCGGCGACTGGCCTTGTTTTTCAGCGCCTCCATAAAGCCTTCAAAGTAACGCCGGGCAGTTTCCTGCAAGTCTTCGCCGCCGTCAGCCAGCAAGGGGCCAAGTTGGCGATATTGAGCCGGACTGTGAGCCAGCAAGAGGTATTTGTATCTGGCATGAAATTGGGTCAATTTATGCAGGCTCAAGCCGGAGTGCAGCAGACACTGCCAGTCGTGAAAGGCATACACCCGGGTGAAAAAGTTTTCCCTGATCACCAAATCGTTCAAGCGCCCCTCTTCTTCAACCGGCAGTTGTGGCCAACGTTGCATCAGGGCCTTGGCGAACACACCTATGCCGCTGCGATTCCCCTGATCACTGCCTTCCTTGTAGACAGTGACCCGTTCCATGCCGCAGGTAGGTGATTTGGCACAAAGCAAATAGCCACTTAAAAATCCCAATTCAGCGACTTTTTCCTCACTGAAACTTTGCAGGCTCTCGGTTACATCCAGGCTGGCATCACGGCTCTGGATCCGGATCTCATCACCGCGGCGCACCTGACGTATGCTCTTGCGTGGCGCGCCCATACCTATCGCCATCTCAGGACAGACTGGCACAAAATCAAAATGCTGCCTAAGCTCCTGCTGGCAATAGACAGAATTCTTATGACCACCGTCAAAACGCACCTGCTGCCCCAACAGGCAGGCACTGATACCCAGTTGAATTCGCTGCGGCTCAAACTTGTACATATTGAGAACCCTTGTATAACCTTGTAGTAAATTAAGGCACATACCTGTACAAGGATCAAGTTTTTGTACAATATTTTTTTAGCAAAGAGGAACCGACTTGCCTGGCAAGCCATACAAGACCTTAAATGGAGTCAAGCCCAGCAAGCCTGGGCTATCCGCTGGCGAAGCAAGACCCATCTTGAATGAAACCTGTAACGCAAAGGCATTTAAGAGAGATTCGAAGGGAGATAAAAAACGGGAGCCTTGAGCTCCCGTTTTTTATCATTGATACCTTTCACTGCAGGGCACTATGGCCTGAAATTACTGCTTGCTGGCCCCCAGGCGCTCAACCAGGAGTACCAGGCCAATTCCGGCGGCGGCACACAAGAGCGCCAACCCCAACTGATGCGGCTGCTGTGTCAGTTGCTCAAAGCCAAAGGGAGACAGGTTTTGCTGCACCAGGGGTACCTGCTCACCATGGGAATTGGTGCGCCAGCTCAGCGTCTGTTTCCAAGGCCAGATCTTGCCCAGCGTCCCCAGCATAAGCCCGGTAAGGAAGATAAGGGTGGCATCGTGAAAGCGCCGCAGCAGCGCCGACAGCAGATGGCTGAAACTCAGGATACCTATCACGGCACCGACAGCAAAACAGCCAAGAATATCCAACTGGATATTCTTGGCCGCCGCCAGCACGGCCGGATACAGTCCCAATAGCAAGAGGATAAAGCTGCCGGATATCCCTGGCAGTATCATGGCGCAAATGGCAATGGCACCGCCAACAAAAATATTAAAGTAGCTGGCTTCCAACTCAACCGGGCTCAGCACGGTAATGCCCCATGCAAAGGCCACTCCCAGTGCAAAAATCAGTAGCCGTGGCAGTGAAAAACCGCCCTTGACCTGGCGCAGCATATGCACCACGGAGATAAGGATCAGCCCGAAAAAGAATGACCATACAGGAATAGGATGATGTGCCAGCAGGTAAGAGATAAGCTTGGCCAGACTCAGAATACTGCTGAGGATCCCCGCCAACAGACTCAACAAAAAGGCGCCATTGATATGTGCAAACGCCGCCTTGATCCCGTCGCGGCGTATAATGCCCCAAAGACTGGGATTGATACGGCGAATACTTTCCAGCAGGGTGTCATAGATGCCGGTAATAAAGGCTATGGTTCCCCCGGAAACGCCGGGCACCACATCGGCGGCCCCCATGGCCAGCCCCTTGAGGTAGGTCAACAGAAATTTCACTAGGTTTCCTTACTACTGTTTTGATAATTCTCGCGGATTATACCAATCCTGATTGAAGTTGGATTGTCCAAGGAAGTGATTCTTGCACTTGCAAAGGGTCCACCCATTCGCACCTTCCAGAAGAAACCGTCATTTTAAGCACAGCCCCCAGTTGCTGCCACGCCATTTTATTCTATCTGTTCAGCCCCAGATCAGATTGGTGTGCCCCTCGCTCGTCTTAACCAATGCTCTTGCCTCTTTCCTCTTGGCTCTTGCCAAAGCGCTCGTCAGCATACACACTCATCCGACCAGAGTAATAACAAAAACATTACCCTATACCAACAAAGAACATCAACAAGGAATACCCACAAGGAATCACTATGAGTAAAACCGCCAATTCGACCCTGAACTTGTATCACAAATGCAGGCGCCTGCCCTTTGGCAATAAGATATTCTCCTTGCTGGTCAGCCGGATGGCGCCCTACTTTGGCAGTATCAAACCGATAATCCGTCAGTTGGAGCCCAACTACTGTGAATGCCTGCTGCGTAAACGCCGCGCAGTGGAGAATCACATAGGTACAGTACATGTCATTGCCATCTGCAACGGCCTGGAAATGGCGATGGGAGTCATGGCCGAGGCTTCAATACCACCTCATCTACGCTGGATCCCCAAGGGCATGACGCTGGATTACACCGCCAAGGCCGGCAGCGATATCCGCTGTGTGGCCAAGGTTGATGCCAATGCCTGGCAGCCTGGGGATCTCGATGTCGAGGTGCTCGCCTATGACTGCAATGATATCCTTGTGGTCAAGGGCAGTATCAGGCTCTGGATCTCGGCCAAGCCAGCCAAAAACGCGACCGAGAAGGGATCATAATTTGAAACAAGCCAGCACTTCCCTCATTCGGGTTTGATTGCTAACTTGGCTCAGCTAATCGAAGCCTTAGACGGTACTCAAGAGTAAGCAGGAAAAAGATGCAGGGACAGCCGGTCAAAATCAGTCACAACCCCAATATCGATGCCGTCAGAGGGCTGGCAGTATTGGGGATATTCTTTCTCAATGTCAGTTTTATGGGCGTCACCTTATATGGTTATGCGCCCTTTCCCGAGTTTCATTTAACCGATGCCATTACCGAAACCCTGAGTAATTTTCTGCTGGAAGGGCGCTTCCTCAGCCTGTTTTCCATGCTCTTCGGTGTCGGCCTCTATATTCAACAACAGAATTTCCTCGCCAGAGGATTGGAGCCCTTCCCCTTAATCCGCTCACGCTTACTCTGGCTGATGCTCTTTGGGGCGCTGCACAGCCTGTTTATCTGGCCGGGGGATATACTGCTCACCTATAGCATTTGTGGCTTCCTCGCCTGGCATTATCGTAACCTGGAGATTGAGGCCCAGCAAAGGCGGGCGCTGCTCTTTATCGCCATCGGCACCCTGGCCTATGGTTTGATGATCTTTCTGCCGGGTGATGAAACCTGGATCCGCGGCAACGCCTTTTTCAATGAACAATACAGCGCCTGGACCGGCAGCTATGGCGAGCAGTTGCTGATGCACCTGTTTATGACCTTGTTGATGCTGATTTCCCTGCCATTTACTCTGCTGTGGTTTGTCAGCGGTGTGATGCTGCTGGGGATTAGCCTGTATCGTCGCGGGCTGTTTGACCAAGGTTTACCCCAGGGCAAATTAGGGAAATTGCTGGCGCTGAGCTTGCTGCTGTCGCTGGCGGACACGATTCTCAGCCTGCAATCCCGCCCCAAATTGGTGATGCTTTCCGATATTCTGGTCATGCTGAGCGCCATTCCCATGGCTATCATCTATGCGCATCTGTTGGTTAAGTTCGGCCGGCGCCTGCCATGGTTGCCAAGACGCCTGCAGGCGGTTGGCCGGATCCCCTTGAGCCTGTATATTTTGCAGTCCTGTTTTGGGATCTGGCTGTTTCGCCATCAAGCGCCCGAGTTACTGCTGACACTTGAACGCATAGACTACCTGGCCATAGCCCTGGGTTATGCCTTGGTTCAGATAATACTGGCCAGCTGCTACCTTAAGTTCTTCAACCAAGGACCGCTGGAATGGCTCTGGCGCCGTCTGGCCTTTGGCAATAAGCCAATCAATAACGCCACGAATACTCACGAGTCAAATACATGAAGTACAAAGGAAAAGTCAGCCATTGGCAGGACGATAAAGGCTTTGGATTTATCAGCCCCAATGACGGCAGTGAACGGGTATTTCTGCACATTAAGTCACTGAGCCTGAGCGGTCGCAGGCCACAAGTGGGCGACGTACTGACCTTTGACATCACACTGGATGACCAGGGCCGGCGCCAGGCAAAACAGGCCTTCTTTCCCGAGGACAGGGGCAGACTCAAACAAAAACAGCGTCAGCAGAATAAGCGCAGCAGTCACAAGTCTTTCGTCGGTAAGCTCACAGTCCTGTTTGCCCTGCTGCTACTGGCATTAGTGGCACTGGGTAAGCTGCCGCTCTTGGTGCCCGTCTGGTATCTGCTGCTGAGCCTTCTCTGTTATTGGCTCTATGCCAGTGATAAAAAGGCCGCCGAAACTGGCCGCTGGCGCACCAAGGAGTCGACCCTGCAACTGACCGGTTTGCTCGGTGGCTGGCCTGGCGCTTTGCTGGCACGCCATCAGTTTCGCCACAAGACCAGTAAAACAAGTTTCAGACTCCTATTCTGGTGCTGTGTCGGCCTCAACCTGTTGGCGCTTGGCGCCGCTCTTAAGCTGGGATGGCTGGCACGGCTGCCCGAGATAGCCTTTTAACGGTTGTCTCTAAACTCAAGGGCAAGCTCGCCTATCAAGCAGGCTTAATCAAATAAGCCAAGTGCCAGCTTGCGGCCGCGCTCGGCAGCATACTGCCGGCTAACGAGCTGGGCCGAGACTATCGTCCCCTCTTTAATCAAACACAGCTGCCCGGCCAACTCACGAGCGTGCTCGCGGCCAAGCCAAGACGACAATTTCTGCTCAAGCTCATTTTGAACCCTGGCCTTATGCTCTCGGCAGAGACGATTTACCGGATGCTCGGGTGAGGGATACTCGGCGGCGGTATTGATAAAGAAACAGCCGCGAAACTGGCTCAGGGACTCAACCCGGCTGTTGAACCAATCATCCAGGGCGTTAAACAGCTCATGGACCAGCTCTGTTGGCGTTTGCGCCACCTCCAGCCTTTGATTCAACCAGTCAAAAAACAGCTGATCGCGATAACGCACCACGGCCAGCACCAGGGCCTCCTTCCCTTCGAAATGATGATAAAGGGTCTTCTTGGCGATGCCGGCCTCGGCCAGAATTTGATTGATGCCCACCCCATGCACACTCTCTCGATAAAAGAGTTCAAAGGCGCCGGCAAGCAGTTGGGAAACCTTGTCCATCTCACACTCCTTAACGATTCAATCTGAGTTTGACAAAAGTAGAACGGTCTGTCTACCATAAAAAGTAGACCGATTGTTCTACCAAGCAAAAATGCTGACAACCAAAGGAAAACAGATATGGACAACACGCCTCCCCTGACTGCAACACCTGCAAAAACCACAGCCCAAACTGCGACAAACCGTTGGCAGGCTGCCGCCTGGGCCACACTGGGCGCCGGAAGCTGTATTGGATTACTGGCGGGATTACAGGAGATGCTGACACAGAATCTGAGCTGGAGTCTGCTGCTGATGGCACCATTCGGTGCCACTATGGTGTTGCTCTACGCCCTGCCCCAAAGCCCGCTGGCGCAGCCGAAAAACATCTTCTTCGGCCACCTGCTCACCTGTGCTCTGGGACTCTTGTTATTGCACACCTTGGGAGTGTCGCCGCTGACACTGGGGCTGGGAACCGGCCTCGGGGTCGGCCTGATGATGTTGACCAATACCACACATCCACCGGCCGGTGCCAACCCCTTGCTGGTGATGCTGGCCGGGGCCGACTGGCAGTTTTTGCTAACGCCTGTGGTTTCGGGGTTGCTGCTGATCCTCGCTTTCGGTTGGGCCTATCACAAGAGCCTGTATATCAAGGGGATCAGCAAGCATAGCTGGCCTAAAACCAACTGAGGGCAACACTTATCACCACGCCGGTGATCAGCAACTGCATCAGGCAAAAACCCATGATATCCCGGGCCTTGAGCCCGGCAATGGCCAACACAGGCAGCGCCCAAAAAGGCTGGATCAGGTTGGTCCAGGCATCCCCCCAGGCCACCGCCATGGCGACCCTGGCGACATCGGCGCCAAGTGCCTCGGCGGCCGGCAACATGATAGGTGCCTGTACCGCCCACTGGCCGCCACCGGATGGCACGAAGATATTCACCACCCCGGCGCTGATAAAGCTCCAGAATGGCAGTGACTCGGCGCTGGCAATGGCAACAAAACCCGAAGAGATACTCTGCGCCAACCCGGACTGCACCATCACCGCCATGATGCCGGCGTAGAAGGGAAACTGGATCACTATCCCGGCGCCGCCCTTTATCGCCTCATTGAGACTGACCAGCAGACTGCGCGGCGTCTGGTGCAGGGTTATCGCCAGAAACAGAAACAGGAAGTTGACTATGTTGAGGTTGAGACTGCCCCGCTGAACAAAGAACCAATACCCCAGATACCCGAGACCACACAGGCCCACCAGGGTCCCGAGTATCCGGCTATTCTCCAGATAGTCGGCCGGGCGTTTGTTCTCACTCTGAGTCGGCGCAGCATCCTCGAGCAGCGTAGGATCGACTATCACAGACTCTTTGTCATCCGGCAGCATAAAGCGATTGACCAACGGCATTATGATAAACAGCAAGGCAAGTAGCAGCAGATTAAAACCGGCAAAAATAGTTTCCGAGGTAGGGATAATACCTATCTGCGCCTCGGCAAAGTGTCCTGGTGTGGCCACAGTCAAAGGCACTGAGCCCGCCAAGCCGCCGTGCCAGACCACAAAGCCCGAATAGGCACTGGCCACCAGCAAACGGTAATCCACCTTGACCCGGCGCGCCAACGCCTTGGCAAACAGGGCACCAACCACCAAACCGAACCCCCAGTTAAGCCAACTGGCCGCCAAGGAGACCAAGGTCACCAGTATGATAGCCTGCGGCGCACTGCGAGCCAGAGACGCTATGGCGTCCAGCAGCTTCTTCACCGGCGGAGAGCTGGCCAGCATAAAACCGGCGACCAGCACCAGCAACATCTGCATCGAGAAACTGAGCAGATTCCAAAAACCACTGCCCCAATAACCCAGCACTTCTACCGGTGTCTTTTGCTGGCCGAGCATGGCGGCGGCAAACACCAACAGAGTAAGCAGGAGCACAAAGATATAGGGATCGGGCAGATACTTATCCACCAGCTTGACCAGTGGCCGGGAGGCGCGATTGAGCATAGGGGTTTCCTTGAGTCTTATTATGATTATTCTGCGGAGAGCTGATTTAGCTTTCACTTTTTTATCAATAGCCTACACAAGTCTGCCTGTGGGATAAAGCCCGACAAAAGTACACTATAACCCGAAGCTGTAAATGCCGCAGTCCAACTGCTAAGATAGCGCCACCTTCAGGACAGAGGATCCCCAAATGAGAATGTTGCTTGCCGTGGTGGTTATCGCCGCAGTTATTTTTTACTTTTTCACCACCATGAATGGCCAAAAACTGGCAAAAGAGAATATTGCCAAGGGCGAGGTATTTCTTGAGGCCAATAAGCATAAAGAGGGTGTGGTCACCACAGACTCAGGGCTGCAGTATCAGTTGCTGCACAAGGGGCAAGGCCAGGTTCATCCGGGTCCCAAGGATAAGGTGACAGTGCACTACCATGGCACCCTGATTGACGGCACTGTGTTTGACAGCTCGGTCGATCGCGGCGAGCCCATCGCCTTTCCACTCAATCAGGTGATCAAGGGCTGGACCGAAGGGGTTCAGTTGATGACAGAAGGCGACAAGATGCGCTTCTTTATACCCAGCAGCCTGGGCTACGGCAATCGCTCTGCCGGCTCCATCCCGCCGGGTTCGGTACTGATTTTTGATGTGGAATTACTCAAGATCAACTAACAATCCCCAACAACAAACCCGGCCAAAGC